>JADBYK010000001.1 GCA_020403045.1 Cytophagales bacterium
ACTCTGTGGTATGACCAACATAGAATTTGTTGGCTTTCGGAGAAAACAGGATATAGAAATAGGCATCCATCCAAACAAAAAAGCCTCAGAACTTTCTGAGGTTTTTTGGTGGGAGCTGAGGGGTTCGAACCCCCGACCCTCTGCTTGTAAGGCAGATGCTCTGAACCAGCTGAGCTAAGCTCCCATTTTTAAGGACTGCAAAGGTAAAAGAGATTTCTATCTGTGCAAAAAAATTATTTCCAGTAATCATACTGCATATACCTAGCGGCTTCTAAGGCTACTTCCTTGCCCTGCAATTTTTCCAGTACATGAAACGACATGTCGATTCCTGCTGAAACACCCGCGGAGAGAACAATTTTGCCATTATCTACCCATCTTTTGTCTGGTACGACTCGGGTAGATGGCGCGATTTTTTGAAGTGCTTCGACTGCCAAAAAGTGGGTAGTGGCCTCCAGGTTTTCAAGTAACCCTGCCTTGGCTAGAATCAATGCTCCCGTGCAAACGGACAAAACCAACTCTGCTTTTTCAAAATGTCGGTTGATCCATTGAAGCATCACGAGGTTGTTCATTTCCCTTCGGGAGCCAAAAGCGGTGCCATCTGCATGATAACCTCCTCCTCCCGGAATCAGGAAGATATCGGGAGTGGGGCAGTTTGCAAACGTGTAGGTAGGTGTTATTATCAGCTGGTTGCGTGCCGCGACAATGGATTTCTCAGCCACAGTGAATACCTCATAAGCTACGCCAGCGCTTCTTTTTCCGGCAATTGAAAATACCTCAAAGGGCCCCGCAAAGTCGAGTACTTCTACATCATCAAAAAGAACGATGGCAATTTTTTTCATGAGAGGTTAGTTTAGGTAAACTTTTTTGACTCAATTATGATTTAACTTGTACATGATGAGGAGGGTTGGAATTAACCTAAAGCTCAAAAAGTGTTGACAAATATAATCTTTACTCAAACGATATGAATTACAAACTCTTAGGGCAATCAGGATTGCGTGTCTCGGAATTGAGTCTTGGCACGATGGGATTTGGAACTGAGTGGAAGTGGGGAGCAGACAAAGAGAAAAGCCAGCAAATTTTTGAAACCTACGCAAAGGCCGGAGGCAATTTTATTGATACGGCCAACCGATACACCGAAGGTACTTCTGAAAAATTTGTAGGTGACTTTATCGCCAAAGACCGAGACCATTTTGTCCTGGCTACGAAATACTCGTTGCGCGATCGTTCGGGCGATTTGAACTTTGCAGGAAATCATCGTAAGAATATGATGCGTAGCGTGAAGGAAAGCTTGTGGCGTTTGAACACCGATTACATCGATGTGTTGTGGGTGCATATCTGGGACAGCTGGACACCCACCGAGGAGATCTTGAAAGGATTAGAGGATTTGATTTCGCGCGGAATGGTCCATTACATAGGTATAAGTGACACCCCCGCTTGGGTGGTGAGCCAAGCGAACACAATGGCACAATTACGTGGTTGGTCGCAATTCATAGGGCTCCAAATTGAATATAGTTTACTGCAACGCACCGTGGAGGCGGAGCTTATGCCGATGGCAAAAGCATTTGGGATGACGGTGACCCCCTGGGCGCCATTGGCCGGTGGTGCCTTGACTGGCAAATACTTGAAAGGTGAAAAGGGACGACTGCCTGAATCAAGTGCTCGACTAGGTGATCGGTCCACGTTGATTACAAAAAAAGTGGTGGAGATTGCCGATCAATTGGGTGTAACGGCCTCACAGGTGGCCATCAACTGGACGCGTCAGGGAAAAAATCAAAGCATGATACCTATTGTGGGCGCTACGAAGGCATCACAGATGGAAGATGTACTGGGATGTTTGAAATTTGAATTGCCACCATCTGCCATTCAGGAACTCAATGAAGTTTCAAAGATTGAATTACCTTTTCCACATAAGTTTTTTCAGGAGGCCGGTGTTATTGATGTGTTATATGGCGGCATGAAAGACCAGATGAAAGACAGTCGGTTTTAAGTAAGCAAGTTGTCTTTGGTGATAATTATCAGTCTATTCGATTTTTATAGGCGCGCATCATTTCTCCGTAACCCTGTTTTTTTCCGAAGCCTTCCATTGATATGACAATCCGTTTCGCTTTAGTAGCAGCTGTTTTTGCACTCTCAATCCATTTGCTGTAATACTGTTGGTGTGAGGGCGGCAGCGACTTGAAAAATTGTAAAGCTGCGGGATCTTCTTTCAAACAACTCATCAGGTCAGGGGAGAGAATCAATTTGCGTTCGTCCAGTTCAAGATTGAGGGTGATTTTGTCTCCGTGTTTTTTGCCAATGGCTTTGCGCAGGGTAGCATTAAGGGGAAGAATAAAGTCTCCGTTGCCCATGGGGATCAAGGCTGTTTTTTGAATGGTTAAGGCATCAATAGTACCCTTCACGCGAAAGGAGGTTTTGCCGTCTTTCAGTTTCTTGGCTTTAGCAGCACTGATTTCAATGAAGTGCCACCCGGTTTTTTCTCCCTTCTTATCAAATCGTTGGATGGTAGCGTTAAAGTGTAGCATAGTTTGTAACGAACTACAAGATACGTACGGCAAAAAGAAAATAAAATCATTTCCTTTACGTCTCTGGTTTCAATTATTGGTTGTCAAACACATTTTCCTTTCTTATCAGTTATCATTCTTTATGATCTTTATTGCGTTAATAGCATTCGTTGTTGGTAGCATTTTTCTCTTCATGCAAACAGCTGTTTTCGGTGCGCGGCCATCGGGCAAGCGGTTGCAACAAATAGAATCATCACCTAATTACAAAAACAGCACCTTTCAAAATGAAAGCCTAACACCTCTTCAGGCTGAGAATTTCTCTTTTGTCAGCACACTTTGGAAATATTTTAACTCACCATCAAGCACTACTCCCTCGAGTCCGTTGCCGTTTGTTCGAGCAGATTTGAAGAATTTGGATTCGATGGAGCCACAGATAGTTTGGTTTGGTCATTCTTCCTATTCCATTACGATCAACGAAGAAAATATTTTGGTTGATCCGGTATTTAGTGGCAATGCCGCTCCGGTTTCTTTTTTTACAGCTAACTTCAAGGGCTCAAATGCCTATTCCGCAGATGACTTCCCCGAGTTGGATGTAGTACTGATTACCCACGATCACTACGATCATCTTGATTATAAAACCATTCTCGCATTAACCCAAACTATGTATTAGGAATGCATAGTTTGCCCAGGGGGTTGACGATCCGCCTGAGGCGGATGTCAAGGTTAAACCTCGTGACGCTTTCGGTCAGAGTCAGACATTTATCGTCTGACCTGACAATGAAAATCACCAACTTGGTTTTCTTACTTGGGGCTAA
>JADBYK010000010.1 GCA_020403045.1 Cytophagales bacterium
TCTCCGTAGGGGTCAAGCGATCCCGCGAACCCCCATTTGTCCGTTGACCCCTACGGAGCTAGGACGAGGTAAGGGTTTGAGGCTTTCCGGTAGGGTAGTTATCGCGAAGATTTCTCGATTATTCGACCCGCCAGTTGACCCCCCCAGATTCGATGGGTTACAATCCTCTCGGAGCAAGGTTTTCAGAACCCCACTCTTCTGACTTCCTCGGAAGTTGAATTAATGGAAACATTTCCACCACAACATCGTCCGATACAGGAGTAGGACTCCACGCATCGGGACTTCTGACTTCCTCGGAAGTTGAATTAATGGAAACCGTTTAAGAACTCAATAAACTTTGCGGGGGGCAAAGCTTCTTCTGACTTCCTCGGAAGTTGAATTAATGGAAACACATCAGATTCTTGAATGTTCCCACGCAAAATATCTTTCTTCTGACTTCCTCGGAAGTTGAATTAATGGAAACCATAGCTCTTTTCTTCGTAGTCAGCACTACAGTTACTTCTGACTTCCTCGGAAGTTGAATTAATGGAAACCTTACCAGAGGTCTTCGTTGCAGTAAGCGACGTTATCTTCTGACTTCCTCGGAAGTTGAATTAATGGAAACTGATCAGGGCAGGTTTGCCCTTTAGCTGTTCGAGGTCTTCTGACTTCCTCGGAAGTTGAATTAATGGAAACTCTTGCGGGGTTTTTGCCCCGTTTAACTCTTGCAATACTTCTGACTTCCTCGGAAGTTGAATTAATGGAAACCCTCCAAGATTGCGATGTAGTGTCGTATCATTGCAGCGTCTTCTGACTTCCTCGGAAGTTGAATTAATGGAAACTTCCCATGTCCCGTCTTCTTTTAATGTTAACTGGACTTGCGCTTCTGACTTCCTCGGAAGTTGAATTAATGGAAACTGAAATATTTTTTTCGATTAAACCGCACACGCCCACTTCTTCTGACTTCCTCGGAAGTTGAATTAATGGAAACTTTTTTGTTGACGCTGTGCAGCATCAAAATCATAGACTTCTGACTTCCTCGGAAGTTGAATTAATGGAAACTCGTCATGCCATCGATTGCCTCCAGTACGGGATACTTCTGACTTCCTCGGAAGTTGAATTAATGGAAACATTTCTGGGGTTCGGCAAAGATTAGCGAAATCTGCATCTTCTGACTTCCTCGGAAGTTGAATTAATGGAAACTCCATTGCCGGGTTATGTTGCTGTTCTCGAAAAACAGCAACCACTTCTGACTTCCTCGGAAGTTGAATTAATGGAAACTTTCTTGTAGCTGTTGCTCCTCTTGCTGTAGCGCACTTCTGACTTCCTCGGAAGTTGAATTAATGGAAACGGCCGTAAACGAATCCGTTGCCGGACACGTTTTGAGCTTCTGACTTCCTCGGAAGTTGAATTAATGGAAACTCGTATATTGCGGAGGTTCCGCAGGGAATACCTTCGTACACTTCTGACTTCCTCGGAAGTTGAATTAATGGAAACTATGACTGGTATCTTCTCCGCGCAATTGGGACATCCAATCTTCTGACTTCCTCGGAAGTTGAATTAATGGAAACATTAGAACACAATTTCTGGACATCTTTCTCAGGGAGGTCTTCTGACTTCCTCGGAAGTTGAATTAATGGAAACTCTCCAAAAAAGTCTTTTTCTGCTGTTTCAAAGAAATTTTTTACTTCTGACTTCCTCGGAAGTTGAATTAATGGAAACTAGATTGCCCTCCGTCTGAGACAACGTTATCTAGGGTTTGCTGAAAGAAGCTACAACCTTTATTGGAAAAGGCTTTTAGCTAGGGCTTGCTGAATAATGGTAAAACCCTTTTAAAATAAAGCTTTTGACCTGTTAAAGTCCGATGTTCATGCTGCGAAAATAGGATTGGGACTTTCAAAAACCTTGCATTATCCTTCTTATAGTACATTGCTTGGTACAAAAAACAAGGGCAACAAAGCCTGAAACGACCGGCTACTGACTCCTGACTCCTGACTCCTACCACCACCGAAAAACTTTTTCAGCAGACCCTAACTAACGATTAGCAAAAATTCAGGCTACATTAGAAGGAAATTAGAAACCCTTGATCACCTATACCAACCATGAAAATTAAGGCAATTCTCAAAATTTAACTTTTTATCCAAATAGGAGAAATTTCATGACTACCACCATAAATCTTCAAATCACTTTTGAATCTCTAACCGAAGCCATTAAATCCCTTGACTTAACGCAAAAAAAAACAATTATTAGAAATACTAGAACAACAAATTTTTCAAGCAGAAGAGGCTTCCTATCAAGACGACGAGGAAACCCTAGCAGAACTTCAGCAAGTTCGGGATGAATATCAATCAGGCGACTATGTGACCCTTGAACAATACTTGAGCAAGGATTAAATCATCGAAAATTTTGGGTCTGAAACCCCGTCGTTCTACGACGGCTTTACTGTTAAATATTAACACATTTACGAAATATATGCTAAAATGCTCCCCATGGAAAAAGCCTATTCTTACCGATTTTACCCCACACCGGAACAAGAGTCGCTATTGCGGCGCACTTTGGGCTGTGTAAGATTAGTTTACAATAAAGCTCTCCACGAACGAACACAA
>JADBYK010000100.1 GCA_020403045.1 Cytophagales bacterium
ATGTTCGTGTGGTGCCCACAGGTTCAGGGGCGAAGGCCGTGCAAGTGATTCGTTATGTTAGGCGAAAGCGTGTGGTGGTGCATCATGTAGGTTCCGCACGTGATGATGCAGAGGTAGACGCTCTTCTGTTGGCAGCCCAAGAATGGATTACTCAACAAACCCATCAGCTTGCTGCATTTCCAGATACAACTTTGGATAATGTTCTTTTGCTCAATCGATGCGAGTATCTAGGCGTTTACTATACGTTCTTGTTGGAAATCCTCAACGGACTGCAACAGCGTATTGGATATACGAACATCGACACATCCTCATTGTTGAATGACTTGGTGACGATGCGCGTGATGGAGCCCGCTTCCAAGCTACGCTCCATTGAATTACTCGAAACCTACTTTGGCATACGTCATCGCAGGCAACGGTTTTATGAAGCGGCACCACGTTGGCTTAGCTTGAAGCAAGAAGTAGAGAAGCAAACATTGCGTTTTGCTGAAGATGAATTTCAATTTGATTACAGGCTGTTGTTTTACGATGTAACCACGCTGTATTTTGAAACTTTTGAAGCCGATGATCTGCGCAAGCCCGGTTTTTCAAAAGAAAATAAATCGAACCAACCACAGATACTTTTGGCGTTGATGGTAACGCAGGAGGGGTTTCCTGTGGCCTATGAAATATTTACAGGCAATACTTTTGAAGGGCACACGCTCATCCCCGTCATCGAATCGCTTATTAAGAAACATCAGGTAAAAAATTTTACCGTAGTGGCTGATGCGGCCATGATCAGCAGCGACAATGTACTGGCATTGAAGAAGGCCGGCATTCATTACATTGTAGGGGCACGCTTAGGCAACCTGTCGCAAGAAACCTTTAAACAGATGGATCAACGACTTCTGCGGCAAGATGGACAACTCACTCGCCTAAGCACCGATAATGGCTTTCTGATCTGCAGCTTTTCACAAACCCGTTTCCGAAAGGATAAATATGAAATGGACAAACAAATAGCAAGAGCCCACGTATTGATTCAAAAGCCCTCGAAAAACCGGAAAACGAAGTTCGTTAAAGCACAACAACAAAAACTTGAGATCAACGAAGAACTGATCGCCAAAACCACAAAACTGCTAGGCGTAAAAGGATACTATACTGACCTGCCGGAAGACCAGGTGAGCAGTCAAGCCATTGTCGAACGCTACCACGACTTGTACAAAATAGAACACGCTTTCAGAGTATCAAAGCACGATTTGCAAACCCGACCTGTGTTTCATTTTAAAGAGCAACCAATCCGGCTCCATATCATGATCTGCTTTATGGCGTTGGCCGTATCAAAATTCATTGAACTAAAGACCAACACCTCGCTGCGGGCATTCCTAACCCAAGGCAAGAAGATAACCGATGCCCGACTGCTCAACAAACTTACCGGAAAAGTTATAACCCTTCGCAAATCTATACCCGATCACTTGACCAACCTACTAACCAAACTCAGTCTGCCGCACTAAACCGGACAAGTCAGGAGCACCATTCATTAGCGTCTATATTTACCGAAAGACGATGCGCAGACGCAAGCAAGATTTCTTTTTTTCGTAGCAATTGTCATCTATTGGCGTAATCACCAGACATGCTCTGTGCAAAAGTATTCGCGTCTTTTCCATCCCAAGGCAAGGTGAGTTTGACTCTTTCTTTTTTACTTTCTATGCTTTCCAGATAATACTTATCATAGTAGGTTAGCAGTATTTCAATAGTGCCTGCCATATCTCCCTCTAACAATTTTTCCTTGGCTGCTTTGAAATGTTGCCCACCCAAGCGCTTAACAATTTTAGTCATGGCTTCCAAGAACTCTGCCCGATCTGCATGACCATATTCTGAAACAAGTCGTTGAACCCGGACGTCTTTAGATACGTTCATTTGTACAATGGGACTACTTTTCATGCGCAACCAAAAATCAGGTGGCAGAAAGACTTTCCCTATAGTGATTGATTCATCTTCTACCCATATCGGTTTCGAAATGTCCAGCTTAAAAATTTCCTCAAACAAGTTGTTGTGAAATTGCTCGGTAGTAGGTTGCGGAAGTTGCATCAGGCTGCCAAAAGCAGAGCCTTTGTGGTGCGCCATTTTTTCTAAATCAAGAATCTGTTCTCCTTGTGCCGCCAACGCTCTAAGCACTTCACTTTTGCCGCTGCCTGTGCAACCACCAATTAAAGTTATGTGCAAAGGTTTTTGGAAAGCCTCGAACCCAAACTGCCGGTAGGCTTTATAGCCGCCTTTTAGTACCTGTGATTTAATTTTCGCCATCCCCGCAAACTGGCAGAAGTTGGACGAACGCATTCCCCCACGCCAGCAATGCACAAGAATTTCTTTGCCGGCAGCAATCGTTTCGGTTTGTTGAATGATTTCCGCCAGGCGTGGACCTACCAATCGAAAACCTTCCCGAATGGCCTCGGCTTGACCTTTCTTCTTATAGGCGGTTCCTACGATTGCGCGTGCTTCATTGTTTAACAATGGAATATTGATAGCGCCTGAGATGTGGCCTTCTTCAAATTCTCCTTCTGAGCGGACATCGATAACGGGCTGAGACCTGCGTAGCGCAAGGAACTCTTCAACAGACAAAGACATTTACCAAAGATCGGAACTATTGATTGGATTTTCTAACGGAAATAGTTAGATCGAACGCCTGTCTTTCTCAATCTCCAAAATTAACCGACAATATCGAAGAGATACCGATTCGGAATCCATAGTCCTGATAGGTTCCATTGGTGAATGAAACTGCACCTTCGATACGGAAGATCCTCAATATGCCATCTAGTCCATATCCAACTTCGGTATAATTTTTAGATGAAGGCGTGGCCAGATAATTGACAAAGAAGTTTTCCTGGACGCCCATCAACCGGATCATGGGGATTCTGGTGATAAGGAATTTTCGAAAATGATAATGGGCGCTCACCGAAAGGTACTGATCCTTGGTGCTATAGAGGTAGTAGTCCATCAAGCGGAATCCAGTGACGGGATCGGTAGTGATAATGGGTGTCTTGTTACCTAAAAAGTGCTTAAAGTCCATGAAGTAGAGCTTGTCGGCATTCAGGAATTTACCTGCCTTCACGTTGATATCAAATGTGCCGCGAATGCCAAACTTTATTTGCTGGCGAATACCCGCTTCAATCAGGTCAAAGTTTACATCGCTGCCTAGCACACTATTAAATCCTTTGCGGTAGTCAAGTGTCAGTAGTGGCGAAGAGTTTTGAATTCTGGATTTGAAACCGTTACGAATAACGAACTTTTGCCACGGCCTTGCTTCCAAACCGATGGCTCCTGTGAATGCTGTGTTGGTTTCGAATCCGGTTTGAGATTCAATATTAACAGGAGCATTCGGTCGATAATGTTCTCTATTTTCGCTAAAGAAAGTATAGTCGGATTTGTTGTCAAGTTCTGTTCTTCGCGAAAGAGACCACGAAGAATGAAATGTAAATTTCTCATTCAAACGTTGCCGGTACTTCAGGTCAATAAAATTCTGTTCGTATAATTTCATCCAGTTATCGCCACTAAATAGAGAGGTAAGGGTATTGACAAAGGAATGTATCGGCTCGTCTGAATTGTATTGTTCTACATATCGTCCGCCTTCTAAGGTAAGTCGCGTGCCAGCATTTCGATATTCCACACGAAGCTTACCGCTCAACAATTCTCTGGAAAACGCATAACGTGCAATAGGGCTGATTTCAAGCCTCGAAGTTCGGGCCTTTTTGGTGCTATCTTTTTTGTCTTTGATCACCCAACGCTTGTAATAGCTGGTTCGGTAAATCAAGTTAAAACCTTCCACCGTATTGAATCCTCCATACGGTGTGTGAATGCGGAAGTCGGACGTTTTGGATAGCTTATAGCTGTCGCCAACAATGATGTCGGTCAACTGAAATCCTTTTTTGCCTTTTTTATTTCGAAGTGTGTCTCCTTCTTCTTTTTGTTTTTCAACTGCCGAGATGCTATCAGTGATTACATAACCGCGTTCTTCCTGTTTAGACAGAGCAACCGGGCGCACTTCTGACCAGAAAACGGAATCCTTCTTGTAGGCCAGCGAGTCCACGATAAAGGTTCGTTCCTCAAGTACTTCCGGTTCTTTGGTCTGCTTCTGTTCTTGCTTTTCGTACTCCCTCATCATCTGCCGTAACTCTTTATTTGTTACTTCTTTGCCAGAGGCAAGTCGTTCCTGAAGTTGCTGATCTTTTTTACTGAATTTCCCTCCTTTGCTGGCCGACAGGTTTTCAATCTTTTTTGCTTCCTCTTTTTCAATCTTTGCGTCAATCACTTTCATCTCGGGCACTACCATGGCCGGGTTGAGTTTGATTTTGTAGTCCTTCAACGTGGCAAAGTATTCGCCAGTAAAGTCAAATCCAAAAACCTTACCCTCTACAAAAAATTGTTGAGAGATGGGAAGCCATGCCTTGTCTTCAATCGGATTATAGATTTGTTTGACTTTAAATTTAATTCCGAGTTTAATCGTTTGCATATCCAAGCTGTGGATGCTCCACCAGTCTTCTACGATAAAAATAATTCCCTCAAAGACATTATCGCCTCTTGAGCGTGGCGTTACCTTTATTTTGCTGATTTCAAATTGATTGTCTTTAAACGAGCCGAGATATTCAAACTTGTAGTAAGAAAACGACTTGGGCGATAAAGGCGATACAACCTCTGCTATTTCTGGTTCATAGAAACTCCCAAACACAAATTGGTTGGGTGAAGTATTCCGATCTTTACCCTTTGTGTATACGGCAATTACTTTTTCCTCGAATTTATTGGGGCGTGTGAATTTTATTTCGCTAACCGATTCAGAAATGAATACCCGGTCTTTCGTAATACCCTCTTTTTCGATCGCTTTTTTGGCAAACCAAGGGTAGTCTCTAAGTTGTCCCTTTCCTTTTATGTACACCTTGGCTGTATATGAGTCAAGCTGCTGGGTATGGTAGTTTGCCTTTCCGATTGCCTTGCGCATAATGGTGTAAGCTGGATCTTCTTTGCCCGCCTTCACCACTACATTTTGAAGAACAATAACCTGTGTTTTTAATGTGACGTTGATTTCCACGAAATCACTACCGACCGTCACTTTTTGTTGTTGGGTTTCATACCCAAGATACTGAAACAAAATATCATATTCCCCAGGGGGGAGAGCCAATTCAAAACGTCCATTGATGTCCGTTGCTGCTCCAGCCGCGGTTTGCTTCACGAAAACGCTTGCAAAGGCGAGAGCGGTACCGTCATCGCCCTTGATAAGCCCGCGAATACCACCTGAATAGGCATCGCAACTTATTAGAGAGACTAAAACAAGGGTAAGGAAGCTTTTGATCGGTTTCATCAAAGCCATAGACGTCATCAAGTTGGTTAAGGTTGCCGCTAAGACGGAAGTTTATACGTAAAAGTTCTTCATGCGGATCATATTTTCTACCGTTTCTGGAACGAGGTAACGAATAGATTTATTGTTCTTGATACAGTTTCGAATATAGGTAGCTGAGATATCTATCATAGGTGCTTCCACGATCGTTACTTGCGGATGACGTTTTAAATCTGAATTTGTTACATGGGGTCTTGGATAAACATAGAGACCAAACTGAGCAAGAATCTGTTCGTGGTTTTTCCACTTCGTAAAATTTTCCAGATTATCTTCTCCGATTATTACCTTAAATTCTTTGTTAGGGTATTTTTCGGTTAAGTAAGCCAGTGTGTGAATGGTGTAACTAGGTTTAGGCAGATGAAACTCCACATCCGATACCTCCAATTTAAAGTTATCTGCAATTGCGGCTTTTACCAGATCGTAGCGATCAAATTCGTGTAATAATCCTTTGCTTGGTTTGAATGGGTTTTGAGGAGAGACTACGAGCCATACTTTGTCTAAATCTGTGTTTTGCGCCATTACATTGGCAATAATTAAGTGCCCCATATGAATGGGGTTAAATGAACCGAAAAAGAGTCCAATTTTTTTCACGTTAAAGAGCTATTGTTTTAAGAAACTCTTTTGGAGTAAAAACTGGAATAGCAGAGGATTTAAAATCAACTTTGTATCGGGTGATAATGCACTTGACATCTTTCACACTCATGGCTGAGAAATACTGTAGGCCATCTTCAAAGTCTTTAAAATTTGCGGCCAGATTTTTTTCAAAATGAGTCACATCCAGGCTAATAATATTTACCCACTTGAGCAAGGTGGCTACCACCAAGAAAGGATTTCTGCCGTTCTTTTTTACCACATAAGCAATATTGGCGAGCGAAAGGGTAGAGATATAAATCTCTATTTCCAGGGCTTCGTGTAACGAAAAAATGGTAGCTACATCTTCTACAAACGGATCTCTTTCCAATATCAAATCAAGCGTAACATTGGTATCCAGCCAAACTCTTCGCCTACTCATTTATATTTTTCTGAAAGATAATCTGCTAACTCTTTTTTATAGTCGAAATCAGTCGGGGCAGAGCCACCCATACCGCGCAGTTCTAAAATTGATCCTTTTGTTTTTCCTGAATTAGAAGACGCGGATACCTTTTTTAGAAAATCCTCCACCATCCTCGAAATGCTTTGTCCTCGCTTCTTTGAGACACGCTTCGCAGAAGCAATCACTTTGGCATCGATACTTAGTGTTAACTTGGCATGCATACGTATTTTAAGAAATGATACGTAAAGGAACAAATTTTAGGAAGACAATGCAAGTCACTACCTGAAGGCTTCGTAAAGCCGTTGCGCCTCCGCCAGTGAAGTAGCCAGATCCTCATTTAAAAGAATCACGTCAAATTTGTCCTGGAAGCTCATTTCAAATTTAGCCTTGAAAAGCCGTCTGGAAAAACTCTCTTCTGACTCCGTCCCTCGTTCCTTTAGACGCTCGGCTAAAACCTCCAGAGAAGGTACTTTGACAAATATTGACAACGCTTTTTCTCCAAAATATTTCTTTAGGTTGATCCCGCCTTTCACGTCTACATCAAAAATCACATTTTTTCCCTCGGCCCATATTCGATCTATTTCTGACTTTAATGTACCATAGAAATTTCCGGCATAAACCTCTTCCCATTCGATGAACTCATTAGCATCAATTTTAAGTTTGAATTCCTCAGGGCTTAAAAAATAGTAATCTTTTCCATCCACTTCCTTCCTCCCTCGCTTGTCGCGAGTGGATGCACTTATCGAGAAACCTAAATCGTTATTCGTTTTGAGAAGGTGGTGAACAATGGTTGTTTTACCAGATCCGGAAGGGGCAGAAAAGATCAGCGCTTTGCCACCTTTCGGTAAAGTTTCAGTAGATAACTCTGCCATTAGAGAGGCAATTTTTGGGTAATCTGAGTTTTGATCTGATCGATCAGTTCGGTAGGAACATCACCACCGCAGCAGTTACATTGGAGTAATTTTTTGATGGCCATGTCTAGATCGTATGAGCTATAGCACGGCCTACACTGATCCATGTGTGCCTTAAAGTAATTTCGTTGTTCTTCACTTGCTTCACCATCTAAAATGGTTTGTAGCATCTCTCTACACGTAGGCTTTGCCTGATTGCCTTGCATGAAAGGATTGTTGACGTTACTCATAATTATGCTTTATTATAACCCATTGTTTTCGCGTATTCTCCTAATTTCTCTTTCAGCAGATTTCTGGCTCTGTGTAGACGGCTGCGGACGGTACCAATCGGGATGTCCAATATCTTAGCCATTTCTTCATACTTGAAGCCTTCCAAATCGCACAGGATAATCACCGTTTTAAAATCTACGTCCAATGAATTCAATGCATTTGAGATCTCATCCCCAATCATGTTGTTCAGCGATTCTACACGCAAGTCAGGTGTAATTTGCCGATCAACGTCCTCCGAATTATAGTACGTCTCTACTTCTTGATAGTCTACTTTGTTAGGCTCCTTGCTTTTCTTACGATAGTCATTGATAAAGCTGTTTTTCAAAATGCGGAACAGCCAGGCTTTGGCATTAGTTCCTTTTTGGAAAGATTCAATAAAACGATAAGCCTTTAAATAGGTATCCTGCACCAGGTCGTTGGCATCGTCTCGATCGAGGGTAAGCCGATACCCGAAATTATACATGGAGCGAATATGGGGAAGAAACTCATTGTTGAATACCTCTCCTTTCTCTTTTTCTGTATAGTGTTGTTTAGGTGCTTCTTCTAATTCCATGGAGGGGTAAAAGTAGTAAAGAAAGCTGATTGGCTAGTTGCTTCGCCTAAACGATTTTGTAGTTTTTGTACTCGCCAATGCGGAAGCCGACAAGGCGCTTTATTCTCTCTTTGAACGAATATTTCTTTTTGGAAACATCAAAGTCAAAACTCCAATTTTTTTCATTGATCCGCTTAGCCATCACAGACGGGTGGGTGTCCAGAAAAAGCGCCAATGAATCAATTTGACTATAATCAAATTCAGTTGCCTTTGCCACATGTTCTTCTACCCATTGATCATCGTGGTAGAAACTACTAAAAGCACGTTGTTTGTGCTGCATTGCACGAGGATCGCGCACCCAGCCATAGTGATAGATGAAAGCATCGATCAATTTTACGCGGAGTTTCTTATTGGGTTCCTTTCGGAATCCTTGTGCATCGCGATAGGAAAAAATGCTCTTTTCGTTCCTAACGATTCGAATTTCCCTGCGGTACCAATTCCAAGATTCCCCGACATAGTCATAAGATCCGTAAAAGTGTTTGTAGTGAAAAAGTAATCCGTCAACGGCCCGGTTCTCTTGGTACTTAGTCATTGCCTGAAGAATGGTGTCGTAATACTTTTCATGTACGATTTCATCGGCTTGTATGTAGAAACACCAATCTACATCTGGTGAAATCGCATGAAAGGCTTTATCGGTTTCAACCGCCAATACGCGGCCGCCCTCCCGGAGGCTATCATCCCAAATGGTATGGATGATTCTAATTTTAGGAGAGTTGATGGCAAGGATTAAATCAAGCGTATTGTCTTCACTATTTCCAACTGCGACAATAAATTCATCACAAAGCGGCAGGACAGAAGTAATCGCCTCTACAATTGGGTAGTCGTATTTAACTGCATTTCGGACGATGGTGAAGCCAGCGACTTTCATTTGACCTCGATTGTGAATTACTTTTTCTTGAAAACCTGTTTGAACTTCTTCCATCGGATTTTTGCTTCAGACAAACTAGTTTCCAGTTGATCGCTCAGTGATGACTTACCCAATTCATTTTTCATAAAAACCGTATCACTCGCGTCTTTAAACCAAAGGCTATATTGGTTGTCACTCATCCATTGGGTGATTTCCTTGATAAAAGGGTTCGTATAGTATTTACCATGTGTTTCAACAGAAATAACTTTCGGCCTGCTTGTCAGGTGGTTGATCACATGCCACTCGCCCCCCTCAATATCCACAATTAAAAGGTCGATATCACCTTTATCTATTTCAGAAAAGACCACACATTTTACTTCAAAACTATTGTCAATATCAACTTTGTATTTATCGTTGACAATGGCAGGGCTTGATTTAAGTTCAGAAATAAACGTGGAGGCGGCAGCTCGCGAGAGACGAACCGTGCCAGAGCTGGACCAAACCGCCACCGGGAAAATGGTCACGTAGTATTTTTTGAAATAGTCTTCCAAAATACTCACTGTTTTCGGATCAGCTTCCACCAGGCTTGCCCGGGTGCCCTCTTTGATAAAGTCAATAATGTTAGATGTCTGTGGCAGGTAGACCCCTACTTCGCACGCATGATCAATTGAAATATTCCTTGACTTTATCTTTCGATAAATTTTTTTTTGCTCTTTGTCGTTCATTTTGGTCTCGCGATGGTAGCAAATTGTAGGTAACGAATATCCCAAAAACTTCCTAGGAAGAATAGGTTCCAGATGAATGGACGAATTGATTTGGTTGGGTTAATGCCTTCCATCTTCACCACTTCATAACCATTCGACTCGAACATTTTTCGAATGCTTCGATAGGTGAAAAAACGAAAATGGGTTTTGTCCATAATTCCACTATCGGTGTAATCCCAATTCTTATTAAAAAAGTAATCAAACAGATTTCTGAAGTACCGGATATTTGGAATAGAGCTGATCATGACGCCTTCTTTTTTCAGCTTATACCTCAGTTTACTAATGACTGTATAAGGGTCGATTAGGTGCTCGAGTACATCATTGCAAATGATCACATCAAAATAGTTGTCAGGCAAACTAGTCAGTTGTTCGGCCACATCGCCCACCAGAACCTTCATCATTCTTTCTTGCGCAAGGTCAGCCTGTTCTTTCTCGTATTCAATGCCCCAAACTTCTAAAGCGCCTCGTGCTAAAAGTAATTCAGCAAAATTTCCATCACCGCAGCCAATCTCTAAGGTAACCCTTGCATCAGAAGGTACAAACGGGAGCATTTCTTTGCGCACTACATTGAAATAGATTTCCGGTTTGGTCTTAATGTCGAAACTCATTTTCTATAACTTAATTACCTTTTGCCTATCAAGTTCTGAGCAAATATTTTTCACGACAATTTCCAGCGGCACTATTGAGCCACCAGATAGGGATTGAAATCTTTGTTTTGACTTTTTTACCTCAGATCGTTTTCCAAGGTAATTAAAAAAAGCAATATGGTACTTCCAGCGAAGGGCAATCGCTTGAACGATAAGAGTGATTGCTTGCCGAGAATACCAAATCCATTTTGAGGTTGCATTCAAATGTAAAGAATGGAAAATGAGTTTGTTTCGTTGAGTCGTTATCCAAATCTTTCGTTTTTTGTTAAACTTATTAATGGTAGTAGAAGCTGGATGTCGGCAAACAGCGCTGTGTTCATAATAGCACTTCCAGCCCAGTCTCCAGGCGCGCATTGATAAATCGGTGTCTTCGTAATAAAAAGGGGCAAAAATTTCATCGAAGCCGCCAAGTAAATTTAATTTTTCTCGATCTACCAACGCACCGCCACCCGAAACAAAGAGAGTAGTCACCAATATAGAAGGGCTATCTATATAGAAATTGAAGGGCTGAATTTTTTTTGAAGCTAACAATAAAGGGTACTTTCCGGCATCTTGTATTTTATCATCACTCAAGCCAATAAAACGACCACTAACACCGAAGGTGTCCGGATGATCGAAATAGTGAAACAAATTTTCAAAAAAATCGGGAAGTAGAAAAACATCAGTGTTTAGCAAGAAGACAAGTTGCTTGGATGCTCGTGCGATTCCGCTATTGATCGTTGGTGAAAAACCGCGATTTATTTTTTGACAGACAATAATAACATCCTGGAAATTTTCTTTTAGAAAAGCGACCGACCCATCGGTGGAGGCATCATCGGACACGATTACTTCAAACTCAACGGCTGCTGTCTGAAGTGCTGCAAAAACAGAAGGTAAGTTGGCCGCCAGCAAATTTCTTCCATTATAGTTGGGAAGTACTACAGAAATGGATTTTTTGATATTCAACGCGAATAACTAGTTTAGTGGGTGGATGTACTGCTGCAGTTTACTCTTGTTGTTGCGAATGTACTCGGGGAAGGTTTCATCGATTTCTTTAAAACGACATTGAATGTCTTGACCGAAAACGCTTTTGCCGTTTTCGATGAGTTCCTTTATTCTGTCAGGGCTCTTGAATTCATCTTTGTTGAATTCATCATGGCCAAAAGATTCAATTTTATAGATAATCTTATCTACGCCACCCAATGACGTAAAATGCCATCCGGCATCTTCAATTACTTTGTTTCCTTTGTACTTATTGATTTCTCTAAGTACACGAAGCTTTTTAACACTTTTGAAGTTTTTGTAATGAGTCATTACCGATCCATACCACCAAGCCGGTTGTTCGGAATTGGCTCGATCAACTTCAATGCAATTCAAGAAATAGTGATAGATTCTTTGCTGGAAAATAGTCACCCCTAAGTTCTCTTTATGTTCTAGCAAAAGCTTGGGCTTTGGGATCTCGTCCACATCCGAGAAGATGATCACATCGTCTGGACTGCATTCTGTCAAGGCCTGTTTTACCTGATCTTTTTGGTGATGATCGTAATCCATTGCTTTGGGCGTCTTAAAGCGCGCGAAAAAAGTCGGATACTTGTCAACTATAACATGTCTTATTTTGTGATGAAATTTTTCAAATCTTTCTTTATTTTCTGCATAGTAAAGAGGTTTAGGTTTTTTTTGAAAAGTTTTGGTTGCCTCAACCAGCACAAATACATCTACGACAGGATCCAATTCGTTTAACCGAATTTCAAGTAGGTCCAGTTCATTAAAAAAGGAAAAGCAATCGTAAACTTTCATCCATTTTTAAATTTTAAAGTGCCCAATAGATCGGAAACCATACCCATTTTTATTACGACTAGCTTTGAAGGGCAGGCAGAGGATTATTTTCAATAATTGAATCTTTTCTCTTGGAAGCTAACAACAGGCGTGAAGCTACCTGAGATACAGTGATCATTCGTATACACTCGCAATTGTTGCTTTTTTTACAGTCAGAACAATTCTTGTCAACAACGAGAAAAGTTGCATGTGTTCCAATTGGCCCCCATCGCCCGGGATGTATCGGTCTTATGGGAGGAAACAAACCGACACAAAACGTTCCAAGCGCGGCCGCCAGGTGAAGCACTCCGGTACCGGAAGCGACTAACCCATCAGCTTTGTTAATGAAGGCGCTCATTTCCTCTAAAGAAAACTTTCCCATTAAATTATGAACGCCATCGGCCGTTAGCAATTCAGGCAGATCCTTTTGAATACTTAGTTCTTCCTCTTTTAGACCCGTGATAAAAAAGCGGAAACGTTCATTGGGCAGTTGTTTGACAAGCGCGTAGTAGTTGTCAAGGCCCCATTCTCTTCCATTTCCTTTTGATTTCGGATGAATGATTAAGTTGAATTTAGTCGGATCAAGTAAATGACCAAAGTCCTTAGAAACGGCTTGTAAACCATAGTTGGAGATCAACTGTGGATAGTCGGGATTAGTCTTTAGTCGGAAGGGCCTCAGCAACTTAAAGTTCAGCTGACTTTCATGTAATTCAGAATTTAAACGACTAAAGTCAACCAACCGGTTACAATAAAACCAATTGAACAACCGATGAGCAGTGGCAACTCTGTTGGGGATCTTAAAACTCTTCGCCAGAACGGCTAATGCTTTATCCGGATAAACAAACAAGATCGTGTCTGCCTTAATGGAGGCAAGGAGTGAGGGACTCGTAAGTAGCTCTTCCCGATCTAGAAAATGATCGATATAAGTGCATTGTCTGATTACCGGCTCTGTGTATTTCTTTCCAATAAAGTAGATTTCGCTGTCTGGGATCGTTTTTTTTAAATAGCCGGCTATGGGCAGCGTAAGGATTATATCGCCCAGATTATCGGTTCTGCTAATGATGATACGTTTGCCAATTGCTGCCCTTTTATTGGCTTCATGTAGCTTCAAGTATTTGTAGAATACGTGGTTTGCTTCTGCAGCCGCTACCGCTAGTCCTTCGAAGCCATCTAAAAATCCGACTTTGATGAAGTAACTCTTGCAAAACGAGAAAAAAGTATGGCCAACTATTTTTGAAATAGACGTAAATCGTTTTCCTACATTCTCCTTTGCAAAAATGGATGAATACTGTTGAATCTTTGCGAGTGTTTCATGACCATCTTGGTAGGCCGTGTGCATCAGATCTCCCAGCAAATGCGTCACTTTGCTGTTCCTGGCAAGAATCACTTTATCGTGTGGGTTTTCTCCGCCCCAACTGCCGAATCGTTTATCCCAAAGACGTATTTTTTGATCTGGATACCAACTGCCGTGTTTTATACATTTACCACCGTAGCTGGACAACCTATTCATTTTGTACGCATGACCTACCCACTGCTTTTTTGCAGTTATAATAGACTTTGCGAGTTGAATCGATAAATATTCATCGGCATCAATAGCAAAGACATGGTCAAACGTGGCCAGTGATAGCGCGAAGTTTTTCTGTTGAATATGCCCCTCGAAAAGGTGCTCTACGAAATGAACACCTTTCTCAAGGCAAATTTGCTTGGTTCTGTCTTTTGAGTAAGAATCTACCACGACAACCTCATCGGCAAATGGCTGCACCGAATCTATACATCGGCCAATGTTTTTCTCCTCATTGAACGTGATAATGATCACGCTTATCTGCACGGGTTTCTCCATTGGCGGCAAGTTAGCCTCAAATAAAATAAATAAAAAATCTTGGTAGCGTCTATCAGCCTACCAAGATTTACAACGCATTTTCGCGTTTTGCCAATGGCGTAGTTGCCGTTAAAAGATGTAGAAATTTTGATCAATACCCCTCTTTGTCGGTGCCCCTTGCCGCTTGCGCAAGTTCTGCCGTCTCTTCTACACTAAAGCCTTTCACCTATTCCGATTCACGTAAGATCTTATCGAATGCGGCCACAGTCTTCTTTGGAAGTTACTTTGCCCGAAATCACTTTTTCCTCAGGAGCCATGAACCCAAGGGAAAGCATTAAAAGAACAATCAACATCGAAAATTGCTTTTTCATAACTTAGATAGTTTAAATTGTATGATGAGATGCAGCTATCTTTCGGTTTCCATAAAAGAATCTAGAAATTTGAATTAACACGTGCCGAGTCATTCACATACGGATACGGAACTACTTCGACTTTATAAAGAGTCTGGAGAATTGAAGTATTGGGGAGAATTGTATACCCGCTACACCTCGCTTTTATATGGCGTTTGTCTGAAGTACTTAAAAGATAGGGATGAGGCAAAGGATGCGATGATGCAGCTTTTTGAAAAACTCGTGACCACCCTATTAACCCATGACGTAGAAAACTTCAAGAGTTGGCTTTATGTAACGGCTCGAAATCATTGCTTGATGCAGCTACGCGCCCAGAATGCAAAGCCCTCCTTCAGAGGCTTTACGGAGGGCAAGCAGGGATTTTCACCCGAATTTGTGGAAAACCAGTTCTTACTGCATCTCGATGAAGAGCCTGAAATGGAGCAAAATCTTAGTAAATTGGAGAAGTGTATCGATAAGTTAGATAATGATCAGCAGCTATGCGTTCGATTGTTTTATTTACAGGAACGATGTTACAAGGATGTAACCGGGCTAACCGGGTTTGACTTGAATAAGGTGAAGAGTTATATCCAAAACGGCAAACGAAATTTGAAAATTTGTATGGAGCAAAATGAATGATTGGAAAGACGATATTGAAAAATACAGGAAGGGAGAACTAACCCCCAACGAGATGTACTCGTTGGAAAAAAAAGCATTGTCTGATCCTTTTCTGGCAGATGCCCTAGAGGGTGCTGAAACGATTTCCGCCAAGGATTTCTCAGAGGATATGAATGAATTGAAAAAATCCATTCAATATCAGACCGAACAGAAAAGTGTAGTGTCTTTTGGGCAAACTAAAATGACTTCTGAGGCTGCCCAGAAAAAAGTGAGCAAAGAACAGACACTAGTTGGCGAGGGAAAGCGCACAAGCAAATGGGTTTGGCCGTTGCGAATAGCGGCTTCACTTTTTATCATGCTGGGCATTTTTTGGGTGGCAAATCAGTTGATTCCAAACGAAGAAAAAGAGAACCTTGCCCTTACAAAAGACGCGGATACAAAAAAGGAAATGCCTGTACCATCGCAGAAGGTACCCGATTCTATTGATGCCGTTCGACAACCAGTTGCTTCACCGCCATCAAAGTTATTAGTTGAAAAACCAAAACAGATTTCCGCAGGCAAATCGATAGAAAACGTTGCAAAAGGATCGGAGCCGGTTGCAGCTTCTGAAGAGGGAGAAAGACAAGCTGCTTTAATGAATAAGGCTGAAGATAAAAAGGCTGCAAAGGAATTTAGAGAGGAAAACGAACCAAAGGTGACCGAGTTGGCAAAGCCCGAAAGCGTGGCCTCCGCTCAGCCGATCGCACCAACGAACAAAAGTACAATTGACATAGCTGCTGCTGATCAAGGCTCAAGGAAAAAAAGTCTTGACGGGCAACTCATTCGTGGCCAAGTAGTATCTTCGGAGGATGGGCAGCCTTTGCCCGGAGTGAATGTAGTTATACGAGGTACTACAGATGGTGCTGTAACGGACATCAATGGTAAGTATCAGGTAGCCGTTGAAGCCATCAACCCTACACTTGTTTTTTCTTTTGTGGGATTTCAGACCAAAACTGTGCCGGTAGGCAGCCAGAAAGACGTAAATATAAATTTGGGTCCGGATCTTACGCAGCTTAGTGAAGTAGTGGTTACAGGTGTAGCAGCCCGTGACGATAGTCAAACCCCTCCCGTTGTTAGATTAGCAGAGCCAGCTGGAGGCCGCAAGGCATATGATAAATACCTGGAGAATAGTCTACGTTATCCGGTTGAAGCAATAACAAAAAAAATAAAGGGAAGAGTGACTGTTAAGTTTACCGTTCGAACAGATGGTGCACTCGATGAATTCAGCGTGATCAAAAGCTTGGGTTATGGTTGTGATGAGGAGGTATTGCGACTTGTAAAAGAAGGGCCCAGCTGGTCGCCTACGCTCGAAGACAATGTGCCGGTGGAAAGTGAGGTTTTAGTCAAAGTGCGTTTTGATCCTTCGAAGGCGAAGCAGTAGACTCCAACTTTCCTTTTAACCTGACTGATTGCCAGCATTCATCTAATCGCATGGAAAATTCATTATTATTTATACTTTTAGGGCTACTAACTTAATTCGAATTGCATGAGTTTATTTATTAAGAAGCCTTTGGAACAATTGATGGCACAGTCGGGCGGTGATTCAGCAAAAGGGTTGAAGCGCACGCTTGGGCCAATGAATCTTATTGCCTTGGGCATTGGAGCCATCATCGGAGCAGGGCTTTTTGTGAGAACGGCCGCAGCGGCAGGCGATGCAGCAGGCCCTGCCGTGGTTATCTCTTATATCGTAGCAGGCATTGGTTGTGCTTTTGCCGGTTTGTGTTATGCTGAGTTTGCTTCTATGATTCCCATTGCGGGCAGTGCTTATGCATACGCCTATGTAACCATGGGCGAGTTCGTTGCTTGGATTATAGGTTGGGCATTGGTACTTGAGTATGCACTTGCTTCCGCAACCGTATCTATCGCGTGGAGCGAATATTTAAATAGTCTATTAGGTGGGCGAATTCCCTATGAATGGTGTCACTCTCCATGGGAAACTTCTCTCAATGGAGTAAGTGGCATCGTCAACTTACCGGCTATTCTCATTTTGTTTTTACTCACTCTTCTGTTGATAAAGGGGACACAAGAATCTGCTACGGTTAACTCGATCATTGTGGTTGTTAAAGTCTCCATTGTAATTCTCTTTATAGCATTGGGTTGGGGTTTTATAAATGATACAAACTATACGCCCTTTACCATTCCGGCAGATTTTGTTGGCCATGAAGACTGGAGAAGGCATGGATGGGGTGGCGTGTTGGGCGGAGCAGGAATTGTGTTTTTTGCCTTTATTGGTTTTGATGCAGTATCAACTGCTGCACAAGAGGCCAAGAATCCAAAGCGCGATATGCCTATAGGAATTCTTGGTTCGCTGGTGATTTGTACGATACTCTTCGTCTTATTTTCACATGTTTTGACGGGTCTTGCAAACTGGCAAGAATTTAAAGTAGCAGGTAAGGAGGCTTCTGTAGCTTATGCCATCAAAAATTACATGCCGGGCTTTGAGTGGCTTTCTACACTTATTACGGTTGCTATTCTGGCAGGGTTCTCCTCGGTGATTTTAGTAATGTTGATGGGGCAGTCGCGTGTATTTTACTCGATGTCAAAAGATGGCCTTGTTCCGCCTGTATTCTCCGAACTTCATCCAACGTTTCGCACCCCCCATAAGGCAAATTGGATTTTATTAGTATTTGTTTCCCTTTTTGGCGGATTTGTTCCGGGAAGTGTAGCCGGTGATCTAACCAGTTTCGGTACTTTGTTCGCGTTTGTGCTCGTATGCGCAGGCATCTGGGTGATGCGGGTGAAAAATCCGACAGCGGTGCGACCATTCAAAACACCTTTGGTTCCGTTAATACCAATCTTAGGAATACTTGTATGCTCGGCTTTAATATATTCTCTCGACTACAAAACACAATTAATGGCTTTTGGCTGGCTGCTTTTTGGATTGGTGATTTACTTCCTCTATAGTAAGCGGAATAGCATCCTGAGAAAAGAAAAGTAAAGGTTTAGAAAATGTAACGAAGCCCGACACCACCCTGAAAGCGTTGGTAGCCCGGGTCAATAAATGCATCGGTAAACATTTCAACTTCGATAAAAGCTGACACGGGAAGAGTAAAATAGGAGTATTCAAAACCCAGCAAGACAACCGGGCCATAGGTAAACCTGTTTTCAGAAATTCGGCCGTTTTTTGATTCAACGCGCCCATTTTCGTAGAGGTACTCATACGTGAGGCTTGTATTTCTCCACTGCCATCCTGCCCCAACATACAGTTGCAGACCCTTTGATATTTTTTCTGCATCCCATTGATAAAGAAATTTTGCTTCCAGAAACCAATCACCAGAAATAGTATGTGTCAGGTAACGTGCTGCCTGCGCATTGCCCACGGTATCAATCAGCGGGTCTTTATTTACCACGTCAGCTATTGCCTCGTTCTTAACATTCTCGAACAGCCCCCGATAATACTTATTGTAAAGTCCACTTGAAGCTTTGCCACCGTCAACAGCAAACGCCCAATTCTTACTGGGATAGAATTTATAGGTCAGGGCAACTGGATCTCCAACCTTGAATCCAATTCCCTGGTAAGGGTATTTACTTGTTTCGAAAATAGGGCAGATAGTAATTGCTTTGCTTCGCGACACTTTTGGCATCCGGTATTTTGTACTCCGAGCGCTCTTTCCGGCTTGAGAAAATGCATGCTGGCTTATCAATATAAGCAAGAAAATGGTTACCCGGAAGATTTTATAAGGAGACATTAAAGCAAATATAACCCTTTTACGCAAATGTTTTTGGTGGCATGCGCCAGGGGTGCACGACAGTTTTGAATTTCTCCCTGACCCTTGTGTTTTCTTTGTGTTCCCCGTGGTAAAAATGCAAACCACTAAGTGCTCAAAGGTTGCAAAAAGTACACCGGTGAGCTATCCACCCTAAGCAAAACTGTTGTACACCCTGCTCCCGATGTTAAGCTATTTCTTTGTACTGCATTTTGTGTAGTTGGGCGTAGAAACCATCGCTCGCCAAAAGTTCATCATGGCTACCCGATTCTTTGATCTCCCCCTTGTCTAAAACGATAATTTTATCGGCCTTTTGAATCGTAGATAATCGGTGGGCAATTGCAATAGACGTGCGATTGGTCATCATTTTTGAAATCGCATTTTGAATCATCTCTTCTGTTTCACTATCTACCGAAGAGGTGGCCTCATCTAGCACTAATATTTTTGGGTCATAAACCATGGCGCGTATGAACGAAAGTAGCTGTCGCTGCCCCACCGAAATGGTTGCGCCACGCTCCATCACGTTGTAGTTCAGGCCCCCCGGGAGTCGATCGATAAACTTTCTTGCCCCCACGAGATCGGCTGCATGAAGGATCATCTCATCGGTAACTTCTTTGTTTCCAAGCGTGATATTATACCGAATCGTATCTGAGAAGAGAAAAACGTCTTGCAAGACCACGCCAATGTTTTTTCGGAGTGAGGCGGTGTCAAGTTCTTTGATATCCATGCCATCCACTTGAATGGAACCGCGATTGATTTCGTAAAAACGATTGAGTAGGTTAATGATGGACGACTTTCCTGCCCCGGTTGCTCCTACTAAGGCGATGGTCTCGCCTGGTTTGATATCAAGGCTAATATCTTTCAAAACATAATCGGCCTCATTGTAGGCAAACCAAACATGGTCAAACTTTACCTGGCCCTTTATATCGCTTGGCGTAACCGTTCCATTTGGCATTATGTCTGTTTGATCATCTAATAAATTGATAATTCTGGAAGAACCCACTATACCCATTTGCAATGTGTTGTATCGATCTGCGATCATTCGGATGGGTCTGAAAAAAAGTTGAATGAACATGATGAAAGAGACCAGCTTGCCAATGGTGATGCCAGTAGCCTCCATGTTGATTATGCCCTTTGCGCCATACCAAACCAGCAAGCCTGTGCCCATAGCGGCAATGATTTCGGCAATGGGGAAGTACACGGAGTAATAGAGAACCGATCTCAAGTGAGCGTTTCGATGCTCCTTATTGATTTCTTTAAATTTATCGAACTCTCTCTTTTCACTTCCGAAAATCTGCACAATATTCATCCCTGTAATGTGTTCTTGCACGAAGGAATTTAAATTAGATACTGCATTACGCACATCGTTGAAAGCTACTTTTATTTTCTCCTTAAAGACGTAAGTGGCGAGTAACATCAATGGAATAGTAGACAGGCTTACCAGCGTTAACTTCCAATCAATCCAAAACATGAAAGCTAAGATGAAAATGATTTGAAGTAAATCGCTGGCCATAGCTGCTAGCCCTTCGCTAAATACGTCAGACAAGGTTTCAACATCTGAAATGGTACGAGTCACTAATCTGCCTATGGGAGTCTTATCAAAAAAGCGTAATCGAAGTTTGATCAGATGTTCATACAGTTGAATACGGATATCGCGAATGATGAATTGTGCGATCCTTCCGGAAATGTAAGTGTGGGCGTATTGTACAGCAGATTGAACAGCCAATAACCCAAGGATGATCAACATGACATTTACCATTGCCCAATAGTTGCCGTACTGGACATGGGTATCCAACGTATATTGAATAAGCATTGGCCTGATCGGTGTGAGAATCCCCAATAAGAACGTGAGCACGATGACAAAGTAAAAACGCCCCTTGTACGGTTTTACAAACTGCATAATGCGCTTGAGTACTTTGAAATCGATGATATTCCCGCTACTTACTTTTTCTTTTTCCATGACCTCACCTTCTAGTCGTCAGACCGCTTTTCGCGAAAGCAAATAGCGGTCAGACGACTATGTTTCAGTTTAAAAATATTTTCTTATGATACTTTACACTCGTCAAGTACAATCCCTCCGGTGGCACGTTCATGCCGGCCTTCTTTCGATCTTTACCTTTTAAAATGCCGTTAAAATCTTCCAGCGATATTTTGCCGCAGCCCACATCCAGCAAAGTTCCTACAATGGCTCGCACCATCCCTCTCAGAAACCGATTTGCAGTGATGTTTAAAACAAGTAAATCTCCTTTTTGATTCCAGTGTACTTTTTTGACGGTACAAATAAAATGATTTACATCGGTCTTCACCTTGCTGAAGCACTCAAAGTCGTGTTCGCCCACAAGTAACGCAGCAGCCCGGTTCATGTTTGCCACATCGAGCGATTTGAAAAAATAATAGGCCTGACCAATCAATAGTGGATCCTTCACCCTCGTGATCTTGTATTCGTAGGAGCGTTCAAAGGCATCATATCGGGCATGCGCTTCTGCTTTAACGGGTCGGATCGTGCGAATGGCGATGTCTTTGGGGAGAAGCGAATTCAACTTGATCAACCAGGTGGGTTCATCGATTTCTTTGTCGAGATCGGCATGAAAGAATTGTTGTGCGCAATGCACCCCGGCATCGGTTCGGCCGCTGCCCACTATTTCTATTTTCGTTCTGAATATTTTGGACAACGCACTTTCCACTACTTCTTGCACGCCTACTGCATTGGCCTGGTTTTGCCAGCCGTGGTAGGCGGTGCCGTTGTAGGAGATTTCGAAGAAGTAGCGCAACGTTTTCAATTTAAAAACTCATAACTCCCTCAGCCAGATGTTCCGATAGCTTACTGGGTTGCCATGGTCTTGCAGTTTAATGGATGCTTTGCCGTGGGCTACATAAACAGGTAAGCCCTTAAATTCGGTAGGGCCTCTGATCTCCACATGATTTTGAATCACAATACCATTATGTAAAACGGTAATGTAAGCTGGGATAATCGCATCGCCACTTTCGCTAAAGCGTGGTGTCGTGTAGATCACATCGTAGGTTTGCCACTCACCGGGTTTGCGTGTGGCATTCACCAATGGGCTGTGTTGTTTGTAAATCGCGCCAGCTTGTCCGTTCCTATAGGTTTGACTCTCGTAGCTGTCCAGCACCTGAAGCTCGTAGCGTTCTTGCAAAAATATTCCACTGTTTCCGCGGCCTTGACCTTCGCTCTCCACGATAGCGGGTGTTCGCCATTCGATGTGTAGCTGCATGTCGCCAAATACTTTTTTGGTTTTGATATCGCCCGCACCTTTCACCACCGTAAACGATCCATCTTTTACTTCCCATTTTGCCGGTATACCGTCCAGAGAAGTCCACTCGCTTAAGTCTTTGCCATTGAAAAGAACAACGGCATCGGAAGGTACATCGCCAGGCAATGCACCGGGGTTAACCTTTTTTGCTTTGGGCTCCCAAACCTCTGTTACTTTCGGGTCAAGTGATTCACGATTTTGAACTTGGGCGACCGATGGTATTACAGCAATGGTCAGCAAAAGGAAAGCCAGTTGATATGTTTTCATACTATTTGATTTTAGCATACGATTAAAGGTCTCAAATAAAGAGATTAATTCAACGCAATTACTTACTGAGGGTACACTTTTTTTCAAGCCGTTTTTTCATGGCCAAAATTTCAGCTTCCATCAATTTAAAAACGGCTTTTTTTCGTGCATTGGAGTTGAGATGCAGGATCGATTCATTCAGCAGCTTTTCGCGAATGTGATTTGGCATGAGCGAGTTTTCTGACAACTTACTTATATCTACTATTGATGTGTCCAATTCAGCCTTCACGAAATCAATCTGCGTAAAGCCTGCTTGTAGAAAATCTTTGGAAGGATGCAGATAACTTTCCAGGCTGGCGTCTGCCACAATATCTTGGATATCGCCATAGCCAGTTAGCACCGCATAATAGTTCAATAACTTTTTCTTCAATTCAAGGTCTCTAAGAATTCCGAGTTTGCCACTTGATTTCAAATCATCAAAAGCAGACAAACTCGGTTTGAAATTGAAACGAATAAGATTAATGGAATTTCTCATGGCATTGGCGACCTCGGTACGGTTCACCTTCTCTTGCTGCAAAAGGTGAATGCTTTGATTGACCCATTTTATTCGCGCTTGATCTTCTTCATTTAATTTTTTTAATAGGGCTTCATCTTGTGTTACATCTTCCAATAGCTTGCAATAGTAGGCCTTCTCTAATTGACGGTCTTTATAAGCTTGGTTCCACGTATTGATTTGTAATGCAATTAATATCCCAATCACCACCAACACGATTTCCCCAATAGCATAAAGCAGGTAGCTTCTTACTTTTCCAGCCTTCATCGCATTTTCTCTGATTTTTCGGAGGAATTTTATCATTACACTAGTTCGTAAATGATGGCCGCTCCTTGACCCACGCCAATACACATGGTAGCAAGGCCGTACCTTACTTTTCGTTTCTGCATTTCATGAATAAGTGTGGCAGAAATACGCACTCCGCTACATCCTAGTGGATGGCCGATAGCAATGGCACCCCCATTAACATTTACTATTTCGGGATTGAGCCCGAGATCATTTATACAAGCCAATGATTGAGAAGCAAAGGCTTCATTTAATTCCACTAAACCAATATCTGAAATTTTTAATCCGGCACGCTGTAACGCTTTTTGAGTGGCGGGCACAGGACCAACACCCATATAAGCTGGATCAACACCAGCGATGGCCATGGAGACAACGCGAGCCAATGGTTCTAACTTTAGTTGGGTAACCGTCTCTTCATTGGCAAGCAAACAGGCGGCTGCTCCGTCATTAATACCCGAAGAATTTCCGGCTGTTACTGAACCGCCCTCTTTAAATGCCGGCTTTAGTTGAGCTAATTTTTCCAAGGAGGTTTCGCGCGGATATTCATCTTTACTAAACTCTATAATCTCTTTGCCTTTTGCAATGGATATGGAAGCAAGTTCTTTGTCGAATTTTTTGGCCAGCTCTGCAGTCGCATATTTTTGTTGTGACGCCAGTGCAAAGGCATCCTGTTGTTCTCTTGTAATTTTCCATTTCTCAGCTACGTTCTCAGCCGTTTCGCCCATCGAATAGGGGTGGTATAACTTTGATAATTTCGAATTCACAAATCGCCAGCCGATGGTGGTGTCAAAAATTTCCGGTTTGCGAGAAAATGCTTCTTCCGATTTTCCCATCACAAACGGGGCACGACTCATACTCTCTACGCCTCCGGCAATGTAAATTGAACCATCACTATTTACTATTCCTCTACTCGCATCCATAACGGCCTGAAGACCGGAAGCACACAAGCGATTGACTGTTACACCTCCTACTGATGTGGGTAGTCCCGCCAGCAGTAAGGCCATGCGCGCCACATCTCGATTGTCTTCACCTGCCTGGTTCGCTGCACCAAAAATAACATCTTCAATTTCAGCAGTGTTGATTGCCGGATTCCTTTCTAATAATTTCTTAATCACATGAGCCGCAAGATCATCCGGCCGAACGGAGGCCAATGTGCCTGCATATTTGCCAATAGGTGTGCGCAGGATGTCGATAATGTAGGCTGTTTTCATTTGGGGATTAATTTTGGCTACAAGCTTCATGCTGCAAGCCACAAGCTGGCAATCTGACGCTTGTAGCTTGAAGCTCTTTTACTACTTTTGCTGCAAGTTAAATTAACCTGATTATGTGGCAAAGGATTCAAACGGTGTTTCTGGGTTTGGTGGTTGTTTGTATGGCGATATGCCTTTTTTTACCCATCGGCATTTTTGTGGATGCCACGACCGGTGATTCGCACCAGCTTTATCCATTACACTATACAATTGTATCGGGAGAAGCCCGATCGACCACTTATTTTCCCTACGTAATTATTGCGGTTTTGATGGCTACCTCGGCCACTATTGCCGTAATGAGCATTTTAAAATTTGAAGATAGAATTACACAAATAAAGCTGGGCACGCTTAACTCTTTGGTCCTCGCGCTTGTTATGGTAGCAATGGTTTGGTTTTTCAATCCACTAGCAAAGAAATTTGCCGATGGGCATTTGGGATTAAACCTATGGGGAACATTCGCTGCCGTAGCATTCAATTGGATTTCGTTGCGTTTTATTCGCAGGGACGAAAAAATGGTGAGAGATTCAGATCGAATTCGCTAGCTTATATTCTAAATTCTATATTCTAAGTTCTAAATTCTTTTTTTATGGCTCAAACTAAACTAGGACCCAATCCTGCTAACACCATTGGCGAACTTCCTTCCACAGGTACTCAAGCACCTGAATTTGTTCTCACCGCAAACGACATGAAAGACGTATCATTGAAAGACTTTGTTGGAAAAAATGTAGTGCTGAATATTTTCCCTAGTATTGATACCAATGTGTGTGCCACCTCTACGCGCGAATTTAATAAACGAGTGGCTTCCATAGACAACACCGTTGTGCTTTGCATTTCTAAAGATCTGCCTTTTGCGATGAAGCGCTTTTGTGGGGCAGAGGGAATTGACAAAGCTATTACTGTTTCGGATTTCCGCAGTCGCGGCTTTGGAAAATCATATGGTGTAGAGTTGTCGGATTCCGCTTTCGCGGGATTATTTGCGCGTGCCGTAGTGGTGATTGACGGCAATGGAAAGGTAAAATACAACCAGTTGGTTCCGCAAATTGGTGAAGAGCCTAATTATGAGGCTGCCCTGAAGGCGATTTAACTTTATCATCAGGCGTCAGACGCCTAATAAAATCGTTCAAAGCCCTTTCATCATTGAAGGGGTTTTTTGTTTGTGTAAATTCAACTATCTTTTCTTTTCAATTCTGCTTTATGAAAATTCTAACTTCCTTTTTATTGCTTTCGGCAAACCTTCTTTTTGCTCAAACACCAAAAAGCTATTATCTGACTGCCGATCGCATCTTCGATGGCGAAGTGATGCATACCGGCTGGGCGGTTGTTGTAGAAGCGGACAAGATCGTTTCGATTGGCCCAAAGGAAAAAATAAAGGACTCGGCTGGCTCCATTAAAATCAATTATCCTAACTCAACACTGCTTCCTGGTTTAATTGAAGGGCACTCACACTTGTTACTTTATCCTTACAATATCACCGACTGGGATACGCAAGTATTGAAAGAAACAGATGCTTACCGCACAGCACGTGCTACGGTGCATGCCAAAAACACGTTGATGGCTGGCTTCACCACTGCGAGAGATTTAGGAACTGAAGGGGCAGGTTATTCTGATGTGGCGCTGAAGCGGGCTATCAATGAAGGAGTGATTCCCGGGCCAAGATTAATGGTGGCCGGCAGAGCCATTGTCTCTACAGGTTCGTACGGCCCAAAGGGATACGATCATGATCAGGAAATTATGTTGGGAGCAGAACCTGCCGATGGAAATGATTTGGTGCGTGTGGTGCGAGATCAAATCGGTAAAGGTGCCGACTTCATAAAAATTTATGCCGATTATCGGTGGGGAATAAATGGGGAAGACCAGCCTTCGTTTACGTTAGATGAACTAAAACTCATCAACGAAGTGACTCGCAGCAGTGGCCGCGTAATGGTTTGTCACGCTAAATCAAAAGAGGCCATTCGAAGAGCTGTGATGGCTGGTGCTGAAACCATTGAGCATGGCGATTTTATAGATGTGGAAACGGGCAAGCTGATGAAGGAGCACAATGTTACCTATATTCCTACCATTGCGGCTGTTGATATGATCACCCAATACCGGGGTTGGAAAAAGGGAGTTGCGCCAGACCCTGCTAATGTTGTGAACAAGAAAAAGAGTTTTAAGGCTGCCTTGGAATCCGGGGTTACTATTGGCATGGGCGGAGACGTGGGTGTTTTCCCGCACGGTGAAAATGCGTTGGAGATGGAGTTGATGGTTGAGTATGGCATGAAGCCAATGGAGGTTCTAAAAGCAGCAACCACTATCAACGCAAAGGCATTTCATTTGGATCAGCAGGTAGGTGCAATTAAAGAAGGATTGAAAGCTGATTTATTGATTGTGGCGGGCGACCCATCGAATGTGATTTCTGATTTGAGAAAAGTAAAATGGGTGATGAAGGACGGAGTGGTCATGAGAACTGAAAAGTAAAAAGTATGAACCGAAATCAAGCAATTAAAAAAATGGCAGTTACAGCTCTCGGAGTGGTCGCTTTACCTCAGATGGCTAAGTCCATGGCCGCTTTGCCGGAGGCAGTAAAGGGAAAAATCAACCACTCAGTCTGTCAATGGTGTTATAGTGATATTCCACTTGATGAATTGTGTGCGGCTGCAAAGAAAATTGGTATTAAATCCATTGACCTGCTCAATTCAACGCAATGGGCTACAGCAGCGAAGTATGGACTTACCTGCGCGATGGCGTATGCCAATGATTGGGGATTGCAAAAAGGATTTAACAATCCTGCTTTTCATGAGCAACTTTTGAAAGATTATACGCTCAATATTCCGAAAGCGGCAGAGGCTGGGTTGAAAAATGTCATTTGCTTCAGCGGCAATGCCAACGGGCTTTCAAAAGAAGAAGGTTTAGAAAATTGTGCTCGTGGATTAGAACCAGTGCTGAAAGTAGCCGCTCAATATAAAATGACGGTGAGCATGGAACTACTCAACAGCAAAGTAGACCACAAAGACTACCAGTGTGACTACAGTAGTTGGGGCGTACAACTTTGCGAGAAACTTGGTTCTCCAAATTTCAAATTGCTTTACGACATCTATCACATGCAGATCATGGAGGGCGATGTGATTGCGACCATTCGTAAAAACATTAAATACATTTCCCATTTTCATACAGGAGGAGTTCCCGGTCGTCATGAAATTGACGAGACGCAAGAGCTGTTTTACCCTGCCATTATGAAGGCGATTGTTGAGACCGGCTTCACGGGGTTTGTGGCTCAGGAGTTTATTCCTGCCAACCCAAAGAAACTGATGTCGCTGGAAAACGCAGTGAAAATCTGCGATGTTTAGTTAGCGTTTAGTCAATCTCACTCTTGCGTCATCGGTTCTGATTTCCACGTTGGCATTTCCATTAGCCAACGACACATGGGTGCGATCATCTGATTCAGCTATCTTACTAAAGTTTCCTTCGGTAGTGATGCGCGAATCATCATGCAGGATTTCAAACTTGCCCCCACCGTTGGTGATGGTCAGTGCCACCAAGCCATCTTGTGCTTGGATAAAGTAGCGGCCATTGTCAACAATACTTGTTTCAATAAGCAAGTCGCCATCATCCATATCAGCATTGATTGATGAAAAATGCGCATTGGAGATTTGAACATCGGCATCGTCCGCGTCAATTTCCAACTCACCTTTGCCTGCATCCATGGTCACATCACCATCGTCTAGTTTGAAATTGAATCGATCGCCAGAACAAGCTGTCAAGTCAATGTCTGCATCGTCTACATCTATTGAAATCGCTCCAGCTATATTTTTAATCTTATAATCACCATCATCACCTTTGATGGTCAAACTAACGCCCTGTGGCACGGTGATGTCAATGGTATATTTTTCACTGTAATAGCCAATCACTCCCGTCATTTGGTGCCGTTTGTGTTCTTCGATTTCAAGATTGCCACCGTTCTGATTGACATCCACCGAAAACTCATCTTGGCTGCCAAAAACCCAGCCCTTGGTAGACACTAATCGATTGATTTTTACATGGGCATTGGTACGATTTGTTCCTGAAACAGAAACCTTCGCATCGGAGCATCTGAGAGTAAGAGTGCCAGTAGCAGCTATGGCGTATTCTTTATCAAGATTGTAGCCTTCGCCTTTTTCTTGAGCGAATGCCCCGGCTGACAATAAAACAAACGTGATGGGTATAAGAAGCTTTTTCATGGTGATGAAGATTAGTTTTGCTGAGTCTTCAACGGTAGACGCGTAAAACTACTTTCAGGTTGCACCGGTGATCGGAATAGCGACTTCAACCGGCTTAAAAGTGGAGCGAACTGTAAAAAGTTACAGCCTGGCTATCAACTCCACGTAAAGCTCCGTCAATTTGGCCTCTGCTTTTCCAGCAATGGCAATAATCTCAGAGATGACAGCAGGTTTAAGATTGTCGGGGTCGCAATCATCGGTGAGTACTGAAATGGCGCAGCACGGCAACCCCATATGATTAGCTACCAATACTTCAGGCACGGTGCTCATTCCTACGGCATCTGCACCGATGCGATTCAAGAAACGATATTCCGCTCTGGTTTCTAAGTTGGGCCCAATGACGGCCACATAGACGCCCACGTTTAGTTTTACTTTTTTCTCTTTAGCGATTCTAATCAATAGCTTGTTCATCTTTTTTGAATAGGGTTCGCTCATATCCGGGAAGCGAGGCCCAAGTACTTCAAAATTTTCTCCACGAAGTGGATTGTCGGGTTGTAAATTGATGTGGTCATCAATTAACATCAGCTGCCCCTTTTTCCATTTGAGGTTCATGTTGCCTGCCGCATTGGAAATCAACAGATGTTGTATACCGAGCATTTTCATAACACGAACCGGCAAAGTTATTTTATGCATGTTATAGCCTTCATAGTAATGAAAGCGGCCTTGCATGGCCAATACTTTTTTTCCTTTTATCTCACCATAAATTAATTTTCCTCTATGGAATTCTACTGTGGAGACGGGAAAGTGAGGAATGGAATTATAATTAATCTCAATAGCATTTTTAATCTCTTTCACAAACAGATTTCCCAATCCAGTTCCAAGAATGACGCCCACTTCAGGATTGTCAATACCATGCTTTTTTAAATAGTCAGTTGCTTCTTTAATTTCGTGGAGCATAAGTTGATTTTAGATTTCTGATTTTAGAATTAAGAGAATAAGGCAATGAACCAAAGAAGTTGATTTTATGAATAGAATTTATCTTTGTCTGTGATAGCCACTTGTATAAAAAATGTGCTTACTTTTTGTGTTACTGCTTCAAAAAATCTTTTTCCTTTTTCGGCTGAGGCTTTGCTTGGGTCGCCCACGCCCGTGTCTTTTGTCACACTCGTCCATCTACGTTCAGCCCAGGCCCAGCCTTCTTGCATGGCTTTAAAGACAAATTTCTTTGCCTTGCCATCACCTGCTTCTGATAAAGGACGCGCTAATTCAGGACGAAGGTGCATAACTACGCTTGTTTCCATTTCTCCTGCGTGATCGTCTTTGTTTTCGAAAAAGAGCTTTTGGTCAACGGACTGAAACCAATTGCAGGCACATAAAAACATATCCGGAAATCTCAATCCCAATTCACGAATCGCATTGTTAAAATGATTGGCTCCGTGGCTATTGAAAATAATCAATTTATGAATGCCTTGGCGATTGAGTGTATCCACCACATCATGAAGAACGGCTAATTGCGTGCTTGGGTTCATGTTGATGTCGAGTATTACATCAAATTGCCCGGTGTTGACTCCAAATGGAATGCATGGCAGCACAATTACTTTTGCCCCTTGCTCCCACGCTAAACGAGCGCCCTCAGCGGCTACTTCTTCGGCTTCAATAATATCGGTGCCATAGGGCAAATGATAGTTGTGCGCTTCGGTAGCACCCCACGGCAATACGGCCACTTCAAACTTTGTTTCCTGAATGGCTTTCCAATTGGTTTCTTTTAAGATGTAGGGGCGCATTGTTTCAACTCGGTTTGAAAGAAAGGACTATTTCAATCCGAACAAATCTAAATTCTTAATTCTTAAATCAAAAATTTAAGCAGTAGCTCCCTGGCAACTGCTTCCCGCCCCAGCGGTGCACGCAAAACAATGCTGGCTGACAACTATTTCTCGCTGTTCTAGTTTTGACACATCAAATGTGCTGATGTGTTGGCCGGAGCGCTCTTGTGTTTTGAGTCCCAGCATTTGATTGAAGTCGCAATCGTACAAGAATCCTTGCCAATCGATGGATATGGTATTGCGACACATCACTCCACTTACAGCTGATGGGTTGAATGCGTTGATGAGTTTTTCCATGTAGTCCTCATAATTTCCCGATTCAATTAAAAAATCCAGAAAACGACTAATGGGGATATTGGTGATGGTGAACAAACTATTGAAATCAATATCAAAATGACCTTTCAATTCTTTTTTGAAGTCGCGCTCTAATTGCATTTGGTCTCCGGGTAAAAAGGCACCGGTTGGGTTGTACACTAAATCGAGAATTAGGCCGCTTCCGTTTTTGCCGTAACCCACTTCATTCAACATCTGCAAGCCCTTGATCGAATCTTTGAATACCCCTTCTCCCCGCTGGCGATCTGTTTTATCGGCATTGTAGAAGGGGAGCGATGAACAAATGCGCACATTATTTTCTTTGAAGAATTCTGGTAAGTCGTGGTACTTGGGGTTGGCGTTAATAATTGTGAGGTTGGAACGTACGATGATTTCTTGCACGCCTAGCCGATGCGCTTGACTCACAAACCATCTAAAATCAGGATTCATTTCAGGAGCGCCACCGGTAATATCCAACGTCTTGATGGTTGTGTGGGTCAATACATCAAGGCATTGCTGCATGGTGTCGCGCGTCATAATTTCTTTTCGATCAGGCCCGGCATCTACATGGCAATGTTTGCAAACCTGATTGCACATGTACCCAATGTTCATTTGAAAGATTTCAATCTTTGCCGGCTTCAGTGGAAAATGCCCAAGCGGTTCAATCTTTTGTTTGAAGGTGGGTAGTTTTCCTGTTTTGAAAATTCCATTTTCAAGAAATTCTACCTGACGCTCCTGATTGGCAAGTTGATGGTGTCGTGCGTGTAGTGATTTGATCATTTCAATTTTCGTTGATCGTTATTGGTTGATGGTTGTCCGTTCGTTGACAGAGAGTGCGACCAACGACTAACGACCATCCAACAACGAATTTACATGGATAGTTTCTTGGCTTTGTTCATCATCATCACTCCGTGAACCAATGTTGCTCCGCTTCGAATGGCAGCCGCCACATGAATGGCTTCCATCATGCCTTTTTCGGTAGCGCCCTTTTCCAATGAATCTTGTGTGTAGGCATCAATACAATACGGGCATTGTACGGTGTGTGCCACCGCTAGTGCGATCAACGATTTTTCGCGGGCAGTAAGGTCGCCCTCCTTAAACACATCTCCATAATAAGAGAAAAACTTATCGGCCAGGTTTTTTTCCCATTCGCCAATGTTGCCAAATTTTTTTAAGTCTTCGGGGTTGTAGTACGTGTGTTCCATGTATAGTCATTGGTTTAAAATCCTATAAAAGTATTGAATTTTCAACTCTAACTAACACATACGATGTCTGCAGTACGACAGTTTTGCATTTCTCCGTGACCCTTGTGGCCTCTTTGTGTTCCCTGTAGTAAAAATGCAAACCACTAGGGGCTCAAAGGTTGCAGAAAGTACCCCATTAATCCCAAAATTGTGATTAGGAATGACAATTTTGCCCGAAAGTGACGAATATTGAAGATACCGTCAATATTGTCAGGAATTACCCTGACATTGAAAATGAAGGAAAAATTTGTGATCCTAAAAAGGCTATTTCTTTCATTTTCAATCGTCAGCACAAAGTGCAAAAAAGTCTAATGACTTTTTTGGGTTAAGCTATCCACCTTAAGCAAAACTGTCGTACACCCATGTCTGCACCACCACAGGGAATCGTATTTTTTTTCGGATGATAAGCTGATGAAGATAGTTATAATAAGGCGTTGTGGCTCCTACACTTGCGAGAACGCAAATAGCATCTCACGCCCTATTTGTTGCACTCGTTCAGCATACCTGGCTGATTCGAGCGGAGTACCGTCAAATTCTTTGGGGTCATCGTAAGTGATAGCGATGCGGGCTTTTGCGCCCAGTACAAGCGGACAGTTTTCATCAGCATGCGAGCACGTCATGATGGCTGCAAAGCCGGGGTTGTTATTAAAAGAGTCATCGTACTTTTTTGAGAAGACCTTGATGGATGGACTCGTGGCAGAATAACTAACCTGATACACCGGATTGTCACCGGGTATTTCGATGGTTATTTGAAAGCCCGCCTCTCGCATTGCTTTCACAGCGCGTGGATTGAAAGCGGTCGCCTCGGTTCCGCCCGAAAGACAAATGATATCTTTTACACCAAAATAATCAGCCGATGCCTGCGCCCACAACTGAGCAATGTGACTTCTACGCGAATTGTGTGTGCAAATAAAGTTGAGATAGACAGGTTGACCTGCGGGTGATTGTTGAATGAAGCGGGTCAACTCCGTCAATAGCTTTTTTCTTTCCGTTGGTAGTTGATCAAACTGTAGCACAAGGCTTTCAGCTGTTGCTTGAAGAGTAGGGTGAAGCATGAAAAAATTCTACTAGGTTTAAAAATCTAAAAATGCGAAGGCGTCACGCACCGGTGGCATGGCGCCTGGCAAAATCAATTGCAACATCCGGGCGCGCAGCAGATATCGGGCTTCTCTGCATACACAGTGATGCTGAAAATACCCGTGCTTCCCGTTTTAAAATCCACCATGGCCTCTGGTGTTAAATATTCTTTTAATATTTCATCGGGCAATGTGATCCGTTTTTCTTTTTGCAATGTGATGTTAGTGAAGCCGGCTTCTTTAATGATTTTCACGTACTCGTCTTTTTGGATGGCTCCCGAAACGCAACCTGCATACATCTCCGCATTTTTTTGCAGACCCTCTGGCAAATCGCCCGCCAGCACAATATCCGAAACACTAAAGTGCCCGCCCTTTTTCAGCACACGAAAGGTTTCGGCAAAGGCTAGTTTCTTATCAGGAACGAGATTCAACACACAATTGCTCACCACCACATCGGCACTGTTTCCGGCCAATGGCATATTTTCAATATCACCCTGGCGGAATTCGACATTCGTAAAGTTCAACGCCCTCGCATTCGCGCGCGCTTTCTCAATCATTTTGTCGGTGAAGTCGATGCCGATTACTTTTCCGGTTTCTCCTACAATGGAGCGTGCCACAAAGGCATCGTTGCCTGCACCCGAGCCTAAATCGACCACCGTATCGCCTGCTTTGATTTGTGCAAATTCGGTAGGCAAGCCGCAGCCTAGCCCCAGGTCTGCATTGGCTACGTAGCCTTTCAATTGCGTGTAGTCATCGGCCATTACACTGTAGTCGATCGTGCCACAACCTGTGGCGCCACAGCAACTTGTCTCATTAGTGGTTTTACTCTGTTCGGCAATCTGGCCATACTTTTCCTTCACCATTTGCTTTAGTTGTTCTCCTGTTTCCGTTTTCATATGATTTATGTTTTTAGTTAATCGTAATATTGCGATGGGTTTGATTAAAAAAATAGCTTAACAGCAGTTAACGCCTTCATAGCTTTCCAATAGAGCAACCAGTGTTTTCTTGGCTTTGCTCCACGACTTCTCGTCAATGCAGTAACACACGCTTGGCCCTTCGATGTTTCCTTTGATCCAGCCTGCTTTTTTAAGCTCATTTAAATGTTGTGAAACCGTAGACTGCGACAGCGGCAGTTCATCCACAATGTCGCCACACACGCACGACTTGGTCTTGATCAGGTACTGCAAAATGGCAATGCGTGCCGGATGCCCCAAGGCTTTCGCCAAATTGGCCACTTCATTTTGTGTTTTTGTGAATTCTTCAGTTTTGGTAAGCCCCATGTGGTATTAATCGTAATATTACGATAAAGGTTCCAAGATTCAGGAATTCTTTTTGAAGTCGCAACGGCTTAACTTAGAAATTAGGCGACAGCAAATAGCGTGTATAAAAATCATCTATTGCTTTTACGGCTTCTCCGGGCGTATCCACCAGGCTGAAAAGATCTAAATCTTCGGGAGAAACCATACCTTCTGTTACCACCACTTTTTTAATCCAATCGATCAAGCCGGCCCAGAATTTCTTGCCCACTAACACAATGGGGAATCTTCCAATTTTTTTTGTTTGGATCAAGGTAAGCGCTTCACTTAACTCGTCAATCGTTCCAAATCCACCGGGCATCACAATGAAGCCCTGCGAATATTTAACGAAAATCACTTTGCGCACAAAGAAGTAATCGAACGTGATCAACTTATCGGGGTCTATGTAGATATTTCCTTTTTGCTCATGCGGCAAATAGATATTCAGTCCCACCGATTTTCCTCCTGCTTTCATAGCGCCTTTGTTTCCTGCCTCCATAATGCCGGGGCCGCCACCGGTGATGACGCCATAGCCGTGTTGAACGAGTTGCTCAGCAATATCTTCCGCCATTTTATAAAACGGGTTCGTAGGTTTGATGCGAGCCGATCCGAAGATGGTGACGCACGGACCGATCTTTGCCATTTTCTCAAAGCCCTCAACAAATTCGCTCATCACTTTGAAGATCACCCACGAGTCTGAACTTTTTATCTCTGCCCAATCTTTATCTTTAAATGCCTTGCGTATGCGGTGTTCTTCTTCCAGTGGTAGGGGTGCTACTGCATTCGTTGGTTTCTTTGTTTGTTTTTTGCTCATGTTACTATTCGCTTACGGCCACAAGTTAGAAAAATTAGAGAACGTTTAGCCATCCGACTGCTGGAGGCCTACCCTGTCTTACGTAACGTACAGGAACTTTTGAGCCATAAAAGCAGCAAAACAACTGAACCCAGTCGGTATATCTCCTTTGGGATACCACAGGCATGCACAATAGAATAATTTCATTCAATGATCTTCCAGATAAAACGCTTATTTTTAAAGGACAGGAAAAACATCCTTAGCAGACCAAATCAGATGGATAAGGATGACAAAATCATCCTTATAAAGGAGTTATGTGCCATTTTACCGAGACGCACCCAAACCGACAAACTGACCCGAGAATAAAATAAATTTGCTTATTATATGTACACATATTATATTTGTACCGACAATTCCGTCAGACAAAATATTTTAGTATGTGGACAACAGAA
>JADBYK010000101.1 GCA_020403045.1 Cytophagales bacterium
AGAGTCAGACATTTATCGTCTGACCTGACAATGAAAATCACCAACTTGGTTTTCTTACTTGGGGCTAAATCGTTGATTTTCATTCGTCAATTATGCAATGCTGACAGTACCGTCAGCATTGCATAATCTGGGTTTATAATTTCGGCTTCAAAATTGATCTTATTACGGCAATAAAACAGTTTCAGTTTTAAGTATTTTGACCATATCAGTTTAGATGATAATACCTACTTTGTGGTATTGTCAGTATGGCTTCCAAGATCGATCTTTGAAGATTATAAAGTTGAGAATATGCGTAGCCTATTTTTTCTGTTCTGTCTCGTTATCTCCTTTAGTGGTATCGCTCAGGAATGGCTGACTCTTTATCAGAAGGCGCAGACTAGTTATGCAAACAGCCAATTTGAAACCGCCTATGTAGAAGCTGGTCAGGCACTTAAGAAATACCAGGAAGAAGATGGGGCCACCAATGACGCCTACGCGTCCATTCTAAGAGTACTTGCCAATGTCTGTTTTCAGCAAGAAAAATTAGAGGAAGGACTGGGGTACGCCCAAAAGGAAATTCAGATTCGCGAAGGGAAAAAGGATCTGGTGCTGTCTGCTGCGTTTGAGAACTCGGCTCAATTCCATCAAGAAATGGGTGAGTATCAGAAGGCCATCGAACAGTTGGTTCGATCAAAAGAAGTCCTGTTAAATTTTTACTCGGTTGATGAAAATCCGATTGTCGAGTGTGAATTAAACATGGCCATCAATCATTACCTGGCAAACAATAACAACCAAGCCTTACTTCTCTTCAAAGATGCTTTCTCCCGCCTGAAGTCAGAAAAGATTGAAACATTACAATCAAAATATTATTTCGGCCTACTGAATTTAGAGATGGGCAACGCTGAAACTGCCTTGACAGTCTTTTCAGAAACACAAAAAAAATATCAAGACAGTAGCATTACAGAGACAATCGACTACGCGCTTGTAGTGAAGGGATTGGCAGAAACACGGCACCAACTGAAAGAGTATGAAAAAGCGGAGGCTTCGTATCAGGTAAGTCAGGTTCTATTTGAAAAACTGGAAGCGGTCAATGACGATGAATATTTGTATTTATTGAACAGCCGCGCGATCAATTTAGAACAACTGGGTAAGAAAGAGTTAGCGGAATCATTATTTGGAATCGTGGCCAAACATCCAGAAGGAAGACTTCCTTATGCTGCCGCTTTAAACAATCGAGCCGCTTTGCTCCAGGCGAAAGGCGAATTTGAGTCCGCACAAAAACTATATGAAGAGTCTATTTCGAAACTTGACAAAACAAAAAAAACAGAATCTCTTTTGTATGCAGAGACGCTGCAGAATTTGGCTTTGTTACAGGCCGAACGAAAACAGTTAGAAAAGGCCATTCAGCTTATTGATGAATCATACTCGATTATTGTCGGAACGTTGGGGGAAGTTCACCCCAGCGCCATTAACTCGCTGAATAAAAAAGCGTCTATCCTGTACAAAGCAAATCAAACACAACAGGCCAAGATAGGCTATGAAAAAGTGATCAACGCACTTGCCTCTAAACCTTCTCATGAAATGGCCGTTGCTCAGATTGGTCTCGCGCAATGCATTCAGAAGGAAGCAAAATATGTTGCCGCAGACTCAATATACCGAGTTGTGATTAATTACTATGACGCGGGCCAATTGAACAAGGATGATCAATTTATAACAGTGCTGGCTAGCTACGCATCCCTTTTACAAGAACAAGGTCAGCTAAAGGAAGCGTCCGCTACTATGCAAAAAGCACTTGTTCAATTAAAGAAAACCAAGGGTATGCAGCATGAATACTACCCGATTTTACTTGAAAATATTGCATCGCTTCATTTGAGGTTGGGAAAACGAGAGTTGGCTAAAGCAAAACTCGACTCAGCCGAAGCCTTTTTTGATTCTGAAAAAAAGATGAATAGTGAGGGCTATGGAGCCATGCTGTTGGGCAAAGGAAGGTACCACCAAGTGTCCGGTGAGTATCAAAAAGCAGAACTGTACTTGCGAAAGGGAACAGATTTGTTATTGAAATTAAATGGAGAAAGAAGTGAATCGTATGCGTTTGCGATTAATTCGCTAGCCCTCTATTATCAAACAATGGGAAATTTTCCGGAAGCAGAACCCCTTTTTACAAAAGCATTGTCTATTCGAGAGAAGACAAACGGCAAGGTGTCAACAGAGTACGCCACGGTATTGCAAAATCTTGCCTCACTTTATCAGTTACAGGAAAACTATCAAAAAGCAGAACCTCTACTGCAAGAAGCCAATAAAATCGATGAAGCCGTACTCGGCACAAGGCATCCACAATACCTCGTCTCGCTTCAAAACTTAGCTACGCTCTACCAAAAGAAAAAAGACTTGGAAAAAGCTGCCTTTATGATGGAAACTGTCCGCTCGCTCACGGAAAAAATAGTTGGAAAAAATCATCCCTCTTATGTAACAGTGGTAAGCAATATCGCTTCTCTCTATCAAGATCAAGGGAAATATGCCGAATCAGAAGCGTTGTGGAAAGAAAGCGTGAACCTTAGAAAATCGATGTTGGGGGAAGATCATCCGGATTACGCACGATCACTTTATGGATTAGCAGGTGTCTATTACGCGACCGGAAGATTTGCTGAAGCGGCTCCACATTTTACGACTGTCGTTGAGAAATATCAACGTCAGATAACCACTTATTTTGATGCGCTAAGTGAAAAGGAGAAGAGTGCCTTCTACAATCGCATCAGACCCGTGTTCGAATCTTATCAGGATTTTTGTGTACAGCTCATCAACCAAAAATCGGCCAACGAAGGTGTTATCGAAAAACTGTATGACATCCAGTTATCTACAAAAGCTATTCTCTTAAATGCCTCGAATAAAGTAAGAAATGCAATTATGAACAGTGGTGATGTGGAGTTGCAGCATCTCTTCCACCAATGGCAGGCTACAAAAGAAGAACTGGTTCGTTCGTATAGCCTCACTACAGAGGAGCGCACACGCTTACAGATCGATTTAGTGAAAGAGGAAGAAAAAGCAAATGACTTAGAAAAGAACCTATCTGCACGCTCCTCCCAATTTGCCCTTGGGAAAAAGAATGTCACCTGGAAAGAGGTAAAGGCCAGCCTGAAGCCAAACGAGACGGCAATAGAAATTATCCGGATCAAAAAGAAGTATGTACCTGATTCGATCTACTATGCCGCCCTCATCGTAAGTGCCACTAGCGAAAAACCCCAATTATTTATTTGGCCTGAGGGTGATAAGTTGGAGAACAGGTGGTATAAGTACCATCGGAATGCTATTAAATTTCATTTTAGAGACACCATTTCATTTAAACATTTCTGGGGCCCGTTGCTCACCATGCTTCCTGCCTCTAAGACACTTTTTATTAGCTGCGATGGCGTGTTCAATAAGATCAACCTCAACTGCATTGAGAACCCCAACACTAACAAATGGGCCATTGATGAGTTTAATATTCGGTTGGTAAGCAATACCAGAGAGCTCACTGAATCCCACCCAAGCATGAAAACATCTTCCAATCAGGCAAGTATTTTTGGGTATGCCGATTTCAACCTGACGGCCGCCAACCAAGTCATTGCCAGTACGGGCAGCAAACGTGCTTCCCGATATGGATTTCAGGGAGAAGAAATTCCTATGCTACCTGCCACTAAAAAGGAAGTTGATTTACTTAACGAGGCCCTAGCTGCCAAAGCATGGAAAACTTCATCCTTCACGCTGCTTGATGCCACTGAAGAGAATTTCAAAAAAATTAATAACCCTCAAATTTTGCATATTGCCACCCACGGCTTTTTTCTAAATGATGTAGATGTAAATGATGATTTGGAGTCTAACGAAGAAAGTCAATTGGCAAAAAATCCGCTATTCAGATCGGGTATTCTTTTAGCAGGTGCGGGGTTGCAACAGACCGGAACGCAAGAAGACGGAGTATTGACTGCTTATGAAGCGATGAACCTGACACTCGACAATACCGAATTGGTCTCACTTTCTGCTTGCGAAACGGGGTTAGGTGATGTTCGAAATGGTGAAGGTGTGTACGGATTGCAACGCTCTTTTCTTGTTGCCGGAGCACGCACAGTAATTATGAGTCTATGGCAAGTTGATGATGAAGCCACCCAAGAATTAATGAGCACTTTTTATACCCAGTGGATCAATGGCATGGATAAGTTTCAAGCCTTTCGGGCAGCACAGCTGGCGATCAAGGAAAAACATAAACTACCCTACTACTGGGGTGCATTTGTGATGATTGGAAATTAATGGTTGTTCGAAATGCATTTTATTATTAATGGATTGTAAATTTGAAATCGTTTTATTGACTAAAGAGTTTTATGATTTATCGATTGCTTTGTCTGGCTTTTGTATTGTGTGGGGTATCTCTTTCGACAGCACAAGTAAAACCACCAACCGCGACTACATCTCCCGCGCCTGTAGATTCTATGGTCTACTATGGCAACACTAAAAAGCCAGCGATTAGTGACCCCATCCAAATCGAATACGCACCGACCATTCAGGCCGATGGTCGCGTAATTATTTTTGAGGCGCAAAGCAAAAGGTCGTACCAGCTATTCCAGACAAGAATAAGCGATGGCAAATGGCAAAAGCCGGAATCAATCACACGCATCAACGAATCGGGCGACTCGACCGCATTAATTGGTGGGCCAAGCTTAAGCTTTGATGGTAACGAACTCTATTTTTTTAAAGATGCCACCGGAAACTCGGAAATACTTTTTTCCACCCGACAAAAAGACGGCTGGAGTAAACCGGAATTAATTGGATCACCCATTAATAGCGCAGGATACGAAGGATTCCCTTCCATCAGCGCGGATGGTTCTACATTGTACTTTGTAAGGCAAAATTTTGAAGGCCCCACATCAAAAGAACTTAAAAAGGAAGCCCAGTTTTGTCTCGGAATTTATAAATCGGTTCGTGACAAAAGTGGAAAATGGGGTACACCGGAAAAACTGCCATGGCCTATTAATCAAGATTGCGAAAAGGCACCTAAGATAATGGCGGATGGGCGAACACTTATTTTTTCATCCAATCGCCCGGGCGGGAAAGGAGGCTACGATATGTATCAGTCGAAGTTAAATGATCTTGGCGAATGGGGAATGCCCGAAAGCCTGGCTTTTGTGAATACTGACAAGGACGACCAATTACCCTGCATTTCTGCGGAAGGCGACCTCATGTACTATACGTACAATAACAACGATATCTATTCGGTGGTTATTCCACCCAAGCTGCGCCAATTCATGAACAACATTGTGCAAGGATACATTACAGATGAGGACACAAAAAAAGGAATAGGTGCTGAGATTGTAGTCACCGATGCATTTACATCGGAGGTCGTCCTGCGTACCGAAAGCAATTCGGATGATGGTCGGTACACGGTGGTATTGCCGGTCGGTCGCAGTTTTAATTTTGAATTTCGTAAGCCTGATTATTCTAGCTACACCTATTCACTAGATATTCGATCAAAGAAAAAATACGAAGAGATCACCTTGAATATAAAATTGTTTAAAACAGTTCGTCTCTCCATCAATGTAAGCGATCATGAATTTTTTGAGCCCCTCCTAGCCGAAGTGACAATTCAAGAAAAAGGGCAAGACAATTTCATTGTTGACAAGAAGACAAACGCTTTGAACGGAAGACTAACGGTTGACCTGCCTCTGGGTAAGGAATACTTAATCGTTGTAAAAGCTCCTTACTTTAAACGCGAGGCAATACCATTCAATATCTCAAGTCTTGTGATTTATCGCGATTTTGAAAAGTTCATAGAACTTGTACCTGAGAAAGTGGAAGTCGCGCTGAACGTGGCAGACATGGTTAACAACTCAAAAGTGAAATCGAAAGTGTTATTGAAAAATAAGACCCGTGGCGAGGTGATTGAAGTGGATGGCAATCAAATGGTATCACTTCGTGCGGGAGATCGTTACGAAGTAGAAGTTACTTCCGATCAGGGGTATGCTTTCAACTCAACCGCTATTGACTTAACTACTGGCAAAGTAAATTCTATCGATGTAAAATTGATGAAACTTGAGCTAAACGCACAGTTAGCTTTGAAAGATATCAATTTTGAATCCAATTCGGATAAACTATCAGATGGTTCGTTTATTGAGTTAACCCGAGTAATTACTCTGATGAAAGAAAATCCCACCCTAAAAGTTGAGATTGACGCTCATACCGATGACATTGGGTCAGACAATTACAATCTGATTCTGTCTAACAAGCGCGCTAAAAGTGTGATGGAATATCTCACACAGAACAATATTCCTGTAGAACGTTTTTCAGCCAAGGGATATGGCGAAACACAAGCCAAGTTTAAGAACGATTCGGATGAGAATAGAGCCAAAAACAGAAGGGTAGAATTAAAAATCTTAAGCATCTAATTCATGAAGCGCCTTGCATATATTTTATTTTTTCTTACACCTCTCCTGGCCAATGCACAACGAGTCAAATTCCGTGATCTGGTTCCGCTTTTGTCGACCTATTCGGCTGAACGTCAAAAAAATGAGTTAAAAGAATACCTAACTGCCGATCTCGATCACCCCAATACCAACTTCAGGTTGGCGCTGTTGTATGAAGCGAATTATAAAAATGCAGATCCCTTAACAGAGTATGCTTTCGCGATGGCCAATGCGGAACAGGCAACAAACAGATACATAAAATCAAAACAATTAGTAGACGAGCGGGAAGTGAACCGAAACGAAGAATACTATGCCCCGATCTTTAAGGCGTTCGATGCGAAAGGAAATCCGGCCATTCAGTTCCCCCGAGTATCCGCAAAAATTACCGGTGGCTATGATTCAGCTTTACTGTTTAAAGCAAAAATGCCTTCTATCTACAAAGCATTTACAAAGAGTGTAAATTTTTATGACCAGTCTGTTCGACTATTTGCCAGTGTCACAGAAGAATTTGCAACCATCGAAGACTTATATCTGATGCATGATGAGTTGGTAGATGCGCGTCTATCCAAAATGAAAATCAACTATGACTCATCGGTCTTCTACCTCAACAAGTATTTAGATCTCATCAAAGAATACCCCATTAAAGGCCATCGCCCGTCCTACAAAGTTCGTCCCATCGTAACGTATCGGTTGGATGGATTGTTAACCAACATCAACTTTCTGACCGACCAGATACAGCTTTGGGACTACAGTGCTTGGGTAGCTCTCGTAAGATCAAAAATCAATGGCGAAGTCGCTGACCTCCGAAAAAAGATCACCTCGAGCAATCAAAAAATGGACGATAATCTTTCTAAGATTGGATCAGTTTTTAGCAATTTCCCGACAGTCGTAAAAGTTGATAAACAATTGACGTTCAATTTAAACAATTTAGATAGGCAATCGATGGTTCTTTCACTGCTCGACTACAAAGCCTATAAGCAAGATCTGGAGATTCAATCGAAGTCAAAATCATTGGATACGTTACCTACTTCCAGAAATGCGGAGGTTTTCAGTCAATTGATCTACTCTAACAGAAAAGCAGATACACTTGTAAAAGAATTCAAAGCCAGAATCTCTGACGTCATGGCAAAAAAACACAGAGATTTTGTGACTAAGTCTTTTGGTGGCCTACCTGGCTTGGAAAAATATGCTAGTTCAGAACAAAAAGGTATCAATGATTCTTATGCAGAATTTGGAATGGAACTTAGAAACAATATTCTTGGACTCAACACTGCAGACAATAGCTACACAAACAAAGAAGGGTTTTTGAAATCCGGAAGGTTTACTGTTCCACTACTACTTCAACCACCTACCCCAGAAGGTCTTGACTTGGGACTGCTGTTTACAAAATTCAATCGAAAAAATCCAGACGGCAGCGCTTACCTGGCAGGTATTTACAAACCCGACAAGAAAAAAAATCTCGTTAGTACTTTTGTTATGCGGATTAATCCTGATGGTAAACCCGCTTGGTTTAAGGATGTTACTGCTTCAGTGGACAGTACGGCTATTGGCGATGCACATGCCTACTTGGGTCCTCTGGTACTCACTCAAGAGGGAAGCGCATTAGTCATTCGCTCCATCCACGCCACCCGCGGTGATATGTTGAATACGTTCGTCTACATTAACGAAAAGGGTGAAGAACGGCTTCGCAAAAAATTAGATAATAAATCATTCCCTCGTGCATTGCTGTATGCTGAAAAAAGTAATTCCTTCACCCTTGTGCTGAAAGGTGTTGAGCAAAAAGAAAAATATAGCTCAGCAGAACCGATTGACATGCTAGGTATAAACGTATTAGGAGAAATAACGTGGAAGAAAGAAAATATTTCTTTGACGGGTACATTAACAGACGTTATAAGTCTTTCTGACGGATATCTTTTGGCTGGAAACTATTTCATCCTAAGCGACCAAACAGGAAAAGAAGTAAGAACCAAGATGAGTAGTGGCGAGTGTAGTCCCTACCTTATTAAGCTAAATGAACGGGGAGTGATCCTCTTTTCGAAACCAATTACAACAAATGGTTCATTCTATTTACACCGCGTGGTAAAGATCAATGATATGTCTATTCAGCTCCTTGGTAATTCAGAGACCATGGAAATGGGTATTTCCGGGGTGCTTAAGCCCAACGAAAAGTTTTTGCATATCATGACCAACAAATTCGGGCAGCAGATAAGTACCAATTTTTAGTAGAGTGGAAACCACAATTTTAATCACCACAAAATATCACTCTGGATTTTAGTACATTTGACCATATCAGTTTTACGATATGGAGACAAGCACACGCGAGCACATCTACCAAGAAGTAGCCGATCGAATTGAGCAACTCATTGAAAAACAATCCTTAAAAGTAGGAGATAAGCTCCTCTCGGTTCGATCGCTCAGCAAAGAACAAGGAATTAGTTTGAGCACCGCTTTCCAGGCATACTATCATTTGGAGAGCAAGGGGTTGGTAGAAGCCAGGCCACAATCCGGCTACTACGTAAAATTTTCCCCAAAGCATAATTTTGCCATACCCACGAGTTGCGAGCCGACAGACGAAGCATTGCCCGTCACACTGGACGAAATGATCACCAGCGTTTACAATGATCTGCGGTCAACCAAGCTTACTTCGTTTTCATTGGGCGCACCCGATTCCAGTCTGCTTCCAGCTGCGAAACTAAAAAAGTCGGTGCTGCATTGTTTGAATCACTCCCCTGACCACTGCCTTGGCTATGAGCACATCCAAGGAAACGAACAATTGCGTAAACAAATTGCTCGATTTAGTTTTAACTGGGGCGGCACCTTGAGCGAGCAGGATATTGTTGTAACAGCAGGTTGCATGGAGGCACTTTCATTTTGTCTGCAAGCAGTAACAAAGCCCGGAGATACGGTTGCCATCGAAAGCCCGACCTTCTACGGAATCTTTCGAGTCATGCAAAGCTTGGGATTGAATGTGGTTGAAGTTCCCACCGATCCTATCACAGGGATCGATCTGAATTATTTAGAGAAGGCCATCCCCAAACTAAACATCAAAGCTTGTCTGTTCGTGCCGAACTTCAATAACCCTGTTGGGAGTTGCATGCCAGATGAAAAGAAAAAAGAACTGGTGGAGATGCTTGCAAAAAAAGATATTCCATTGATTGAAGATGATATTTATGGTGAACTCTATTTTGGCAAAACGAGACCCAAAACCTGCAAATCTTTTGATAAGAAAGGACTCGTCTTACACTGTGGATCATTTTCGAAATCCCTTGCTCCCGGTTATCGAATAGGTTGGACAGTGCCCGGGCGATTCAAAGAAAAAGTATTGAGTTTAAAACGAATGAACAACGTTGCGACCAACACGCTGGCACAATCTGCCATTGCGCATTTTCTGCAAAATGGTCGCTATGAACTACACCTGCGGCACCTTCGCACCGCTCTTCATACTCAATGCCTCAGATATCTTCAAGCAATATCCGAATACTTCCCGGATGACATTAGAATTACGAGGCCCCAGGGTGGCTTTGTTTTATGGGTTGAAATGAACAAAAAACTGGACGGTTTTAAGCTCCATAAACGAGCGTTGAATCATCAAATTGGGATTGCACCTGGTCAGATCTTTTCCTCACAAGGGCAGTTTCATCATTACTTTAGGCTTAGTTACGGCACGCCATGGAATGAAAAAATTGATAAAGGGCTAAAAACGCTTGGGGAATTGGTGAAGAAATATTAGAATACTTGGCATCTGGCAATAGGCAAGGGAATTGACTTGGACAAAGTCGCAGGAATAGATCATCAAATACGTACTACTGATTACCAAAAATGCTTGTTATATTTGAATCACTAAAATATTAAGTCTAACATTCTTAAATCTAAAATAAATTATGGCCTTTACACTTCCGGCACTACCTTATGCATTCAATGCATTAGAGCCACACATTGATGCACGCACCATGGAAATTCATCATGGCAAACATCACAATGCATATGTTACTAACCTTAACAATGCTCTAACGGGCAAACCAGAGGAAAATCTAAGTATTGAAGAAATTTGCAAAAACATTTCAAAACACCCAATGCCCGTTCGCAACAATGGCGGTGGTCATTATAACCACAGCCTGTTCTGGACGATCATGGCACCCAATGCTGGAGGTGCGCCAGCGGGAGCATTAGCAGATGCAATCAATGCTGCCTTTGGAAATGTTGAAGAGTTTAAAACGAAATTCAATACCGCAGCAACATCTCGGTTTGGTTCGGGTTGGGCTTGGCTCATCAAAGGCGCAGATGGTAAACTAGCCATTACGTCAACCCCCAATCAAGACAACCCATTAATGGACATAGCCGAAGTAAAAGGCACCCCGCTGCTGGGCCTTGACGTGTGGGAACATGCCTACTATTTGCATTATCAAAACCGTAGGCCAGATTATTGCACTGCTTTTTGGAATGTGGTAAATTGGGATGAGGTGTCAAAACGATTTGCATAAGTACGATCCCTTTTGTGATTTTAAACTAAAGTTGGTTCCTATTTTGGTAATGTGGATTACTATTTTGCTGTTGTTGGTAACCGACACAGTCACACCCTAGTTTCAAAAAAAAGTCAATTTATCCCAAACTATGCATTAGGAATGCATAGTTTGCCCAGGGGGTTGACGATCCGCCTGAGGCGGATGTCAAGGTTAAACATCGTGACGCTTTCGGTCAGAGTCAGACATTTATCGTCTGACCTGACAATGAAAATCACAAACTTGGTTTTCTTAACTAGGGCTAAATCGTTGATTTTCATTCGTCAATTATGCAATGCTGACAGTACCGTCAGCATTGCATAATTTGGGTTTATGTCCTATTGGAAATTCCGCGAAGCCGGAGCAGTTTTTGCCACGTTAAGGTGACCACTTTTACTTACTTAGAATCGATCGAATATGATTATTGCAAAGCCGCGAAAAAAAGTGGTCACCGTGGACGGAATCTCTAGTCTTCCCACACTAAGCCATATTTCTTTTTGGTGTTAACCAGGTTGATGAGATAGGCGCGCTCGTCTTGTGAGAGATTTTCGAGAGATTTTATTTTTTGAAGGAGGCCGTGTCTGTTCATCGGGCTATTTGCCTTTTAACTTTTCCTTTACAATATCTTTATCGGCAGATTTTACCCTGCGTTCCAATTTTTTAATGTCTTCTTCGGCTGGCAATTGTTCTGGCTTGATGCCACTTTTACCGAGCAGCCTTCGCACATCACTATTGTTTTTCACGTGCTCGCTGGTAATTTTTGGCTCCCCCTTCAAATCATTTTTCTTTACATTAAAATTGGTAATTTCAGTAGCCAGTTGTTTGGCTGTAATGGTGATGGTGGGCAGGAAGTCGGCTAAAGGCCGGTTTTCGGCAATACCCAATTTGCGTTTCATGGCACTGGTGTTATGGCCGCCAAATAAAGCCCAGTCGCCTTTGCTGCGAATGTTGGCAAACCCTTTATTATCTACTCCTCTTTCGTAAATGTTTTTGGATAGTTCTGTTTCGGTAGCGGCCAATTTTTCTCTGGCGTGCAAGCGCTCCATGAGCTGTATGCGTTCTTCTAATAGCTCCTGCTTACGTGTTTGTATGGCGAAGTAACTTTGGGCAAAGGCAATCTGCTCTTTTTTGGGATCACCATTTTGCGCTATGAGGTAGCAGGCATAACGGGTAAGCATGATATCCTCAACTTTTCTTTGCCCTCCCTTTCCCAGTTCGATCATTTTGTTGACGTCAACGAAATGATCAGAAAGGGGTTCTCCGGTGGTTTTACAGCTTTCTTTAGCTTTATCCACAGTATTTAAAAAATTGCGCCAATCGGCATAGCCCAAAAGTTCTTGCAATTCGCGGGCAAGCCAATAATCAACACCGTCTTGCTCGTAAGCATACTCTTCAAATGACTTATTGAGTTTTGTTATGGTCTCTTTTTCCATACTATTTTGATTGAGGTAACTGTTTTTTGAAGCTCCACACGTGGGCTTCGTTCATGAACCCTTTGGGTGTAGAAGGCCATTGAATTTTTGACTTGATCATCTTTATCTCAGGTATACTGAAGGGTCTATATGTATGCATTACGCTCCCGCCTTAAAGAACTAGGGCTTACAAAATAATCAAAACAAAGCGGAATAATGGCTATTTTGTAATTCAAATTACGGCTGGCCGTTGCTTATTCTAACCCCCATGAGATATTCCAATAGCCAACTTCAAACATCTGCCAGCGTTTTAGCCAACTATCTAGGCTGCAAACATTTAAGCAAGCTCGATCTTTCTGTTGCTCTGGGTAAACGCAAGGCCCCCAGTTGGTAAGATCCGGCAACCGCCATCCTCGCACAGCGAGGCCAAGAGCATGAAGAAGCTTATATCAAATTTCTGAAAGGAAAAGGTCTGGGCGTAGTTGATTTAAACGGACAACCAACAGAAACAACTATTGAGGCGATGGCAAGGGGTGGTGACGTAATCACCCAGGCCAATTTGGGTAGCGAAAGTTGGGTAGGGCGAGCAGATTTTCTTATAAAGATAGCAGGTGGAAATTCCGCGAAGCCGGATCAGTTTTTGCCACGGAAGATGACCACTTTTACTTACTTAGAATCGATCGATTATGATTATTGCAAAGCCGCGAAAAAACGTGGTCACCGTGGACGTAATCTCCAAGGGGACAGGCCGCGGCTTCGGAAGCGCACCACTGAAGAAAAACAACCGCTGTGGGCAAGCGCCAAAAAATATTTCCTGACTTGTCCGCGGTAAATTTTTCAAAAAATTAAGTCGTTGATTTTCAATTCACTGCGCCCATAAAATTTGTATTTTGTCGCACTAAGGGGTAAAGTAAGGCAATAGAATGTATCATGTTCGTGTGGTGCCCAC
>JADBYK010000102.1 GCA_020403045.1 Cytophagales bacterium
AGGTCGCGGGTTCGAGCCCCGTCATTCACCCTTCAACTAAGACCCCGAAAAACTCGGGGTTTTTTATGCAAATGGAATTTTACGTATACATCCTTCAATCCGAAAAAGACGGTTCCTTCTATTTCGGTCAAACCAATAATTTAGATGATCGACTAAAAAGACACAATGCTGGATCAGAAAAATATACGAGTAGGAAAACTCCATGGAAATTGTTTTGGCACACCAAAGTAAGTTCGCGTGCTGAGGCAATGAAGTTGGAAAAAAAGCTCAAGAACTTGAAGTCTACTAAAAGGATGATGGAGTTTATTGACAACTATCGAGAGAATCCAGTTTCATAGCTATACCCCATTCGAGTGCCGTGGCAAAGCCACGAGCATGCTCGTCCCGCTTCGGGACGGCACCCCGTCATTCACCCTTCAACTAAGACCCCGAAAAACTCGGGGTTTTTTTATTGGATTTCACAGGCGGGTCTATACATTCCGACAAAAAAATAGTGGTAGCTTTGTTTTGACGATCAAATAAATCTGTATGGAATCTACCATTTTCACCAGCGATAAAAAATCCTCTTTGAAGCTTCTTGTTGAAGTAGCTAAAAAAATTGGGGTAAAATCGCGACCTCTTTCCAAACAAGAAATAGAAGATTGGGTTTTGGCTAAAGCGATCGACAAAGGCCTGAGATCGCCTACCGTTTCACGAGCTTCTGTGATGAAAGCTTTGAACAAAAAATGATCACCGCGTTTAAAAAATCTTTTCTTAAATCTGTTCAATCTGTAAGGGATAAAAAGTTGCGAGAATTGATTGTTCAGTGCATCAACGAAGTAGAGACGGCATCTGCAATTCAATCTGTTTCAAATATCAAACGGTTAAAAGGTCATCGTGAATATTATCGAATTCGATTAGGAAACTATCGAATAGGATTAAAGGTAGAATCAGATGTGGTCCTATTCGTTGTTTTCGAAAACAGAAAAGACATTTACAAGAATTTTCCTTAATTGTGAGTGTTAAGTGAAAGACCTCAAAATAACTGAGCTGCCTCATTCATAAGTTCCTCTTTATCTATCGGCACAACCCCTACATGTTGGCAAACCAAGCCCCCACCTAAATTGGAAAGTGAAACAATCAATGGAGGCGAAAGCTTCAACGCCAAACAGAGCGCTGCAATACTCACTACCGTATCACCTGCACCGGAAACATCTGCGATTTCACGGGCATGTGCTGCTATTTTTACCTTTTGATTATTATAATCTATGTAAACTCCATGTTCAGAAAGTGTAAGCATCACTCCTTCTGCGTGTAGTTTTTCTTTTAGCAATTCAACGGCCTTCTCGACTTGAATTTGATTACTTGCCTCTACTTCTATCTTTAGGCCCTCGCGCAATTCTTTTAGGTTTGGTTTAAATAGAGTTACGCCCTTGTACGCAAGAAAATTTCTTTTCTTGGGATCAACTACCGTGGGAATATTTTTTCGCTTTGCAAGGGCAATCGTCTTTTCAATGATCGAAGCATTTAATACGCCTTTATCGTAATCTTCAAAAACAATGACGTGACAGGCGGGCATTAATTTTTCAATTCGCTCCAATAATAACTTTTCTTCTTCCTGATTAACCACCTTATCCGACTCTTCATCCACACGTACCACATGTTGCTGGCTGGCAATAATTCTTGTTTTTACGGTAGTGGGTCGAAAAGAAGAAGTCACGATTCCGTCCTTAGAAATCTTTTTGTCATCTAATCGCTGTAGTAATTTTTTGCCATCCTCATCGTCACCGATCAACGCACAGAGTATGGGGGTCGCCCCTAAGGCATGAACGTTTAAGGCAACGTTGGCCGCGCCACCTAAACGGAAATCCTTCTTTCGAACATTAATAATGGGTACTGGTGCCTCGGGAGAGATTCTTTCTACTGCTCCCCAGATGTAGCTATCTAGCATCACATCTCCAATGATCAATACATTGAGTTTGGCGAAAGATTCAACTATTTTTTCTGGAGAGTTCATAAAACCAAAGTAGAAAGTAGGAAGCTAATAGTCAGTTGTCAACTTTACTTCAAGGATGCTAAGGCATTTTTCATTCTGCTCATGGCTTCGACTAGGTCCCTTTCTGAGGCTGCATATGAAAGCCGAACACATTTTTCATCGCCAAATGCACCACCGGGTACAAGCGACACATGTCCTTTATCCAACATGAAAAAGCAAAAATCATCTGCGTTTTTGATTACTGTTTCGCCATCTTTCTTACCAAAATAAAAGCTCACGTCAGGGAAGAAATAAAAAGCGCCTTGGGGATAATTCGCTTTTACTCCTGGGATTTCTTTTAACAATTTGTAGACGATGTCTCTTCGCTTGTGGTATTCGGTTACCATCCTATTCGTGGGCGCTAAGTCACCAGTAATGGCAGCTAATGCTCCGCGCTGGGAGATAGAACAGTTAGCTGAAGTAATTTGACCTTGCACTTTATTGCTTCCATCGGCAATCCATTTGGGGGCAGCGATGTAGCCTACACGCCAGCCTGTCATGGCAAAGCCCTTCGCAAAACCATTCACCGTAATTGTACGATCGAACATGCCCGGAAGAGAAGCCATGCTCGTTTGATCACCGGTAAAATTAATGTGTTCATAAATCTCATCAGCAATGATTAATAAATTTTCATGGCTGAGAACAACAGCCGCGATCGCCTCCAACTCTTTTTTTGAAAAGACAGAGCCTGTTGGATTACATGGCGATGAGAAAATGATTGCCTTTGTCTTTTTTGTGATCGCTTTTTCTACTTGCTGCGCAGTTACTTTAAAATCGTTTTCTAAGGTACCATTGATGATAACCGGTGTCGCTTCAGTTAAACGAACCAACGCATCATAGCTAACCCAATAGGGAGCGAACACGATTACCTCATCTCCAGGATTAAGCAACGCTAGCATCACGTTAGCGATGGATTGCTTGGCACCATTCGAAACAACTATGTTCTCTGCTTTGTATGGAACCTTGTTTTCCTTTTGGTATTTCGCTGCAATCGCTTCGCGCAAGTCCTGGTATCCTGCAACCGGAGGATAGGAGAAATATTTTCCGTCATCAATAGCCTTCTTAGCGGCATCACAAATGTGCTGTGGGGTTTTAAAGTCGGGCTCACCCAAACTGAGATTGATTACGTCAATACCTCTATTCTTGTATTCGCGAGCTTTGGCAGCCATGGCCAGTGTAGCAGATTCTTCAATTGCGTTGATGCGGTTGGAAAGGTGGTTCATAATTTTGATTATGTCTACAAAGAAAGAGATTTATCATGTGAAGACAAGCGGTAGACAGAGATCTAGTCTGTGGTTTTTGCCCCTTCTAAAAAGAATGAGTTCAAGAAACCTGCCAAGTGTTAGCTAAAAAGTGTCCGCCCGAGAATACTTCTCCCCAAGGTAATCTCATCCGCATACTCCAAGTCACCTCCCACCGGTATGCCTCGGGCAATCGATGTAACCTTCAGAGAAAAGGAAGATAGTTTTCGGTTGATATAGAAATTAGTGGTATCGCCTTCCATGGTGGGGCTTAGGGCTAAGATGATTTCTTTGATCTCTTTCCCATTTGTCAAACGGGCTATCAACGAGTCAATTTTAATATCTGATGGTCCGACCCCGTTCATGGGAGAAATAACTCCTCCCAGCACATGATATACCCCCATAAATTGAGCTGTATTTTCAATGGCCATTACATCTTGGGTGTCTTCTACTACACAAATAATGCTTTTGTCTCGCTTATGGCTTTTGCAAATAGTGCACTCCTCCTCATCCGAAATGTTATGGCATGTTTTACAAAACCGAATGTTTGATCGCAACTTGGTCAAAGCGTCTGCGAGAGCTACTGTGCGATGTTTATTCTCTTTTATCAAATGCAAAACCATTCTGAGCGCTGTTTTTTTTCCAATGCCCGGAAGCTTGGCAACCTCATTTACAGCATCCTCTATCAGTTTTGAAGGAAAATCCACTTAGTTCTTTTGATAAGTCTTGGTAACGCGCCCAAAACAAAATGGGCACTAAACAATTTTTGCATCAATGCCAGCATCAACGATCGCCTCGCGCATTGGATTCAGTTCTTCATAAGAACCAGCCTTCACCTTGCATTTTCCTTTGTGATGAATCAACCAGGTACACTGCTCGGCTTGTTCGGGGGTGTGCTTGCAAACACGGATAAGAGTTTCAATGACATGCTCAAAGGTGTTGAAATCGTCATTAAACACAATAAGGTCCCTGACATCGGTGATCTCGATAGCTTCCAGTAGATCGGTAAGTATTTGTTCCTGGACTGGCACTTTCGTATAGCTGTTAAGTTGTCCACAAAAATAGGAAAAAAGGAATAGAATGGGAGGTGAATAAACGACCTAGTCCGTTTTACTCATTCCTATCAAGAAATTGACACCAAGCTGATGGCCTTCCAAAAAGACCTTTTTAGCCGTTCATTGATATTAAAAACTCCTCGTTGTTGCGGGTACCCTTCATTTTTGATTGTAAAAACTCCATTGCCTCAACGGGATTCATATCCGCCATGAATTTTCTCAAAATCCAAACACGTTGGAGTTCTTCTTCCTTCATCAACAAATCTTCGCGTCTCGTTCCCGAAGCCGGAACATCGATGGCCGGATAAACCCTTCTATTGGAGAGTTTACGGTCAAGCACCAATTCCATGTTGCCCGTTCCTTTGAACTCTTCAAAAATTACCTCGTCCATTTTAGATCCTGTGTCAATCAAGGCAGTGGCAATGATTGTCAATGATCCGCCATTTTCAATTTTACGGGCAGCCCCGAAAAAGCGTTTTGGTTTATGCAAGGCATTGGCATCTACGCCTCCAGAAAGAATCTTTCCCGAGGACGGAACCACTGTGTTATAAGCACGCGCTAAACGGGTGATGGAATCTAACAAAATCACCACATCGTGACCGCACTCAGTCATCCGTTTTGCTTTTTCCAATACAATGCTGGCGACCTTCACGTGTCTTTCAGCTTGTTCATCGAAGGTAGAAGCAATTACTTCTGCCCTAACGCTGCGCGCCATATCTGTTACTTCTTCCGGGCGTTCATCGATAAGCAACACCAGCAAATACACCTCCGGATGATTTTCCGCAATGGCATTGGCAATATTTTTCAACAAAACTGTTTTACCTGTTTTAGGCTGCGCCACAATCATTCCACGCTGTCCTTTTCCGATAGGTGAAAAAAGATCCATGATTCGCATGGACATATTATCATGCGTAGTGCTTAGCTTCAATTTTTGCTCCGGAAAAAGAGGTGTCAAATATTCAAATGCCACACGGTCGCGAATCTCTTCTGTTGTTTTGCCGTTGACGCTATCCACTTTCAGCAAGGCAAAATATTTTTCGCCTTCTTTTGGTGGACGAATTTGGCCGCGAACTGTATCGCCTAACTTTAAACCAAATAGTTTTATCTGCGAGGGTGACACATAAATATCATCCGGGCTAGCCAAGTAGTTATAATCTGAAGAGCGTAGGAATCCATATCCGTCTTGCATAATTTCAAGAACACCTTCGTTGGAAACAACGCCATCAAAATCTTTTACCAGATTTTCACGTCTTGGCTGATGCTGCTGATTGGACTGTTGGTTTGGATGAGATGGTCTATCTTCTCGTCTTTCTTGTTGTGAAGGGGTTTCTACATTACCAGATGGGGCCTCAGTAGGCTGCTCTTCAAAACTAGTAGCGCTCTGGTCGATTTGAAAGTCCAACGTTTTGAGCATCTCTTCACTGCTTACCTCTTCATTTCCCTGTTCAGGTTGCACTTCCGCAGGAGCGGGCGCGGGCGCGACATTTTCACGTTTGCGTGGGCGCATTCTACGTTCGGGTTCGCCCCCTTCGTTCGTTTTTCTGGGAGTTGGCGGATCGCCTGCGCTGGTTACGGCCTGCTGATCTAGTATCTTATAAATCAATTCTTCTTTTGCCAATTTCTTAGCATTCTTTACACCGAGGCCTTCGGCTAATTCCTTCAGCTCAGAAATGAGCTTATCATTGAGTTCATCAATTGTGTGCATGTAGGATCAAATAGATAGGTTAGAGAACAAAAAATATATTTTTAATGAAAATGCTGATAGACAGCAACAGACAAAACATTATACCACTATAGACGTAACGAAGAAATAAAGTACCAGAATATTTATTGATTGATAGTCAGCGAGACCGCATTGACCCTGCAAGTATAAAGCAAAATTTGAATACAATCAAATCAGCTCAAAATTTATTGGCTATTTTTGGCCTCTTAATCGATAGATATGTTGCAATTACAAGTATTACGGGAAGAAACAGACCGCGTGCTAGACGGTCTGGCGAAAAGGAATTTCAAAGATACCGAAGAGTTAGTGCTGAAAGCACTAGAATTAGATAAGAGCAAGCGGTCTATTCAAACCGATACACAAGAGCGAGAAACCCAATCCAATCAAGATTCAAAAAAGATTGGTGAATTGATGAAGGCAGGAAAGGCTGAAGAAGCAACTCAACTGCGTAATCAAGTGACTCAGGCAAAGCAGATCATCAAAGACAACCTATCTCGACTAGAGGTCGTAGAAAAGGAACTCCAACAAATACTTTATAAAATCCCGAATGTGCCGGCCGCAAAAGTACCAGCTGGAAAAAGTGCGGAAGAGAATATCTATGAAGAACAAGTTGGCCAAACCCCGAATCTGAGCGCAGACGCACAACCACATTGGGAGCTAATAAAAAAATATGACATCATCGATTTTGAGTTGGGCGTAAAGATTGCAGGTGCTGGGTTTCCCGTTTATAAAGGCAAGGGTGCAAAACTTCAGCGCGCATTAATCAACTTTTTTTTAAGTGAAGCGGACAAGGCTGGCTACACCGAGATGCAGCCTCCTATTGTGGTCAACGAAGCATCCGGATATGGAACTGGTCAACTTCCTGATAAAGAAGGGCAGATGTATTTTATCAATGAGGATGGCTTGTATTTAATCCCCACTGCAGAAGTACCTATCACTAATCTCTATCGAGATGTGATGTTAAGTGAAGATGAGTTACCAGTAAAAAATGCAGGCTATACACCTTGCTTTAGACGAGAAGCTGGCAGTTGGGGTGCTCATGTACGTGGATTAAACCGACTTCACCAGTTTGACAAAGTAGAAATTGTTCAAATCAGTAAACCAGAAAATTCTTACGCATTATTGGAAGAGATGAGCCAGCATGTAGCCGGACTGCTCAAAAAATTAGAGTTGCCCTACCGTAGGCTACTACTCTGCGGTGGCGATATGGGTTTTAACTCTGCCATGACCTACGACTTTGAAGTTTTTTCTGCCGCTCAGCAGCGCTGGCTAGAGGTAAGCTCTGTTAGTAATTTCGAAGCTTTTCAAGCCAACCGCCTCAAATTGCGCTACAAGAACAAAGAGGGCAAAACACAACTGCTTCACACCTTAAACGGAAGTGCATTGGCACTTCCAAGAATTGTGGCTGCTATTTTGGAAAACAATCAGACAAAAGAGGGAATTAAGATTCCTAAAGCACTGGTGCCATGGACAGGGTTTGAATGGATTTCTTGAGCTCAAAAAAATTATTTTCTTCTTTTCTTTTTTCAACAAAAATATATTTTTGCACCTCGAAATGAGATTGAATAATCTATCAATCTCCAATTAAAAAATTTCTATGGATATTAAAATTGAAAACCTTTCCAAACGGTATGGTTCGCAGCGTGCCGTAGATAACATATCGTTTGAGGTGAAAGCCGGAGAAATCCTGGGCTTTTTGGGGCCAAACGGAGCAGGCAAAAGCACTACCATGAAAATGATCACTGGCTATCTTTCAGTCGGTGATGGAACTATTTTCATTGGTGGAAAAAAGTTGCGGGAGTCAGGGGACGAAATCAAAAGACACATCGGCTACCTGCAAGAAAACAATCCACTCTACCTCGACATGCCGGTGATTGAATACCTTGGTTTCTGCGCTGCCTTGCAGGGGGTGGAGAAAAGTCTGATCAACGAACGTATCCGCAAAATGGTGAGCGTGTGTGGCCTCAATGCTGAAAAACATAAAAAAATTGGTGAGCTATCGAAAGGGTATCGTCAACGAGTGGGTCTCGCACAAGCACTTATTCACGATCCTGAAATACTGGTGCTAGACGAGCCGACTACCGGCCTCGACCCCAATCAAATTGTGGAAATCCGAAAACTGATACGTGAAATTGGAAAAGAGAAAACGGTAATCCTGAGCACTCATATCCTACCAGAAGTGGAAGCTACCTGTGACCGAATTCTTATTATTAACAAAGGAAGAATTGTGGCCGATGGCACGTCTGAAACATTGCGCAAGCAAGCTACCGGAACCGAATTGTTAAAAGTCAGGATTGAGGATGGAGCGGCAGCAGAAATCCAAAAAGCACTGCAACAGTTGAACAATGTGGCAAAAGTTGACCTCACCGATGTCGCTATGAATCGATTTGAAATTCAAAGCAAATCGGGATTGTCATCTACCCGAGCGGTATTTAAACTTTGTGCGGAAAAAAATTGGGTGATCACCGAAATGATTCCGCTGGAAACCCGATTGGAAGATGTATTCAGAAACTTAACGATGAATTGAGATGAGGACGATTTGGATTATTGCAAACAAAGAACTGGGATCATTTTTCGATTCCTTGATCGCCTATATTTTATTGACGCTTTTCCTTGGGTTTAGCGGGTTCTTTACATGGATGTATGGCAACGATATATTTTTAGTAGGGCAGACTACGTTGCGTGGATTTTTCAATATTGCCTATTGGTCGCTCTTCTTTTTTATTCCGGCACTCACTATGCGTTTGCTGGCTGAAGAAAGAAAGACAGGTACTATTGAGTTGTTATTGACCAAGGCAGTTACCGACCGACAGGTAGTAATTGGTAAATTCCTGGCAGCTTTATTACTAGTAGTCGTTGCCTTGTTTTTTACCCTTCCCTACGTAATCACGTTGGCAAATATTGGCAATCTTGACCAGGGCGAAGTAATATGCGGGTATCTAGGTCTACTGCTGATTAGCGCCAGTTATGTGAGCATTGGGTTGTATGCGAGCAGTATTACCAATAATCAAATTGTAGCGTTTCTTACTGCTTTATTCATTGGTCTTTTCTTTCACATCATATTTGGCGTGTTAGCCGGTAATGTGCAGGGTATTGTTGGCGAGATTTTTAATCAGCTTAGTTTGTCTACTCATTTTGAGAGTATCTCCAGAGGAGTAGTCGATACGCGTGATTTGATCTATTTTATTTCAATTGTATGTGTGGGGTTGCTCCTGTCCGAGTCATCGCTCACTAAAAGAAACCTTTCTTAAGTTGAACTATTATGCACAAGAAATTATATACCAGCCTAGGACTACTGCTACTCATCATCGTTGCCATCAATTTTGTAAGCAATGAATTTCATTTGCGTTTTGATTTTACTGAAGATGGTGAGTACACACTCAGTGAAGCAACCAGCGAAATCATCGATGACCTGGAAGATCCTGTCACAGTAAAAGCCTACTTCTCTCAAAACCTTCCGCCCGATGTAGCTAAAACGCGTCAGGATTTTCAGGAAATGCTAATCGAATATTCGAATCGATCCGATGGGAAAGTGGTGTATGAGTTCATTAATCCAAGCGAAAAAGAATCCATCGAACAGGAGGCGAACAAAAATGGCATTCGCACTGTGATGATCAACGTGCGAGAGAAGGATCAAGTGAAACAGCAAAAAGCATTCATGGGCGCTTTGGTGTTACTTGGCTCTAGTCAAGAAGTGATTCCCTTCATTCAGCCTGGAGCAGCCATGGAATATGCGTTATCAACGGCTATCAAAAAATTGTCTGTTAAAGAAAAACCGATCATTGGCTTTTTGCAGGGACACGGAGAACCCACTCTTGACGAGTTAGCCCAAGCTCGGCAAAGTCTTGATATCTTGTACACGACTCAAGCAGTAACGCTCAGTGATACAACGGATATTGCTCCCACAGCAAAAACACTCGTGATCATTCGCCCAACGGACACAATTCCATCTTCTCATTTTCAGAAAATAGAAAGCTTTGTTGCCCGAGGTGGAAGGGTATTCGTTGCCATGAATCGTGTAGATGGAAACTTCCAAAATGCCACCGGTAGTGCAGTAAACACCGGACTAGAGCAATGGCTACTTGCCAAAGGAATAGAAGTGGAGGATAATTTTGTGATTGATACGAAATGCGGGTCGGTGACGATGCAACAACAAACTTCGTTCGGTATGTTGCAGCAACAGATTCAATTTCCTTATATCCCTGTAGTCTCTCGATTCTCCAATCATCCTTCGGTAAAGGGCATTGAGAGTGTTATTCTTCAGTTTGCAAGCACAATAAAATACTCAGGAGATACCACCAAAAAATTTACAGCGCTGGCGTTCTCTTCTGAGCAATCGAACGCGCTACGGGCACCGGTCTATTTTGAACTTCAAAAACAATGGACACAAAATGATTTCCCTCAAAACGGGTTGGTTGTCGCTGCGGCTATCGAAGGAAAGTTATCGGGAAATTCAAGATCAAAAATGATGGTGATTGGCGATGGTGATTTCCCCATCAATGGGTCAAGCGACAAAGCCCGCCAACTTTCCCCAGATAATGTAAACCTATTGGTGAATGGAATCGATTGGCTTTCGGATGATACGGGGCTGATTTCGTTACGAACAAAAGGAGCCACCTCTCGCCCGATTGAGGCACTCGAAGACTCCACAAAGACACTATTAAAATATGGAAATTTCTTTTTACCCATTTTACTGGCGTTGGGTTACGGCATCTATCGCTCACAGCGCAATAAAATGAGACGTTACAAATGGATGAGTGAAAATTATGAAGAAGCTTAACAACAAAATTTTAATCGGAGTTTTAATTGGACTGGCGGCCGTTTTTGCTCTGTCCAGGGTCTTCCGCGCGTCAAAGCGCCAAAGCAATCTGAGAACAGAGTTACTGAAAGTTGATACTGCGTCTGTAACCAGGGTTTTGCTGAATGCCGCAGTTGAAAAAGGCCAGGGGATTGAATTGAATAGGGAAGGCAATAAATGGATTGCAAAAAAAGAAAAACGCACTGCTCCCACTGAACAGGGATCGGTCAACAACGCCATTGCAACGTTGGCCAACCTAAAACCATTGCGATTGATTACCAAGAAGAAAGAAAATTGGAAGGAATATAGCGTGGGCGATTCCGGTACGCGGGTTCAATTATACAAAGGCGATGTGGTTGTTGCAGACATTCACGTGGGGCGGGTTGGTTTCAACCAGTCATCGGATGGTCAATTCAATCCAGGCGGAATATTTACTTATGTCCGCCTGACGAACGAAAACGAAGTGTATGCGGTGGAAGGATTTTTAGAATCTTCTTTTAATCGAAGCTACACCGACTGGCGCGACAAATCATTTTTGAGATTGAAAAAAGAGCAGATTACTGAAGTCCAATTTCTCTACCTGGCCGACAGCAGTTTCGTGTTGACGAAAAAAGACAAAGGCTGGTGGATTGGCACTGACCAGGCTGACTCGACCAAAGTGAATAGCTATTTGTCTCAATTAGAATTTAAGAATGCCAACGGTTTTGCAGATGAATTTTTGGCGATCGGTAAGGGCGATGTATCGATTCAATTAAAAGGTGCGCCCGGAATGATTGCCACTGTGGAAGGCTGGAAAAGGCCAACCGACTGGGTGCTAAAGTCTTCGTGGCAGCCTACGATTTATTTTTCTTCAGAAAATTCAGGGATAGTAAAAACTCTTTTTGAGCCGAAGAAGAATTTTTTGGTCAATAAAAAATAGGCGTTGCGGTTGGTGATAGGAAATGATTGGGCATCGCTTAAACCCCGCGCAAAAAAATCAAGACTTTAAGGCTTGAACAATATCAAGTTTGATCAACTCCCAATATTTCCCCTTTAAGCATACTGGTTCAAAATCGTCATCAGCCATTGTGAAGTTGGTAAAATTTGCTCGAATCTCGCTCTCTTGATGGTTGTATGGATACCTAGATTTATGCAGTTCAATCATCCGGCTTGGAGAGTACCTATCTAGCAATTCATGCAAGTCCCAAAAGTCTTTTTTCCTTGCACCACGCTGAACGATATCCATTTTCATCGCGACAATCTCCTCAATGGTTGCTAGCCTAAAGGGAGCAATGATCAATTCAGGCTGAATAAATGGCTCAGTATAGTATAAGTCTAGCTTAACTGATTCGTTCTCATCATCACCTACTAGATAAGACATTCCCATTCCTACTACGCCCGACTGAGGCTCTGATACATAGGAGAACGTTTTGCGTAAGAAGTTATCGATGACTCCAAAGTCAATGGAATCGTAACTAGCATCTGTAAAAAGATCGATGTCAACTGAAATCCGGTGACCGAGCTGTAGACTAAGTGATGTGCCACCTACAAGTCTAAATCGGTGAAACGAACCGTTAGCCATCATTTTAGTCAATGCAGTTTTAAGCAACGGGGTAACTGCATTCCAGAATAATCCATCAGGCATGCAATTGGCCTGGTTTGTTTATGAATTGTTCGATTTCAATATCACCGTAGAAACGTGTTATTTCTGCCTTCTCAACACTATTCCCACGTTCAAAAACTCGTTGAATGACAGCTCGTCTTTGGCGGTGCCAATCAATTTTTTCCATGTTCGTATCCCAGAATAACCCTCGTCTTAACTTGGACAGATCAGGCTTTGCGTTTTCTAACAGCTTATGCTTCTCTTGCTCAATGTCGTAGAAGATTTGAAGCATCATTAAAAAGCCTTCAGCTAAATTGAGTTCCTTCTCAATTTTCAATGCAAGCGGTGTATTCATGCTCCTCTTTCCCTTCGTGATGTCTCCCAAAGTCTGAGGATATTCATTTACCTGAATAGCAAAACGCCCTTTCTGTAACTTCTTCTCCTTGAGCTTACGATTTAAGTAAACTCCGGGATGAATGCCCTTTAATATTTGTAGCTCTTCATTCATAAATATCTGGCAATTTACATGATAAATACATTTGTGTAAACAATTCTGTTTATTTTATAATAGTGATTTGATACTCAGGACCAACTCAGCACCGCAAAAACTCTTTTTGAGACAAGGAAAAAACTCTTGGCAAATAAGCCGTAAGAATTGGTGGTGGGGAACACGAATAAATCGCTGTTTAAAAACAGCAATTTATCTATATTTTGCTTATTCAAAACAGCTTTATGGAACAAATTCTGCTAAAATCTGCCCTATTGGTTCAAAATCAATCGCTATCCTTTCAGCGCTCTTTGGCACAAAGCATCGACTGGGCAAACCGGCTCATAGGTATTGTGGGTGCCAGAGGCACTGGCAAGACCACGCTGATGATGCAGCAACTCAAGCAGAAAAACACACCAACGCACATAGCTGCGTATGCCACGTTAGACGACATCTATTTTACAGAAAATCGCCTGGTTTCATTTGCAGAATCCTTTCTACAACTAGGCGGCCGTTTCCTATACCTCGATGAGGTGCACAAATACCCCGATTGGGCAAGAGAAATTAAAAACTTGTACGATGCTTACCCCGAATTGCATATTGTATTCTCTGGCTCTTCCATTGTAGACATGCTCAAGGAAAATGCCGACCTCAGCCGCAGGGCAGTGCAATACGAGCTGGCCGGCCTTTCCTATCGCGAGTATTTAGCTTTCACTGATGTATATGTAACACCGCCCGTTTCGCTTACCGATGTACTTGCCAATCATACAGCCATTGCTGCCGAAATAACAACTCACATTAAACCACTGCAATTTTTTGCAGACTATCTCAACACGGGCTACTATCCATTTTTTGCCGAAAATAAAAACACCTACAGCCTACGCCTGGATCAACTCATTAAGACAATTGTAGAGAATGACCTTCGTTTTATAGAAGGCTTTGATGTAGCAAACACCCGAAAAATCTATCAACTTTTGTATGTGTTGGCTGCCAACGTTCCCTTTAAGCCCAACGTAACCAAGCTAAGCGAAAAAATAGGCCTGCACCGTAACACGCTTGTGCAATACCTACATTATTTGGACAAAGCCCGCCTGATCAATACCCTAGCTGTAGCAGGCCGAAGCACCAGCACCTTGCAAAAGCCCGATAAAATTTACCTTGAAAACACCAACCTGCAGGATGTACTCTCACCCGAAAAAGCAAACCGTGGCACCCAACGCGAAACGTTTGCTATGAACCAACTAGTAAATGCTGGGCATAGCGTGGCACTGCCACTCACAG
>JADBYK010000103.1 GCA_020403045.1 Cytophagales bacterium
GTCAGAGTCAGACATTTATCGTCTGACCTGACAATGAAAATCACCAACTTGGTTTTCTTACTTGGGGCTAAATCGTTGATTTTCATTCGTCAATTATGCAATGCTGACAGTACCGTCAGCATTGCATAATCTGGGTTAAAAAATACCATCCGCTAACGCCATGTTTGCGCTATGGCTGGGCGAATCGGTACTCATCGTTGTGTTTTTCATAGTTTGTTTTTATTTCGTTCGACAATTATTTGCTTTCAATCCAGCCAATGATGCAAACATTTGCGCATTACCCCTTCCGCCTGATCACGAAGCACTCCTTAAATTGCTCCATGCCTATTTTGGGGTAGTAGTTCACCGCCTTGGGTGCGGCCAGTAAAATTAACATCACCTGTTCTTCGCCAGCTGCTACATGCGTGCGCCTAATCAGTTCCTTGCCAATACCAGCCTTTTGATAGGCCTCGTCAACAGCCAAATCAGATAAATAGCAACAAAAAGAAAAATCACTTAATGCGCGTGAAACACCAACTAACAAATTACCCTCCCATGCGGTGACCAGAATGTTGCCGTGTGCCAGCATTTTTTCAATTCTCAATGGGTCATGAACCGGCCTGCGCTCAGCCAAAGTGGATCGCTGTAGCAAATCAATGAATTCATCCGCTGTTATGGAACGATCTACTTTGTAGTCAATATTCATAGTAAATAGTTTGGAGTAAAGAAAACGTCAATACAGAATCAATCAATTAATTTTTACTAAAAAAAAGAGGTTCGAAATATTAACCCCGAACCTCGATTCTCAATCTAGTTATTTATTTAACGAGATAATTCCAATTGTGAACGTCTGTCTCGATGCCTTTACGGATGTCATTCAATTTTTTCTTTACGCGCAGTTGAAAACTACTCGCATCAATAGGAGGCAAATTATAGTCTGTGCCATGAATATGTATCGTTGCAATTTGGGAAACAACTGCTGCTGTACCCACGCCAAATGCTTCTGTAATGGTTTTGTTTTTAAATGCCTCCTCTATTTCGGCCACGCTTACTCTTCGCTCTTCTTTTTCAACTCCCAAGGTGCTCGCAAGCGTAAGAATAGAATCGCGTGTTACACCGTCCAACAAAGAAGTGGATAGCTTTGGAGTAACAAGTTTACCATTCAAAACAAACATCACATTCATGGCTCCTGACTCATCGATGTATTTGTGGTCTTTCGCATCCGTCCACAACACTTGATCGAAGCCTTGCTTTTGTGCTAACATAGTAGGATAAAAAGCTCCTCCATAATTACCGGCACATTTAGCGAATCCGGTTCCACCTTCCGCAGCTCTTACAAATTCTTCCTCCACCTTCACGCGGATAGGCTTAGAGAAATACGGCCCAACCGGGCTTGTTAAAATAATGAACTTGTATTCTTCTGCTACTTTTACTCCAAGTTTAGCTTCAGAAGCAAAGACAAATGGTCTCAAATAAAGTGAGGCACCTTCGGTGGTAGGGATCCAGTCCGCGTCAACCTCTATTAGAGCGCTTAAAGACTGAAGAAACAATTCTTCACCAATGGCTGGCATGCACATGCGATCTAAAGATTTCAGCAATCTTTTATGGTGCCGTTCAGGGCGGAAAATAGTAATTGTTCCTTGATCGTTCTTGAAAGCTTTCATGCCCTCAAAAACCGACTGGCCATAATGCAAGGCTAGCATGGCAGGTGATAACTCCAGGTTACCAAAGGGTACTATTTTTGGTTCTTGCCATTGCCCATCTTTATAATCAACCATCAACATGTGGTCGGATATATGTGCTCCGAAACCAAGATTGTTGAAATCGATGCTAGATAGTCGAGACTTCGCAACTCGCTCAACGTGGATAGGTTCTGTTAGTACTGCCATGGATTTTGATTTTTTAGTTAGTGTAAAATTACAGAGTTATAGTGAATTAAAAATTTATTTCTATTGCTCAATTTTATCTGCCTTTTGCAGGGCAACGCAACCCTTGTGGTTATTTAGTGGCATCCATCAACAGCTAATTGTGATACCCTTGCTTTCTCATCTCATTCGCGACACTCACAGCATTGTGATCGCCTCTTTTCTCTAATTCTGAAATGATCTGAGTGTGGTTTTTTTCGTCTCGATTTTGGCTGAGCTTGTAGCTTGCTTCCATTCGTTCAATGGCAATTTCAAAACCAATTGTTCCACGCAACTCGGTATGTAAAAACTTTTCTGACATCGTGTCAACGGAAACCGGATGCACAGAATCTTGCTCATATTTTTTTGTCAACTGCCGGAGCGATTCGATCAACTCCTCCTCTGACTGGATATGTGCTTTCCCGTACACGTGCACGGCTATGTAGTTCCATGAGGGCACGTTTTCATGATCGTACCACGAAGAAGAAACATACGTGTTTGGTCCTTGAAAAATCACCATTACCTCCTCATTTTGTGGTAGCGCACGCCATTGCTTGTTGCCACGACTTATGTGCCCTTGCAACTTGTCCCCAATAAGAATCAGTGGAATGTGCGTTGCCCATAGCTTTCCCTCCACTGTGCTAACTACAATACCAAATCCATTCTTTCGAATAAAGTCTTTTAGATCTTCTTCGTTTTCGTTTCTTGCATAAACTGGAGTATACATAAGCTATTTTTTAAAGCCAACGAACTATTAATCGACAATGAAGAGTTTCACACCTTTTTCACTTCGGGTACGGTGTGCTTCTGCCCCATCCCCTACCTGGTATGAAAGACCAGCGCTCAAAATGAATTCGCGGCCATCTTCTAATTCGGTAATCATTTCTCCTTCCACACAAAATATAATATGCCCTTTTTTACACCAATGATCTGCCAGATAGTTTGCCGAATATTCAACCATCCGCACACGCACGTTGCCAAAGTGCTGTACCCGCCAAAGCGCAAAACCCGTGGTGCCTTCATGACGCTCTACAACTACCAAATTCCAATCGGTAATACCAAAAGCAATTTTTTGATCAATGACCATTTCTAAGTTGGTTTATAACCTCATTCATCAAACCAAGTACCATGTTTACGTCTTCCAAGTTGGTGCGCCAATTCACAAATGCTGCGCGAATTCCTTTTCTGTCTTTGTAAAGTGTGGGTGTCATAAATACTTTTCCGGTAGCATTTAATGTTTTTAGGAACACGGTTACTTCATCTGGGTTTGTTTCTTTTCTCAATGTAAAGCAAACGGTATTCAACCTAACGGGTGCTAATAATTCAAAATCTAAAGATGTCTCAATGCCCTTGCCAAACTGTACCGCATGATTAATGTTGTCATCCACAATCGATCGGACACCATCCTGGCCATATGCTATTAACGAAAACCAAACGGATAGTGCTTTCAATCTACGTGAGTTCTCCGGAAGGAAATTCAGGTAGTTGAAATTCTCCAATGGGTTACCCAGATAGGGAGCATTGGAGTTTTGAAACGTCTCTACCTGAAGTACGCTGTGTTTTTGTTTCACGAAAAACACTGCGCTCTCGTAGGGTACATTCAACCACTTATGGCAATCAATCGTGATGCTATCTGCCTGTTCCCAGCCATCTACTAAATGTTTATGATGAGATGAGCAAGCAGCAAATCCACCAAAAGCTGCATCAATGTGCCACCAAAATGAATATTTCTCTTTCAGTCTGGCAATGGCTTTGAAATCGTCAAAGTCAACAGTATTGACTGTACCTGCGCTGGAAATCAAAATGAAGGGTTCTGTTGGATCTTTTTGTAGATATCTTTCTAGTGCACTTACATCGATTGCCTCTCGATTGCCAACTTCTGTATCTATTTTGACTACGTTGTTACTACCAATGCCCAACAGCGATAGTGATTTTATAGAAGAGGAATGTGGTGTAGCCGTAAGAACTTTAATTCCTTTTGTTACACCTTCCTTGGCAATATCTACCCCAATCTGTTTTCCTATCCATTGGCGCGCCACCGCCAGACATGTAAAGTTGGACATCGTTGCACCTGTAACAAAACCTCCAAAAAAATCAGGAGGCAAATGAAATAGATACAACAATAATTGAATGGTTTCTATTTCGAGATTGGCAGATACGTCACCTTGTCCCTTTAGTCCTTGTGGGTTTTGATCATAGACTGTTGAAAGCCAATCTCCAGCGATCGCGGCCGGAGTAGTTCCGCCCGTAACAAAGCCCCAATAGCGTGGCCCGGATGAACCAACCACCAGTGACTCGAATCGCTCATTAAACTGCTGCAAGGCACCGAGTGTACCAACACCGGATTGATCAAGTTTAGTGCGCAGTATTGGAACTTGTGATTGTGTAGTTGGTCGATTATGCAGATCCTTTAGGTACGCGATACTTTGCGTAGAAATCAGCTCAAAGAGTGAACTCCATTCTTCAGATTCCTTTTTTAGCAGGGCATTCATTTAACTCGGGGTCAATTCCATTTTTATATCACTGCGCTTGTACGGACCATCTAAAGCAACTTCTACAAACCCAAGCTTGCGATACAAATTGATGGCAGCTACAAGCTTTGTGTTGGAGTATAGTATGATTTTGGTGGCGTTTTTTTCTCGCGCTTTTGCGATAGCCGCAATTGCCAATTTTTCGCCAATTCCCTTTCCTTGACGGGTTTCGTCAACAGCCATTTTTGTAAACTCAAAAATGGCTTCATCCACTCTTTTCAAAGCAACTACACCTACTGCTTGGCTTTCCAACACAGCTAAAAAGATCTCACCACCAGCCTCAAGTATTTTTTGTTCAGGATTTTGTAGCACTTCAACATCTATGGGTTCAATCCAAAAGTATTTTTCAATCCATGCTCGATTGAGAGACTCAAACGCGGGTTGATATTCTGGTTTGTAGCTGACAATTTTAACATCCTGAGTAGGCATGGTATGCTAATTATCCCAGCTATAAAAATGATGATCCTGATCTAGTTGAAAACCAACCTTGGGGTACAACCTATTGCCGATGGTATTAGACTTGGCTGTTTCCAGAATCAATCCACATCCGCCCGTTTGTCTGCAATGCTCCTTGGCTCTTTCGATCAGCGCCATTGAAAATCCTTTCCCTCGAAAAGTCACGTCCACGAATAAATCATTGAGCAGCCATAGCCGCTTCATCCTCGTGGAAGAGAAAAGTGGATAGAGTTGCGTAAAGCCGGTCATCACATTGGCTTCATCGAATGAAACAAAAATGACTGATTCATTTGCTTCGATTCGCTGTCTCAGAAATTCTTTTGCAGCGGTCACATCTGATTGCTTTTCATAAAAGACCCGATACTGATCAAACAGAATAGCCAGGCTTTCCAGGTGATTAATTGTCGCTTGTTCTACTCGAATCATAGTGTTTTTGATCGGCATTTTTATAAGTCGACAAATAGTTTGCCGACCAAGTACAATCTGGCTTGCCCTCTGATCTCAACTCGGTCGCCAATTAATTTACACTTCAAATCTCCCTGCCGTTTCGATAATTGACGTGCCGAAAATTCTGTTTTATCCAAAACCCGTGCCCAATAAGGAGTCAACGTGGTATGCGCTGAACCCGTCACCGGGTCTTCATCCATACCCGACTGAGGGCCATAAAATCTTGAAACAAAATCAACGTGTTTGCCCTTGGCCGTTACGATGATGCCGCGGGCGTCTACTTTTCCAATCAATTTAAAATCCGGACTCATGTTTATGATTTGGTCTTCGTTCTCAAAAACCAACATGTAATCTGTTTTGCCCTTAAATGTTTTTATAGATTTTACCCCAAGCCCTTCTTCCAACTCGGGTATTGAGTTTACTTCTCTCAGTGTATCGACAGGAAAGTTCAGCGTAAGCATGTCACCTGATTTTGTTACTGTCAATTGCCCGCTGCGTGAATTAAACGAGATCGTGTCGCCTTGGAAGTTTTCATGGTTGAACAAAATAAAGGCGGTGGCAAGGGTGGCGTGCCCGCACAAATCTACTTCTACTGTAGGCGTAAACCATCGGATGCGCAAACCCTCTTTTTCATTGACATAAAAAGCGGTTTCTGCCAAACAGTTCTCCATGGCAATGTTTTGCATTACTGAATCTGGCAACCATTCTTCTAATGGGCAAACAGCCGCGGGATTTCCACCAAACACCTTGTTGGTAAACGCATCTACCTGGTAAATTTTAATTTCCATTTTGTTAGGACTTAAGGTTTGAGATTTTAGATTTGAGATTGAAGCCTTCCCAATCTTAAACAGTGAATGTTGAATATTGATTGGATTATTTTTTAGTTGATAGCCACGGTTGACGAGATAGATTCCTACAACGGTAACGACAATAGCCAGCCCAATTTGAAAATTTAGCTTTTCGTTCAGGATAAGCCAACCTAAAATGACAGCTACGATTGGGTTGATGTAGGCATATAGAGAGACCAATGTCATAGGCAATTTTTTGATTGCATACGAATAACAAGCATAAGCGGCTACCGAGCCTATCAATATCATATAGACCAAGGAAAAAATAACTTCGTTGTTCCACTGAATTGCAGAGTAATCATCCAGCAACAAACTAATAGGGATGAGGAATAATCCTCCAAATAGCATTTGCAAGCCGGCATTCAAAAACGGATTGGAGTTTTGGTTATTCTTTTTAATCCAGATACTACCTATTGCCCAACAGAGATTAGCCAGAAAAGTAAGCACGATTCCTCTAATGTAATTGGCGTTCGAAAACTCTATCAGATGTTCTGCAAAAATCATGAGGATGCCTGCAAGGCCTGTTGCCAACCCAAGGAGGATCAACCAATTGGGTTTTTCATCTTTAGTGACTAGCACATTTATGAGCACAGTCCATATAGGCATCATCGAACATATGATTGCAGCCACTCCACTTGAAATATAAACTTCTGCCCAGCCTACCATGGCAATACCCAATGTGACCATGAACAGTCCGGAAATCGCTTGGTCAACTAGTACCCTGCGATTTGGCCATTTCGCTTTACCAATTGTAAGCATAAACAAAACCAAGATTGGGCCGGCCGCTAAAAACCGCAGCATGGAAAACAAGAATGGTGGAAACTGAGTGACCCCAATTCGCAACGCCAAGTAAGTGGTGCCCCAAATCACACAAACAGCGGCTAATGCCAGATAGGCAGTTAAATTTTTGTTGTCTTTCATCTTCAATTTCTTCAAAATTCTCTTCGCTCGCTTTACTCCCTAATGGCTTGTTTGCCAACTTTTCTCGTCAGAAAACTATTTGTTGATATCGAAGCATTAACGCAATGATTCCAACAGCCGCACCCAAAACTAAAAATAACCGATGTCACCTACCCATTTATCCCAAACTATGCATTAGGAATGCATAGTTTGCCCAGGGGGTTGACGAATACTGACGGTACCGTCAGTATTGTCAAGGTTAAACCTCGTGACGCTTGCGGTCAGAGTCAGACATTTATCGTCTGACCTGACAATGAAAATCACCAACTTGGTTTTCTTACTTGGGGCTAAATCGTTTATTTTCATTCGTCAATTATGCAATAGAATTTCTATTGCATAATCTGGGGTAAATTCGCTTTTGA
>JADBYK010000104.1 GCA_020403045.1 Cytophagales bacterium
GAAAGTATTTGAGAAAGAATCGGCTGTCCGACAAATTTTTTACCTTTATTCATGGCTATGTGAAGTGTGGTAACTAAACGTAACCATAAAGGGCGACCTTAAAAAGGACGCCCTTTTAAAATTTTAGTCGGACAATAGTGTAATAATTACTAATATTTTTAGTATTTACTTATATTTGGGAATCTAATCTCATGATTCCCCTAAAAAAGATTGACATATTTAACCGACTTCAGTCAGAGATACTAAAACTTCAGGGGTTTAAATCAGCCAGTCAGATGGCACTGGGTGCCGGGCTGGGAGTCATTGAAAAGGCATTTCCAAACGCTACTTTTCCCCTTGGAGCCGTTCATGAATTCATATCCCAAGAGTCAGAAGATATTGCAGCAACGAGGGGTTTTTTAGCTGGTTTGTTAGCTTCTCTCATGAGGAATGATGGAACAGCCATCTGGATCAGTTCTCAGCGAACCATTTTTCCTCCTGCCCTAAAGAACTTTGGCCTGTCGCCTGATCGGTTTCTATTCCTCGATTTATCTAAAGAAAGAGATGTGCTTTGGGCAATGGAGGAAGCGTTGAAATGTGCAGCATTGACTACCGTAATAGGAGAGATGCGTGAAATCAGTTTCACTGCTTCAAGACGCTTGCAATTGGCCGTAGAGCAAAGTAAAGTGACGGGGTTCATTCTTCGCAACAATGTGGCTCGCTTAGGAACAACGGCTTGTGTATCGCGGTGGAAAGTGAGTTCGCTCCCAAGCAAAACAGTAGATGGACTGCCGGGCATCGGCTTCCCACAGTGGCGTGTCGAATTACTGCGCGTACGCAATGGCCAGCCTGGTGTGTGGCATTTACAATGGAGAAAGAATAGTTTCGTTCACATCAGTGGCAACGATCAAGCATCAAGTATTGCATACCCGGCCAAACAAGCCGGATGAATCCATGGACAAGCGCTTCGTGTCGATATGGTTTCGGTATTTTGCTACCGACTGGTTCAGCCTCCGGCAGCCTGAATTAAAAAGGCGGCCGCTGGTGCTGCGAATGCCTTCGCATGGCCGCATGATTGTAACCGCAATAAATGCAGAGGCTGAGCGCAACGGACTGAAGAGAGGTATGGTATTGGCTGATGCCCGCGCACTCGTTCCATCATTAGAAGTACTCGATGACGAGCCTGGCAAAATCAGTCGTGTGCTGAGCAAATTGGGTGAGTGGTGTATTCGTTTCACGCCTTTTGTAGCAATCGATTCTACCGATGGTCTTTTCTTCGATGCCACCGGCTGTGCACATTTGTGGGGCAGTGAGGAAAAATATCTCAGCGACATTATCCAAAAACTGATGATTCGTGGTTATTTCGTAAGAGCTGCCATGGCTGACACACCAGGTGCTGCCTGGGCCATAGCGCGCTATGAAAAGAGAGGCGGAGTCATTCCGCCAAGCAAACACATCGATGCTTTATTGCCGTTGCCGCCCCAAGCGTTGCGACTAGAGCAAGAAACCGTGGAGCGATTGCATAAGTTAGGGCTTCACCAGATCAAACAATTCATTCGCTTGCCGCGCACCGCTATGCGCAAGCGTTTCGGTCCGCAGTTTCTACAGCAATTGGATAAAGCCATAGGGCAGGAGATGGAAATGCTGGAGCCCATTCAACCTGTAGAGCCGTATCAGGAAAGATTACCTTGTTTAGAACCGATCGTGACGGCTGTGGGCATTGAGATGGCGTTGAAGCAATTGTTAGAGAAGCTATGCCTTCGCTTACAGCAAGAGCAAAAAGGATTGCGCACCGCTGTACTGAAAGGCTATCGGGTAGATGGAAAGCTGGAATGTATTTCAATCGCTACTAGTCGCCCTTCGCATCATGTTCCACATCTGTTCAAGTTGTTTGAAATCAAAATATCTTCTATGGAGCCGGCTCTTGGTATTGAGCTGTTTGTGTTGGAAGCTCCAAAAGTAGAAGATCACTTGCCGCAACAAGAAAAGATGTGGGAAGCTGCTGGTGGACTGCATGACCTGCGTTTGTCAGAGTTGGTAGACCGGTTGACCAATAAGATAGGTGCAGATCGTATTCATCGCTACTTGCCAGCCGAGCATCATTGGCCAGAGCGTTCGTATCAATCTACAGACTCACTTCAAAAAAAACCTGATGCGGATTGGCGTAATGATGTGATCCGGCCGGTGCAGTTGCTTCCTTCACCGTTACGCATCGAAGTAACAGCACCTATTCCTGATTATCCTCCTTTGCTATTTCGCCATAATGGAAAAGTGCATTCCATCGTAAAGGCCGATGGCCCCGAGCGCATCGAACAAGAGTGGTGGCTGCAGCAAGGCCAGCACCGCGACTACTACCGAGTAGAAGATGAAGAGGGGCATCGGTATTGGCTGTTTCGGTTAGGTCACTATCATGAGGAAACATATACGTGGTTTTTGCATGGGTATTTTGCTTAGAAAGACAAGAGACATAAGACATTAGACATAAGACAAATGACAAAAGTGTTAAATGTGAGATACTTTCAATACTTCAATTTCAAATCTTATGTCTTACGTCTTAAATCTTATATCTAAAATGTAATTCTTAAATCTAAACTTTGGCCTACACCGAACTTCAAGTCACATCTAATTTTAGCTTTTTGCGTGGCGCTTCGCACCCGGAAGAATTGGTGAAGCACGCGGCTGCGCTTGGCTACGATGCTATTGCCATCACTGATAGAAACACACTGGCGGGGATTGTTCGTGCACATGTAGCCGCCAAGAAAGAAGGCATACGATTTATACCTGCCTGCCGGGTCGATTTGCAAGACGGACCGAGTTTACTGGCATATCCGACTAACAAAAGCGGCTATGCGCGCCTATCGCATTTACTCACGGTAGGGAATCTTCGTACAGAAAAAGGAAAGTGCGAATTGTACAAAGCCGATGTATACCAACATGCCGAAGAAATAAAATGGATAGTAGTGTCACCCACTTTACTCAACGATGATTTTCAGTTTGACCGATCGTTCATTGAAACAGTAAAAGAATACCGTAACTCATTGGGCACATCGTTATCCATCGCAGCTACCCGCGTGTACCACGGAGTAGATGCTAAACTATTGCACCGCATTCACCAACTTAGCTTGCAACTAAGCATACCAATGGTAGCCACTAATGATGTGCACTACCATGTTGTCGAACGAAGAGAATTGCAAGACGCTGTTACCTGTGTGCGTGAGAAGTGTACGATTCATACGGCTGGTTTTCGCCTTCATCCCAATGCCGAGCGATACCTGAAGACGAAGGAAGAAATGCATCGTCTGTTCCGGCCTTACCCAGAGTCTATTGAGCAGGCACGGCTGATAGGCAAGGCTTGTACCTTTTCGCTGGACGAACTGAAATATCAATATCCGAAGGAGATTACCAGCGATGGACGTACGCCTCAAGCTGAATTAGTGCACCTCACCTGGCAAGGAGCACGCGAGCGCTTTGGTGAAACGATACCCGAAAAAATAAAAAAGACTATTCAATACGAACTGAATTTCATCGAACAGATGAACTATGCCGAATATTTTCTTACGGTCTACGATATTGTGCGGTACGCTCGTCAGCAAAAAATTCTTTGTCAGGGAAGAGGCTCTGCTGCTAACTCTACCGTGTGTTATTGTTTGGGTATTACTTCGGTGGATCCCGCCAAGTTCGATTTACTTTTTGAGCGATTCATTTCAGCGGCCCGCAACGAGCCTCCGGATATTGATGTGGACTTTGAGCACGAGAGACGTGAAGAGGTGATGCAATACATTTATAATAAGTATGGTCGTGACCGCGCAGCTATTGTAGCCACGGTAACTGAGTTACACCACAAGGGTGCCATCCGCGATGTGGGCAAGGCCATTGGGTTATCGGTAGATGTCATTACCCGATTGTCAGGATTGATCTGGAGTTTTTCAGAAGATGGCTTTGATCGTGAACGAATTCTTTCACAGGGCATCAATCCCGATGAGCCTACGATTCGAAAAGTATTGGAACTCACAGCTCAGTTCATGGGCTTCCCCCGTCAGTTGGGGCAGCATACGGGAGGTTTCGTAATTACGCAAGGAAAGTTATCTGATTTATGCCCAATCATAAATGCGCGCATGGAAAACCGCACCAATATAGAATGGAACAAAGATGATATTGAAGCGCTGAAATTTTTAAAAATTGATATACTGGCGTTGGGCATGCTCACCTGCATTCGAAAAGCATTTGATCTGGCGAAGAAACACTATAACCTTGATTTGACATTAGCCAATATTCCGCAAGACGATCCTGCAGTATATGAGATGGTAAGTCATGCCGATACGATTGGTGTTTTTCAAATTGAAAGTCGTGCGCAACAATCCATGTTGCCGCGCTTGCGTCCAACATGTTTTTATGATCTCGTCATTGAAGTGGCCATTGTACGGCCGGGGCCTATCCAAGGTGATATGGTGCACCCGTATTTGCGCAGGCGCAATGGCGAAGAGCCGATTGAGTATCCATCGCCAGAACTAAAAGAAATTTTGGGTCGCACGTTGGGTGTTCCTTTATTTCAAGAGCAAGCCATGAAGATTGCCATTGTAGCAGCGGGGTTTACACCCACAGAAGCCGATGAATTACGAAGAAGCATGGACACCTTTAAGGCAAAGGGTATGGTGTCGCACTTCGAAAAGAAATTGATTAGTGGTATGGTGAAGAATGGATACAGAGAAGAATATGCTAGGCGTGTATTTCGGCAACTGGAAGGTTTTGGTAGTTATGGATTCCCCGAAAGTCATGCGGTGAGTTTTGCATTACTGGTCTATGTGTCTTCATGGCTTAAGTGCTATTATCCTGACGTGTTCACAGGTGCACTGCTCAATAGTCTGCCTATGGGTTTTTATCAACCTGCGCAAGTGGTCATCGATGCGCGCAACCACGGAGTAGATGTTCGACCTGTGGATGTAAATTTTTCTAACTGGGATTATCAATTGGAAGAAAAATCAGGCAAATATTGTGCGGTGCGATTGGGCTTCCGCCAAGTGAAAGGATTGCGAGAAGAAGAAATGAAACTATTGATCGATCGAAGAGGCGAGGGATTTACATCTATGCACCAATTGCGCGAGTTGGGATTAGGCGAAGCAACCCTGGAAAAACTAGCCGATGCAGATGCCTTTCGTTCGTTGCAGCACGATAGGCGAGAGGCTCTGTGGGAAGTAGCCACTCGAGAGAAACCCACCACTATTTTTGGAAGCCAAGTGGTAGAAGAAGTATCGGTAGATCTTCCTTCGATGACTGCATCAGAACATGTGGTGCACGACTATGCATCAACTGCGTTGTCACTTAAGGCGCACCCGGTTAGTTTTGTGCGCGAGCAGCTTCGGCAGTTACATGCTATTTCAACTGCTGAATTGGCAAGCGCAAAAGAAGGAACGCTTGTTAAAGTAGCCGGCCTGATACTCGTGCGGCAGCGACCCGGCACGGCTAAGGGAGTTTGTTTCATCACACTCGAAGACGAGACCGGTGTGGCCAACTTGGTGCTTTTTAAAAAACAATTTGATCACTATCGCAAAGAAGTTATCCAATCGCGTTTGTTGATGGTAGAGGGTAAGTTACAGCGCGAAGGCGAAGTGATACACGTGATTGTAAGGCGCTGCTTCGATTTATCTTCTTTGCTTCGCACCTTAACAGCTTCATTGAGCGAAGAACTATGTGTTGCACCATCGCGCGCAGATGAAAAGACAGCGGTGCACGACCCACGTAACAAAAAGCCAGCACCTGTCTTTGAGCAAACCAAGATATGGTCGGAGGGGAGGAATTTTAGGTAGTAAATAAGTAAGTAACATATTCCGTTAGTTGCTTTTTACGGTTCAGATCTGAGCTACCGACTAAATTCTCTATTTTGCATTGTTGTATTATTAAAATCAACTTTGTGAGAATAACTATTTGCATCACCTTATTCCTTCTTATCTATTCATTTACTTACGCACAGAAAGCAAACCAACTGAGTTGGCTGGTGGGCACATGGAAGATGAATGCAGGGAGTGGTCATGTGATCGAGCAACGGAAGCAATTGAATGATTCCACATTTAGAGGAAAAAGCCTATTCGTAAAAGCTCCTGGCGATTCGAGGTTACAGGAAACCATCGAGTTGAGTTTTCGAAAAGGGGAGTGGAGCTATAATCCAGCGGTAGTCGATCAAAACACAGACTGCCTGTAAAATTCCGAATCATTTTTATTGGGAAAGGAGAGTTTATTTGCGAAAACAGGGTGCATGATTTTCCACATCGAATTGCTTATCGAAGAATCAAAAATTCTCTTTTTGCAAGTATAGAAGGAACAAGAAATGGAAAATATTCAAAGGTAAATTTTGACTTTTTGATCGAGTAATGGAACAGTCAAATTTAGCTCGTAAATTAGCAGTAAAGATTGCGATTTGGCATTTCTTTTTGTCCTATTTGACTGATTTCGCGAACGGAAAAATAGTTTCTATTTTAGGGTATTAAACAACAAGGCATGAAAGTACTTTTTTACACTCGCGAGTACCCACCCAATGTGTACGGGGGAGCAGGTGTGCATGTAGAATACCTGGCGCGCGAGTTGGCGCACTTGATGGAAGTGGAAGTTCGTTGCTTTGGCGATCAGCAAAGCAATGATGAGCAGCTCCGGGTTCTTGGATTCAATGCTGATTCATTTTCCCTTGACAATACGAAAAATGAACTAGCTCCAATTTTCAAAACGTTGAATACCTGTATTCAAATGAACACCGGAGTCATGACGGCTGATATTGTTCACTGCCATACCTGGTATGCACAGTTTGCGGGTATCTTATCAAAACTCTGTTACGGCACACCGTTGGTGGTAACAACTCATTCTCTTGAGCCACTCCGGCCGTGGAAACGTGAGCAACTGGGTAGGGGATATGATACCTCATCCTGGATCGAAAAGACAGCGATTGAAATGGCTGATGCCGTGATAGCCGTGTCTCAGGAAACCAAACAGGATGTGTTGAAGTATTTTGATGTTGATGAAAAAAAGGTAAGCGTTGTTTACAACGGGATAGATTTGGATGAATACAATGTAACGAGCGACAGATCTGCGCTTGATAAGTATGGGGTCGATCCATCTAAACCATTTGTGCTTTTTGTAGGACGTATCACACGGCAGAAAGGAATTATCCACCTAGTAAATGCCATACAATATCTACATCCAGATACGCAAGTTGTATTGTGTGCCGGTGCCCCCGACACTGAAGAGATTGGTCGGGAAATGAAACAGCGGGTAGAGGAAGTGCAGAAAAACAGAAGTAATGTAATTTGGATTGCTGAAATGATTAGCAAGAAGGAAGTAATTCAATTGTATTCCCACGCAGCTGTTTTCTGTTGTCCGTCTATTTATGAGCCCTTTGGTATTATCAACATTGAAGCGATGGCTTGCAAAACAGCGGTAGTAGCGAGTAGCGTGGGTGGCATTAAAGAAGTAGTTGTGCATGGTGAAACAGGGTTTCTGGTTCCACTAGAACAGGAAAAAATGGCTCCGTTTGAGGCTTCTCACCCGGATAAGTTCTCGAGAGATATGGCAGCAGCAATCAATCAATTGATGGCCGATGAGCAGCTCCGAACCGCCATGGGCATCAAGGGTAGAGAAAGAGTGGAGAAATATTTTGATTGGAAGGCAATTGCTAAACAAACCGAGCGTCTTTATAAAACAATACTAAGCGATGATAAAAGATGATGTTTTAGCGATTATTCTTGGCGGTGGCCAGGGATCGCGTTTGTACCCACTGACGGCAGATCGCTCTAAACCTGCAGTACCGATTGCAGGGAAGTATCGATTGGTGGATATTCCTTTGTCCAATTGCATTAATTCTAGCATAAACAGAATGTTTGTGCTTACTCAATTTAACTCAGCTTCGCTGAATCGTCATATTAAGAACACTTACAATTTTAGTGTTTTTAGCAATGCGTTTATTGATTTGCTTGCGGCCGAGCAGACCATGTCCAACAAGAACTGGTTTCAAGGTACAGCAGATGCGGTGCGTCAAAGTATGCATCATTTCCTTAACCATGATTTTAAGTATGCATTGATTCTTTCGGGAGACCAGTTGTATCAAATGGATTTCAACCATTTGATTGAGCGCCACATGGAAAGCGGGGCAAGGATTACTATTGCCACGCTCCCTGTAACAGCCGGTGAAGGTACTGAGTTTGGCATCATGAAGACAGACGAAGAGAACATGATCACCCAGTTTGTTGAGAAGCCAAATGCAGAAGAAATTCTGAAATGGAATTCTGATGTGAGTGACTACATGAAATCAGAAGGCCGGTTGTACCTGGCTTCAATGGGTATTTATGTATTTGAAAGGGAGCTACTGATCGAACTCATGAATGATCCCAATACGAATGACTTCGGAAAAGAGATTATTCCTCAATCCATTGGGAAACACAAAGTGTTGAGTTACCAGTTTGAAGGGTATTGGACTGACATCGGGAACATACGGTCTTTCTTTGATGCCAATCTTGGATTGACGGATTCTATTCCAAGTTTCAATCTATTTGATAATAAGAATCGAATTTATACACATGCGAGGCTGCTTCCACCATCAAAGATTTCTGGCACATTGATCACTGATTCGGTCATTGCAGATGGATGTATCATTCACGCAGGCAAAATAGAGCGGTCTGTGATTGGAATTCGCTCGAGAATTGAGATTGGAAGTACCATCATCAAAACATATATGATGGGAAATGATTCCTACCAAACACTCAAAGAAATAGCTGCAAAGCCGGGTGATATATTAATGGGGGTTGGCGCAGGTTGTCATATTGAAAATGCCATACTTGACAAGAATTGCCGAATTGGAAGCAATGTTACTATCATTGGCGGTCCTCATTTGGAAAACTGCGAAACAGATACGTATGTTATTTCGGGAGGAATCGTTGTAATAAAAAAGGGAGTTACTATACCTCCTGGATTTGTACTCAAATAGAAGTTCTTTAAACGCCTTGGCGTGGTAAAAATAATTTTCCCCAACGAAAAATCTTTTTTTATCTGTAATAAAAAGCAGCGGTGAGATAGCTTTAACCCCGATTATGCAATGCTGACGGTACTGTCAGCATTGCATAATTGACGAATGAAAATCAACGATTTAGCCCCAAGTAAGAAAACCAAGTTGGTGATTTTCATTGTCAGGTCAGACGATAAATGTCTGACTCTGACCGCAAGCGTCATGAGGTTTAACCTTGACATCCGCCTCAGGCGGATCGTCAACCCCCTGGGCAAACTATGCATTTCTAATGCATAGTTTGGGTTGAAGATTGGATTTGGTGCTCGTGTTTGGTTTTGATCTTTATTTACCAATAAAAGTTCAACACCTTCATGCAACCCAAAATACTTGAAGTACTATTTCGTTAAAATCAGGTGACTTTATACCAATGGATGGGAAAGAAAATCCCAAATTGAAATTATTTTTTATTGCAATATTGATCGATTGAGAAGTTAGCCTTTGCATCCCCTAGTTCGAGTGCCTTTTTCCAGTCTGCACACGCTTCATTCTTGTTTCCGAGTTGATAATTGAAATTACCTCTTTGCTTGTAATAGGAAGCATCTTTGGGCTTGAGGGCAATGGCATCATCTAAATCGGAAATTCCTGCGCCATAATCCCCTAATTCTGCTTTGCAGGCAGCTCTGCCATAAAAGGCAGAGGCATCTTTTGGGTTTAGTTTGATGGCTTTATCGTAATCCGTTTTTGCTGACTCAAAATCGCCATTTTCTTCTTTTATCAGACCGCTATTGTAATACAAATCGGAATTGCCGGGCTCAAGCGCAATCGCTTTGGCAATGTTGTCCAATGCGCTTTTTCTATTTCCCAACCCCAAATACGCATTCGCCCGTTCTTGAAAAAGGGCAATGGTGTTTTCTCCTGCCTTCAGCGCTTCGTCAAAATCTCGAATGGACAATTGAAACTCTTGTTGCTCTAGCAGCGATTTCCCTTTTTTGAACAATACCTCTTTACTACGATTGCCTCCAGCGATGGCTTTTTCCAAGTATCCCTGAGCCAGGGTGTAGTTCTTCATTTCGAAATATGCTTCTCCGAGTCTCTGGTAGAAATTCCCGTCTGGTTTTTCTGTTAGCTTTTCTAGCAAGCGCAGGTCTTTGATGGCATCATCATACTTCTTTAAATTCAAATAGGCCGAAGCCCTATTTTCATGGGCCTTTGCGTAATCGCTTTTTTTCCCAATCGCTGTACTGAAGTCGGCTATGGCCTCTTCGTATTTCTCGGTATTGAAATACGCTTTGCCACGATTATTAAAAATCACTTCATCGATGATTCCGCTGCGAATGGCTTGTGAATAATCTTCTATAGCCCCCGCAAAATCATTGGTCAAAAATTTGGCATCACCGCGGTGGTAGTAGGCGATCATCAATTTTGGATTTTTCTCCAGCGCTACATTAAAATCCGATAAAGAACCGCTTGCATCTTTACTACTTAGTTTACAGACACCACGCATATCAAAAGCTGTGGCCTCTTGGATCCCTCCCGCAATAGCTTTCTCTAAATCAGGAAGCGCTGCCGAATATTCTTTCGCATTGAAACGACAGGCACCACGCCTAAAGAATATATCGGCAGACGTTTCGCCAAGTTCTATCGCCTTAGTAAAATCGGCAACCGCTTTGACGAAGTCCTGGGTTTCAAAAAAGCAAACTCCGCGAGCCGAATAGGCTTGTTTGACAATTGGATTTGTGGATTGATCTTTTTCGCGACCCTCAAGGGATTTCGATAAATCATCGATGGCAGCTTTGTAGTCTTTTTGCTCAAAGCGAGCCAGCCCTAAAAGGGCGAAGTCATCGACATTCGCAGAACCTGCGGCTGCGACAATGGTAAGATCGGCAACTACTTTTACCCATTCTTTGAATTGAAAGTTCACAGCCGCTCTGTTTTTAAGAGCTTGGGGATAGTTTGCTTTGATTTGAAGGGATTTGTCAAAATCCGCTAGCGACTCGTTGACTAAATTCAAATTTAGTTTAGCCTTGCCACGGTTGTTGAACACGATCTCATCGGAAGCTCCAAAGGAAATGGCCTTGTCATAAGCGTCTATGGCACCTCTGTAGTTTTTGTCTTTGAAACGCCCATTACCCACTTGGAAATACACATCCTTGTTTTTACTTCCAGCGATCGATGCCTTTTCAAGATTGAGCAATCCTTCTGTGTTTTTTTGTTGCTGCATGTAGGCAAGGCCCAAAAATTCAAGTGTCGCAACATCGGGCGCACCCTTTTGTGCTACTTTTTCCAAATCGGTGATAGAACTTGTAAAGTCTTGGGTCTGGTAATTTGCTTTGCCTCTTTTTTCATAAAGACTTGTTTCTTTTTCGCCACTGGCCTCAGCAGTTGTTAACGCATCAATGGCGGGCTTCCATTCTTTGGCATCGTATTGCAGGTAGCCAAGGTAAAGGCTTACTTTCCCATCTTTCAATCCTGATTTTACCACACTTTCGAATATTAACTTTGCCCCGACTTTATCGTTGGTTGAATATTTCGAAATGCCTAACATTTTTTGAACTTCAATTGATTCGTCTCCACTTTTTCTGACTTTCTCCAGATCTTCTATGACACCTTGATAACTTGCCAAGGTGAAACGAAGTGTTCCCCGATTAAGCAAGGCTTTGGTGTAATCGCCCTTCAAAGAAATGGCTTTGTCGAAATCAAGCAATGCGCCTTTCGTATCACCCAGATTAAATTTTGCTTTTCCACGGTTGTTAAAAACGACTGCATCGGCAGCGGGGAATGTTGCAGCCTTGTCGTAAAACTTAATAGCACTTGCGAAATCATTCTTTAAGAATTTGGCATCAGCAACGTTTTTGAACGCATCAAAATCGTTGGCGCCTAATGCGATGGCTTTTTCCAAATCAACAATGGCATTGTCAACCGCTTTCAGGTTGAATGCTGAATTTCCTTTGTAGAGATAAACTTCTTTTGTAGCCACACCTAACGTAATGGCACGACTTAGTGATTCAATAGCACCTTTGTCATCTTTGGTGAAGTATTGTGCCGTGCCGAGTTGCTCAAATATTTCTTTGTCGCTTGCCCCCAACGAAACGGCCGCCCCCAACGCATTGGCACTTCCTTGATAGTCCTTCAGTTTTCCCAGACTAATGCCTAAATCACGAAACACCTCCTTGTCCTTTACGCCCTTTGAAACCACTTTGTTGAGAGCATCAGCACACCCTTTGAAATCGCCAATGTTGAATTTGGCGGTTCCAATTTGCTGAAAGATACTTTCATCGCTGCGGCCTGCGGCAATGATTCTTTCAAAATCAGATATGGCTCCCTTCCAGTCCTTCAGTTCGAACCGGGTATGGGCACGGTTTTCCAATGCTTTGTCGTAGTCTGGTTTTAATTTCAGCGCCTCATCAAAATCGCTCAGCGCACCCGCGAAATCTTTTAATGTGACTTTCGCTTTTCCTCTATTGTTAAAAAGTACATAGTCTTTTTTGCCGGTAGCGAAGGCTTTGTCATAGTTGGTAATCGCTTCTTTATAGTTTTCAACACGAAACTTGGCGTTGCCAAGGTTGGCAAACGTCTCAAACTGGTTAACACCTAGTTGAATGGCTTTTTCTAAATCTGAAATGCACCCCTGGAAATCTTCCAGTTTGTATCGTGTGTTTCCCCGAAACTGAAAAACTTCTCCGGTGTTGACCCGCAGTTTTACGGCTTCGTCAAAATCTGTCTTCGCGGTTTCGAATTCACCCAATTGGAAGTGTGCAATTCCCCGTTTAGCATACACTTCTTTATTGCTAAAACCGGTTGTAATTAACTGTGAAAATTGAACCGAAGCCTCCTGATAATTCCCTTTTTTTAAATTCTCCAGGGCGGTTTTGTAAAACACCTGCTGCAAAGAATCCTGGTTCTGTGCAATTGATAAACAGGGCAATAGCGATAAGAAAACGAAGAGGAGACGCATAGCTATGAATTGAGTCTGTAAAAGTAGAAAAATCGTTTGCCGTTATTGATATAAATGGGCCACAACCTTACGTGGGGTGGTTTTAATCTACTTCTGACCTTCTGGGCAAAACAATCACCTAGTTTATGGCAACTGTATATAAATAGTAAAAGGCGAAACTGACCGCTGCCGCTATGAGCAGATATCCAAAAACTCGACCGCGGACGTAGTATCCTTTTACATTCATTTTAACAAGCTCGAGAAAATACTGTCGGGGGATAACAGGGAAATTAGGTAACCGAGTGGGCATGCGCCAAGTAAGAAACCAAGAACATGTACCTTCTGATAGGAGAATTTAACTGGCAAAATTCTCATAATCACCTGATTTTAAATTTCATATCTGCAATGTACAAATTAATACTTAAAACCATCAAAAACACCGTTAATCTAACAGAAATACCGCCCAGCGGCTTCTGCATTCGCACAGTAGCTTTCTTGTAACACCCGGGCTGGGCGCTAAATTCCAGCTGGGCTTGACAGTAGTGGGTTTGGGAAGCCTAATTGGTAACGGCTAATTCTCTTGGGAGCGCAATTTCTGCAGCTGTCTGGCTTTCGCGAAACTTTTAGTGCTGATAATCACCACTCCGTTTTTGCCTTTTTCTCCATAGGGTTCTGTCGCCTTGTTTTCCTTAAGAACTTCGATTGATTCGATATCCTCCGGTTTCACCTTATCTAAATCAATGCCAGGCATCTCAACATTATCTAAAATAAATAAAGGACTCGCTTTGGCTAACGCAATGGCGGGTGGACTAATGGTCACTGCCTTGTTTGCTTTTGTTGTTGCTATGACTACACCACTGGCGCCTTTTTTGCCATAAAGGCGTTCACCATCCACTTCGTTTAATATTTCTAGTTTTTCGATATCATTGGCATCCAACTTAACCAGCGCTAAACTATCGACAAGTTCTATTCCGTTAAGAATATAGAGTTGATTTGGCTTAACAAGTTTCCATTCTTTTCTAGTGTCAGCAGACTGGATGATCCTAACTTTTTGTGCAAACGAGTGGGCGAAGGCAAGTACAGAGCAAATGATCAGGCAAAAGATTTTTTTCATAGCTGTGTAAATTTTGAAAATAAAGATACTGATTTTTTGAATATCATTGATAGGTGTCTACTATGTGTTGGCTAATGATCTTGTAGAGCTCAGCTAGTGATTCATCTTCTTTTAATAACTCGAGATGTTTGTCCAAGATCTCCAAATCACCTCTACTGGCGGGGCCCGTTTGGGCATTATTGGGTCCAATGGCCAAACTCTTTTGAATCGTTTCAGTAACAAGTGGTTTTAGCCACTCAAAATCCAAACTGTTTTGTTGAAGGATACTCTTCGAAATGGACAGCATGTGGTTAGTAAAATTCGAGGCAAACACGGCTGCCACGTGCAGCGCCATCCGATCGCCAGATCCGATTTTCACTACTTGATTGCTAAGGGCTCTTGCCATCAATAGCAAGAGTTCATCCGTCTCTTGATTTTGGCTTTCAATGAAAATAGGAATGTTTTTAAAATCGACCTTCTTTTGCTTGCTAAATGATTGAAGTGGATAGAACACTCCCAGGTTCGGAGTAGCAGAAAATTCGAGTTCGCTTAGTGGCTGACTGCCAGAGGTATGCACTAAAATGGCCTCTTCCGGTAAAATGATTTCCTGGGCAATACTTTTAATGGCATCATCACTTGTTGCTATAATGAAGATGGATGAGCTACTGGTTGAAAAGTCAAGTGAGGCTTTTACTTCAGCTTGGTATAAACGAGAGGTCAACTGTTCAGCATGTCGGGGATTGCGACTGTAGATCTCTTTTATAACAAACCCAACATTGTCTAGCGCGGGAGCCAAATGCCAGGCCAGATTGCCAGAGCCGATAAATGAAACCGTCAATTCTTTTCTCATTCTGATAAAACCAGTTAAATATGACGAAAGTCAGCGTGGCATATTAGATTCACCTCTATCTTTCGGATCAAAATTATAGAAAAATGAGTCAGTTTGTTTCGGCTGCAGAAGCCGTAAAATTAGTTCGATCTGGTGACAGAGTATTTGTTCACGGTAGTGCCGCTACACCAACCTTATTGTTAGATGCGCTGGCAAAGCGATCACCTGAGTTGAGGGAGGTAGAGTTGGTTGCTATTAGCATGTTGGGGGATCAAGAAATCGCCAAGCCAATATATCGCGATAGCTTTTACTTTAATTCACTTTTTGTTTCTGCCACAATCCGCGAAGCTGTAAGTGATGGACGGGGTGATTATATTCCCATATTCCTAAGTGAGATTTCCAGACTTTTTGAAAAGAAGCTATTGCCGCTTGATGTGGCATTGATCCACGTTTCGCCACCGGATAAACATGGCTTTTGTTCGATGGGCGTGTCTGTTGATGTAGTTAAGTCTGCGGCCAAATATGCCAAAAAGCTGATCGCTCAGGTCAATCCCAACATGCCGCGTACACATGGGGATGGGTTTATCCATGTGAGCCGATTTGACGCGCTGGTGGAGTGCAATGATGCCCTACCTGAGGTTTCCTATTCCAGTCAACTGACAGAAGAAGATCTGACGATTGGAAGAAACATTGCCTCATTGGTGGAAGATCGTTCTACTCTTCAATTAGGGATTGGATCCATTCCGGATGCAGCCTTAAAAGCCATGGGGCATTGCAAAGATCTTGGTATCCACACAGAAATGTTTTCAGATGGCGTAATGGATCTGATCAAACAAGGGGTGGTTACAAATGCGTACAAAAAGAAACATCCGGGCAAAGTGGTTTCTGGTTTTACTATTGGTTCAAAAGAATTGTATAACTTTTTGGACGATAATCCACAGTTTGCCTTTTTGGAAGCGAGCTATGTAAATGATACACGAGTCATTCGTGCAAACCCTAAAGTGGTCGCAATTAACAGCGCCATTGAAGTAGACATTACAGGCCAGGTATGTGCAGATTCTATTGGCACGTATCAATATTCTGGCGTTGGTGGACAAATGGATTTTATTCGAGGTGCTGCTTTATCCGATGGCGGAAAGCCGATTATTGCACTGGTTTCTGCTACAAAGAAGGGCGTTTCGAAAATTGTGCCCGAGATAAAATCAGGAGCGGGTGTTGTCACGACCAGGGCTCATATGCACTATTTGGTTACTGAATTTGGAACGGCTTATTTGTATGGAAAAAATTTGCGTCAGCGAGCATATGAGATTTTAAAGGTTTCTCATCCGGATCATAGAGAAAGTTTGGAAAAAATAATCATAAAACGATTTGGTACAAGAATGCATCCGGTACACTAATGGTCACCTTGCATGTGAATGATTCGGTTTTCTGCCTGTTAGCTATTTACCGTAGCTCGGCAGATTTCAGTTAATTTATTGACTACGAAATCTATCTCTTCGAACGTATTGTATTTGCTGAAAGAGAAGCGAATGGCGCCCCGTTTTGATTCCGGGTATAAAGCGCCCAAGACATGCGAACCTGTAGAAGCACCACTAGAACAGGCACTACCACCGGATGCGGAAATCCCTTGCATGTCTAAATTGAAAAGCAACATTTCATTTTCTTCGGATTCGGGCAAGCACACATTAAGAACAGTATACAGACTTCTCTCTAAGTTTGCTGAATCACCATGAAAGTCAACACCCGGAATGGAGGCCCTCAATTTTTCGATCATGTACGATTTTAGTTTCTTGATTTGCCTTTCGTGCTCTTCCATTTCGCGGTAGCAGATTTCAAGAGCCTTTGCTAAACCAATAATGCCATAAACATTCTCTGTGCCACCGCGCATGTTTCGTTCTTGCGCTCCTCCATGAATGAGTTGATGGATTTTTTTGTCTTTGTTGATGTACATGAAGCCCACTCCCTTTGGCCCATGAAACTTATGTGCGGCTGCCGTCAAGCCATGTACTTTCAATTTCTTCATGTCGTGGCGATAATGCCCCATCGTTTGTACGGTATCTGATTGAAAGTAGGCGTTGTATTTACTACAGAGATCTCCCACTTTTTCTAAGTCCAGAATATTGCCAATTTCATTGTTGGCATGCATGAGAGAAACAATTGCTTTGGGGTGTGCCTTTAGTAGTTCTTCCAAATGAACATAGTCGACATGGCCTTTTTCGTCAAGCTTTACATAATGCAATTTTATTTTACCTTCCTTTTCTAAGGTTTCCAGTGTGTGAGTTACGGCATGATGTTCTATGGGAGTTGAAATAGCATGTTCAAGATTGTACGTATCGATGCTACATCGAATGAGTGTGTTGTCTGCCTCCGTGCCTCCGGAGGTGAAGATTATTTCACCGGGCGTACAGTTAAGTAATTCAGCCACTTTTTTTCTGGCTGATTCGATGGCTGCACGCACCTTGCGCCCATGAGCGTGAGTGGAAGAAGGATTACCAAAATCTTCCAACATAAAAGGTTTCATGGTCTCAAATACTTCCGGATCGAGTGGGGTGGTGGCCGCGTTGTCTAGGTAGACTCTCATTTTGTTTCAAAATATATGTGGCTAATCTTATCCAATCTTTTCGATTCTTTTTGGGTCTCTACTCGTATGCATAAACCGAATGATTGTAACTTCATTCTCCGATACTTTGTATATGATCTTGTAATGCCATTGAACAACTGAACGATAGTTCCCTGGTTTCTCAGACAAGAAATACTCTTTTGAAAACCTCTCCGGTGAATTTTTTAGACCCTTTGCTATTTCTATTAATTTTTTTTTAACTTTTATGGCAGCAGAAGGGGATTCTATTTTTATGTATTCAACAATTTCACGAAGAGATTCCTTTGCAATCGGTGGGATGATTACTCGGTAGTCTTTTTTCATTTCCAGCTTTCTGCCTCTTTTTCCAGTTCTTCAATAGTTTGGTACTTCCCCATGGCAACCTCATCTTCTGCCTGCTCGACCATTTTTATAAAATCTTTCTGAGTTATGGCTTTTCCATTGGCTTCATAGCCTACCACAGGATTACTTCCACTTTGTAACAAATCTCGTACTTGTTCAATTAATTTTGTGTCGCCAATTTGAATCAGTTGTTCAATCAACAATAATTTTTCCGTCTGTATGTCCATAACTATCGAATTTACGTAGTGCAAGTTACAAAATCTTTACTTTGAATCTTAGCCTTCAATTCTTAATTACATCTTGAATTTCTCTAATGATTTTCTTTGCCAATTCATCGGCCTTCTTTTCATTTTCGGACTCAGCATAAATACGAATAATCGGTTCGGTGTTGCTCTTGCGCAAATGCACCCACTCTTTCTCTTTTTCAAAATCGATCTTTACGCCATCCGCTGTGTTGATTTTTTCAGAAGCGTACTTGGCTTTGATTTTCTCCAGTACTTCATCCACATTGATCTGTGGAGTCAGTTCAATTTTGTTTTTTGAAATGAAATAATTGGGATACGTTTTGCGCAACTCGGAAGCCGTCAATTTTGATTTGGCCAAATGAGTTAGAAAAAGCGCAATACCCATGAGTGCATCGCGGCCATAGTGCAATTCAGGAAAGATGACGCCACCGTTTCCTTCACCACCAATTACTGCCTTGCTTTTCCTCATGGCTGTCACCACATTTACTTCGCCTACAGAAGCTGCCGTATATTTTCCTTTTGCTTTTTCTGTCACGTCACGCAAGGCGCGAGTGGAAGAAAGATTAGAAACCGTGTTGCCCGTTCGTCTGCTCAATACGTAGTCGGCCACGGCAACTAATGTATATTCTTCACCAAATGGTTTTCCATCTTCTTGTATCAATGCCAAGCGATCCACGTCTGGATCTACTACGATCCCTAAATCATATTTTTCCTTTTTTACTTCCCGGCAAATGGCTTTGATATTTTCGGGAAGCGGCTCCGGATTGTGGGGGAACTTTCCTGTTGGCTCGCAGTACAATTTCTTTACCTTCTTTACACCAAGTGCTTTCAATAGCTCGGGAACTGAAATGCCACCTGTAGAATTAACGGCATCTACTACAATTTTGAATTTTGATTTTTGAATGGCTTTTTTGTCGACCAACTTATTTTTCAGAATCAGCTCGATGTGTTTTTTGATATACCTATTCTTCTTGTCATAGCTACCGAGTTTTTCTACCGGGGCAAAGTCGAAACTCTCGTCAGCAGCAATTTTTAAGATAGTTGCGCCATCTTCTGCAGAAATGAATTCGCCTTTTTCATTCAGAAGTTTCAATGCGTTCCATTGAATAGGGTTGTGACTTGCTGTCAAAATAATACCTCCGCCCGCTTTTTCTAAGGGCACGGCTATTTCAACGGTTGGAGTGGTGGATAGTCCAAGATCAATCACATCTAAACCCAGACCTTGCAATGTTGCGCAGACTAAATTGCTTACCATTTCACCGGAAATGCGGGCATCACGCCCAATTACAATTCGTTTGCCTTGCCGGGATTTTACCCAAGTACCGAAGGCTGCTGCAAATTTTACAGTATCAACAGGAGTAAGGGCATCGCCAGGTTTGCCACCAATGGTGCCACGGATGCCGGAAATAGATTTAATGAGGGTCATTTTTGAATATAAGTTGCGAAGTTAGGCATAATTATTTTTGTGTTTAAGGTAAATAATTATTTACCTTTGAGAGCTGAAGTTATTTGACTCAGAACACCATTTTTTTAACTAGTTTTTTTAAACTCTACAAATGAAAAAGAATAAAATGCTCCGAATTGTATCGGATACTGACTCAAGATGGTTGGTATGTGGTATCTCAAAATGGGTCTCATGTTAAAATGAGGCATGCGACAAAATCTGGTGTTATCATTTTTCCTAATCATGGTAATAGCGAGGTAGGAAAAGGCTTAGAAAGAAAATTGATAAAGCAAGCGGGAATCAGAAGAAAATAAAAAATGGTCAAGGTATCGATAAAGAAAAAGGTTGTTGCAAAAGTTGAGAAGACCAAAACCGGCTTCTCTGCTTTTGCGATAGACTATCCTGTCTTCACTACCGGAAAGACTATTTCTGAGTTAACTAAAAACTTGGCAGAAGCATTGAATCTATATTTTGAGGATGATGGTTATCGGGTTGAAGAGAAGAATATTGATCTGGAGATTGACTTACAACAGTTTTTTCAATTTTACAGGGTAATCAATGCTAAATTTCTGGCAGACAGAATCGGTATGAACCCAACGTTGTTGTCTCAATACGTGCAAGGGAGAAAGAAGCCCTCTTTACTTCAAACAGAGAAAATTTTGAATGGAATTCGCGAGGTGGGAAGAGAACTTTCTGAATTGAGTTTTGCTCCTTGAAGCGTTGTTAACTGTCACTCTTAATCTTCGGAAAGGTTGTCTCGTTTGCCTTCTCCGGATCGCCACACGCCTCACCGGCACCCACCACCTTTCCACAATACCCACAGGTGATTCCTTCTTTTGCCAGAAATGGGCTTTGCGTGGCACAAGTGCCTCTGAATTCACCATCCTTGATAAATAGTAAACGAACAGACATCAGTAAAAAGAATAGTGCAAAGACACCAAGTGAAAGAAGAAAAACTGCCATGAAATAGTTATTTACGATGATGAATGACGAATTTTACATCGTGTGCGAAGATAACCAAAGTTTGATTGAACCCAAACTATGCATTAGGAATGCATAGTTTGCCCAGGGGGTTGACGATCCGCCTGAGGCGGATGTCAAGGTTAAACCTCGTGACGCTTGCGGTCAGAGTCAGACATTTATCGTCTGACCTGACAATGAAAATCACC
>JADBYK010000105.1 GCA_020403045.1 Cytophagales bacterium
CTAGCTGGCAAAAGTCCAGGCGTGACGCTTGAACGAGGTTGAGATCAACCGGGTAGATCGTCAGGTCGAAAGACCTGACGGCACAAGAACCGTCAATCTTACAACCCACTTTGTGTCTTTCGTGTCGTCAGGTCTTACGACCTGACGAAAAACTCCCCACTTTAGCGCAAGGGTCTCCCTTGTTCTTCTACATCTATACTAGCTGGTAAAAGTCCAGGCGTGACGCTTGAACGAGGTTGAGATCTACCGGGTAGATCGTCAGGTCGAAAGACCTGACGGCACAAGAACCGTCAATCTTACAACCCACTTTGTGTCTTCGAGAATAAAGCAAAAACAAAGCAGTGCATTTCGTGAGGACACGAACCACGGGTGAGTTAACTCGATCGTCAGGGCGAAAGACCTGACGGCACAAGAATAACTAACCAATAAAAAAATACCTATTTTTCATCAAACGTTGTATATAATACCTGTATTTCACATAAAATACCTATTTTTCACTATCTTTGAATACCTTTAAATTCATAGGTAATGAAGTTAAATACCCGGTTTTCACATAACGTGCCTTCTTTTCATGGAAGAATGCTACCCGAGGCAGGAGCAGTTGTGGGGTATGCAGCAATAATTGAAACATTAAAGTTACCTGTACCAATACCCGAAAACATTGCTGTAATAAGCGAGAAAAATAAAAAATATGAATCGAATGGCTGGAAAGTATTCACGCCAAAACACAAACCGGAAGAATCACTTTATAAGCAATTAGTATTCGCCCTAAAATACGAAGGCGTTAATCTGTTGGTTTTTAAAAAACTGTTTGAGAAATTATCAAAAAAAGAAATACTGAGCTTACTGGGTATAGAACCAAAGGGCTTATATAGTCGCAAAATTTGGTTTCTGTATGAATGGTTAATGAATGTTAAGCTCAACATCCCTGATTTAACGATAAAAGACGCTGTTCCATTACTTGACGAAAATTTGCAGTTTACTATAAAAGGTACAAGTTCTCCTCGTCATCGCATCATCAACAATTTGCCGGGCACTATCGATTTTTGTCCGCTTGTATTTAAAACCGAAAAATTAAAAGCACGTATTACAGCTAATTTATCGGAGCAGCAAAACACATTTTTAAAAACGGTACATAAAGATGTGTTGCAAAGAGCTTCTTCATTTTTATTATTAAAAGATTCAAAAGCATCGTTTACCATTGAGGGGGAAAATCCACCAAACACAAGAGCGGCACGTTGGGGAAAAGCCATTGGGCAGGCAGGCGGAAAACCGTTGAGTGAAGAGGAGCTAAATCGCTTGCAGCAAATAGTAATTGAAAACGGACGGTTTGTTGAAATGGGGTTTCGGAAAAAAGGAGGCTTTGTAGGGGAACATGATAGAACAACAGGTGAGCCAATACCCGAACATATTTCGGCCAGATGGCAGGATATTGATCAACTCATAAATGGGTTGTTAAAAACCAACGAATTATTAGAACAAGATTTTGATGCCGTATTAGCTGCCGCTATTGTGGCATTTGGTTTTGTGTTTATACACCCATTTGAAGATGGCAATGGCCGATTACATCGTTACATTATTCATCATATTCTGGCAAAGAAAAAATTTACAAAACAAGGGGTTATTTTTCCTATTTCGGCATCGATACTGGATCACATAGATACCTATCGAACCGTACTACAATCTTATTCGCATCCGCTGCTAGACCTTATTAGTTGGAAACAAACCCCAGATAACAATGTAGAAGTAGTAAATGAAACCATTGATTTGTATCGATATTATGATGCCACCAAACAGGCTGAGTTTTTATACGATTGTACGGAGGATACAATTAAAAGAGTTATTCCGGAAGAGGTTAACTATTTAATTCGGTATGATGAATTTAAAAAATTCATGGATAACAATTTTGAAATGCCTGACAAACTGGTTGCAACAATAGTTCGTTTTTTACAGCAGAATAATGGAGTGCTCTCTAAAAGAGCAAAAGAAAAAGTGTTTAGTGGGCTAAAGGAAAAGGAGATAGCAAGTTTGGAAAAAAAGTTTCAGGAAATATTTCTAACAGCCTAAAACTATGCTTCAATCGGAGGCTGTTTTATAAAATAATCTAATCCCCTATCTAGCGCAAGGGTCTTGTGCTTCTACTTCTGTGCTGGCTGACAAAAGTCCAAGCGTGACGCTTGAACCAGGTTGAGAAAAAAAAAGAATTGATCAACCGGGTAGATCGTCAGGTCGAAAGACCTGACGGCACAAGAGAGATATCAGGACATGGAAGATCGAGGTTAAAGCCCTCCGCATCACAAGTTATTAATTCGGAGAGTAGCCGTTGATGGAAGCGGGCAATTCTGTAAAAGTGGTAGTCCCGATAGCTATCGGGACCAACACAGGTGCCTTAATCCGGCCAGAGGGTCAACAAAAAGAAGAGTTATCTCCCACCGTTAGTCGATTATCTTTTGATAGATCTTTTCTGTAGGGTTTACAAGACTGAAGCGATTGCTGAAATCGCAACAGATCAACGACTCGTTTGAACCGATAGCCAAATAGCCAAATTTATTCAAACCTTTATGGAGTTTTCGGAGGACATCATTTTGCAATGATTGATTGAAATAGATCATGACATTACGACATACGATTAAATCTACTTGATCGAATGTTTCCCCCATGACCAAATCGTGCTGAAAAAAGTTCACCTGGGCTATCAGATCTCTATCGAAAGCTGCATATCCATTTTCTTCCCGGTAATAGCTTTTAAGTGAATGGCTACCCTGACAGTTTTTGTAGTTTCCTTCACTCAACTGTACCGCCTTTAAAGGGTAGACGGCTGCTTTCGCTTGATTTAGAGTACTCGTATTGATATCAGTAGCTGAAATCTGAACGTGCTCTAAAATACACATCTCTTTTAAAAGAATTGTCATGGTCAGCACCTCTTCTCCGGATGAACAACCAGCATGCCATATTTTAAAATGGTTCTGATTCCTTGGGATGGCGGGAAATATCTCTTCCCGCATCACGTTCCAGAAGCCAGGATCACGAAACATCTGGGTCACGTTTACCGTGATCTCATTGAGGAATTCCTGAGCGAAGGCGGGAGAAGAGTGGGTGAGCTTCTCAATAAGTGTTTCCACGGTAAGTTTTCTGATCTGCATGATTCGCGCCACCCTCCGCCTGAAAGATGATACAGCATAGTCCCGAAAGTCATACCGGTGCCTGCGGTACAAAACCTCCGCTATCCGCTCAAGATCAGCATTTTCAATTTTATCATGCATCATGATCTCTTCGGTCAATCGGGGTTTCCAAATAGAAGTACACCTTCACACGAGCACGAACTAGTTCGAGGTTGCTTCAAAATATTTTTATCCGGATATACGGAACAATTAAGAAACCGGATGCTTATTTTCCCATCCATGTTGAAACGTAACGTATTACCTGGCCATGGGCAAGGTTCCAACTGGGTATTCCCGGTTGGTTTTTCTTTCCGCTGTGGCTCTGTTTTTGGGCGACCTGAAAGCGACCGTCACCGCGTGGCTTATCTAAACTTAAAAAATCGGCAAAACACATGGTAATAAACAAAATCAATAACTCGTGTTCGGAAGGCTGATCTGTACAGAAGTCCCCTTGGTCAATACGCTGGTGACTTCAATCTGGCCTCCAAGTGCTTCAACCTGGGTCTTGATCAGGTACATGCCAAGGCCTTTACCTTCTACATGCGTATGAAAACGCTGAAACGGCTGAAAAAGTTTGTCGGCATATTTCGTTGCATCGAACCCGATGCCATTGTCGTCCACCCTGATGGTGATTCCACCATCCACCGGCACAACGGCAATCTTGATTACGGTTTTTTTCTCCAGTGCCCGGTACCTGATGGAATTAGATAAAAGGTTTGAGAGGATACTGTCGATGTAAGCAGGAACACTGTTGAACTCCTCTACTTGCAGATCGGTTTCAACACACACGTTGTACTCTTCAATTTCCCGGGCAAAACGACTGGTAATTTTCGTCACCAGTTCAGGAATGGCGATCGGCTCGCGCTGCAAAGCCGCGCCTGGCCGCGCGTTAACGATAGTCCCAAGATCGTGGACAATTGTGTCCAGGTCTTGGGCGGTCTGAACGATGCGGCCCAATACCTCAACATTGCCGGTGTGGGTTGGCCCCATGATGCTGAAGATGTTTGCCAGTCCGAGGATGCGGGCCACGGGCGCGCGCAGGTTATGGGCGGCAATAAAGCTGAACTGCTCAAGCTGCCGGAACTGCTTCTTAAGCTCCTCGTTGCTATTGGCCAGTTGGAGGGTTCTCTGCCGAACGGCTGCCTCCAGATATTGGTTGTGCTGAGCGATAACCCGTTTGGATTCTTCGAGTATTTGGTTTTGTTTTTCCAACTGATCGCGCTGGGACGAAATTTCCTCCTGCTGTGCCACCAGTTCCTCGTTTTGCGCGGTAATCTCTTCTGTTCGATTTTGAACGGCTGCTTCAAGCTTGAGATTGATGGCCATGAGTCGTCTGCTATTCCAATGGATGCCGAAAACGAAGCTTGAGATAAAAATGAACAGATAACCGGCATACGCCCACCAGGTTCTGTACCATGGCGGCAGAATCAAGAACGAAAAACTCACATTGTTACGGCTAACACTATTCGTTTGCATATTGCGGGCACGCACAGTAAAGGTGTAGTTGCCTTCATGCAAATTTTTATAAGTAGCCGTGTTGTTATTAGTCCATGTACTCCATTCCTTATCTTCCCCTTCCAAAATATATTGATAGCTTATTTTGCTATTCGCAGCAATCCCTACTACTTTAAATTCGAATTTAAGCTGATTATGTGCATAGGGTAGTGTTAGATTAACAGGTAATGAATTGAAAGGTGTGATGTCGGTGAATGAGACTCCGCTCATTCTTTTTTGAAGTGCTGTTCTAACCCTATCAGGTAGCACTTCACCGTGGGAAAAAATCTCCTGGTAAGCGCGGATGGCAGAATCCACGGAGCTATTTGACCGTAGCGAATACCAGGAAAAAAAATCTTCTCCGGGACTAACGTGTTGTATGGCCACCTCAGGCTCACGGTCGTTTTTTCGTACCACGTTAAGATCGAAGCGTACCAAACCTGATTGTACGTTACGGGTTGCTGCCCAAATTGCTCCGTCCTGGCCCACAATTAGTGCATTTGCACCTACGCCAGAAATAGCACCAATTTGGAAGCCTGTCGAAGAATTGAATAGGTCAAATACGGGTGTGTACGCACTCAGTTCTTTGTTCGACAAGGTGTTGTCTGCGGAAATCGTCTGGCCACGATCCGTGTTCGAAACCAAATTGGAAAGTACAAAAAGCCCAGCGTTGGTACCCATAACTAACTCACCTTTTGCTGAGAATACCAACTCGTGAATTACGTTTGTGTCCCACTCTTTACCCAAAGAAAAGTTAAGAAAAGTTTTTCCGTCAAAGCGGCTAAGTCCCCGCTGTGTACCCACCCACAAATGACCATGTCCATCAGCGAGTATGCTAAGAACCTTATTGCTGGGGAGCCCTTGGGCATCCGCGTAGGTAATGAATTTTTCGCCCTTGAGACAACTGACTCCACCTCCATTGGTACCCACCCATAAATTTCCACTGACATCTTCGGTTATACAACTCACTTCCTCCCAGGGTAAGCCCGAGTCACTTGAAAAATTATGTATCCGTTTGCCATCGTATCGGCTCAGGCCGGGTTCCGTATAACTTATCCACAGTGCCTCCTTTTTGTCCTCATAGATTGCAACAATATCATTTGAGATCAACCCATCTTTGTCGCTAACGGTTACAAATTTTTTTCCATCGAATTTACACAAACCACCATCGAGGGTACCAATCCAGAGAATATCATTGCGACCCTTGGTAAGGGTCAGAATCACGTTGGAGGGCAGGCCATCATCTTGATTAAATTTTTTAAATGACCGACCATTATACCTGACTAATCCGCCTTCGGTACCAATCCACAAGTCACGTGTTTTTCTGTCTTCCGCAATAGCTCTTACTTGGCTTAGCAATGGTTGATCCAAAGGGGTGAAATTCGTAGTTTCTTTTCCGGAGAGTAAACTTACCCCGCCACCGTTGTAGGCGGCAATCCACAAATTACCGTCACGATCTACCGATAAGCTGGCTAGCTCATCTGTTGGAAGTCCATTTTCAGTGGTGTAATTTGTAAACCGAGAACCATCGTAGCTGCTCAGGCCCTTAGATGTGGCAAACCACATAACACCTTCATGGTCTTGGGCAATCGACCATACACTGTTGTGGGCGAGTCCATCTTCTTTTGTGAATGTATTAAATGATTGTCCGTCAAAACGGGTAACACCGCCTTCGTATCCACCAATCCATAAGTTGCCTGCGCGATCCTCAAAAAGGGCCATGATTTTGTCCGTTTCAAGGCCCTGCGCTTTTGCATAATTCATTAGTGAGGTTCCATCATATCGACTCAACCCACTGCTGGAACCAAACCAGATATTGCCCTTTGTATCAACCACGGATGCATTTATTTCGCGGCTGATTAGCGAATGATTTAAATCCAGATTCGTAAACCTCTGCCCATCGTAGTGGGTAACTCCGTTGACTGTGCCAAACCAAAGGTGACCATTTTTGTCTTCCGAGATGGATTTAACTGTTTTAAACTCCAAGCCATCATTTTCAGCAAAGTTGGTAATCGATTTGCCATCATAACGGCTAATGCCGTCATACGTGCCAAACCAGAAATTCCCGTCCCGATCTTCAAATATTGAAGTAACAACATCATTGGCGAGTCCATGCAAAGTACTTATATTTTTAAACTGCTTTCCGTCATAACGGGTTACTCCTCCACCTGTGGTACCAAGCCACAAGTTCCCTCTTCGATCGATGTAGCTGCATTCAAAAGCATCTAACGGAAGGCCGTCTTCGGTTGAGAAATTTTTAAAGAAGGAGTGCCCTTGTAGATTTGGGGTCGATTTGAATTTCTCTTCTGAAGAGACCAAGCTTTGCTGAGCGACACAAACTGTAGTTAAAAACAAAAGCAAACAAAGCAATCTCATTTAACAAAAAATTTATTAGCGAAAGATTCATATTTAGTTCAATACGACCCAACGGTAAACGGATGAGAATTTTGACAAATTGCAATATAGAAAACTGATTTGAATTTTGCACTGTTAAACTGAAACGGAAGTAGGCTCTGTTGAGGAGCAACCCCAGCCTCGGTTCGGCTCCTCACGAATCAAGCAAAAGCAAAACAGTGTGTTTAGTGGGGACACGAACCAAGGGTAAGTTAAGTGGGTAGCTCTTTTCCATGTCGTCAGGTCTTACGACCTGCCGAAAATCGCGCACCCAGAAAATAAGCAAGTTTATTATAGTTAGGTTTCGAGAGGACACGGACCACGCGTGAGTTAACCCGATCGTCAGGTCGAAAGACCTGATGGCACAAAAATTTAGCTTTCTAGCCTTCAAGCGTTATTTTTAGCAAGCTTTCTTTAACAGAGGTCACATAAAATCGCACACTCAGAAAATAAGCAAGTTTATTGTAGTTATGTTTCGAGAGGTCACGGAACGCGCGTGAGTTAACCCGATCGTCAGGTCGAAAGACCTGATGGCACAAAAATTTAGCTCTCTAGCCTTTAAGCGTTACTTTTAGCAAGCTTTCTTTAACAGAGGTCACATCAGCGCACAAAAAATCGCGGCTAACTCTCTAA
>JADBYK010000106.1 GCA_020403045.1 Cytophagales bacterium
AGCAGCAGGCATGAACTTCAAACGGATGATCAACAAGTGGAAAATAAATCCAAGCGTCTTTTTGACCCAACTTTTTGAAACACTTTTCTTAGCCTTCAAAAATCAACCTCTACTCAAAATGAGTTTTTAAGGGACGACTACATACTTATTTCTGATATTCAATTTTGGTAATTCGCCACACAAACTGCCTTGTAGGAGTTTTCACAATGGCCTCCTCCCCCACTTCTTTTTTCATCAGTGCCTGTGCCATGGGTGAGTCCATCGAGATGTAATCTTTTGCCCCGATCAATTCTTCACCGCCTACAATGCGGAAGCGGTTTTTCATGCCACTATCATTTTCAATTTCAACCCAGGCCCCAAACATCACCTTCCCTTCTTGATACGGTGAATAAGTTACCACTTTCAGGTCGTCAATGCATTTGCGCAAATACAAGATGCGCTTGTCAATTTCGCGCAGGCGTTTTTTATTGTAATGATAGTCCGCATTTTCAGAGCGATCACCCAGGCTTGCCGCCCAGTTCACTTTTTGCGTGGTGTCGGGGCGCTCCACCCGCCACAGGTGATCGAGCTCCGCTTTCAACTTTTCTAAACCTTCAGGCGTGATCAGTAGTGTTTTCATGTTCCATGAAATAGCAAATGTACATCATTCAGATTCTCGTTTTTAGGCGAAAGAGAAATGAAATTCATCAAAAAACGAAGTGAAAACGATCGAACCTCATTTTATCAAACGCAGCTTTTCCGTGTCTGTGAATCGGTTTTTTTTACTCAGTCAATATAGATCTCTTGGTACGTTGATCAAAGGTATTCGAGCAAGCCTTTATGTAGTTCAATTATTCTGCAATGAAATCATTACCCGATGACAAGGTTTAGCCAAATGCCTGACTAAAATCAGTTCGTCTATGAGCGCAACATCGTTATCATTGAACTTACAATACGTTTCAAAACACTGTGAAGCTTTCGTCACTTATAATCGCTTTCTTACTTTCAATCGTAAAAGCCTCCGCACAAGGTTCCACCGAATACGGCTCCGGACTGAAAGTACCATTAAATGAAAAAGGGGATAAATACGTTCGGTTTGTCGTATGGAATCAGATTTGGGCTCGCTATCTCGAAAACAACCCGGGCTCACTGATCAATGGTGAGGAAAAAACTGATACTTGGGATATAAGCGCCAGGCGTCTTAGAATGTTAGTCTATGCGCAAATCTCGCCACGCTATCTTATCGTCACTCACTTTGGTATCAACAACCAGACATTTGGCACTGGTGGCGGCAGCGGCACTGATGGTAGCGGCCCGTATGGAAGCGGAAAAAAACCTCAATTGTTCTTTCATGACGCATGGAATGAGTATGCGATTATTCCCGCAGTGGATATAGAGACCGGAAAACAAAACAAGTACAATGTATACCTCGGTGGCGGCCTTCACTATTGGTGGGGCATCAGCCGACTATCAAGTGCTAGCACACTCAATTCGTTGACCATTGATGGACCTATTGTCAATTGGCCGCTGGTAGAAGTAAGCGACCAGTTTGTACGCCAATTCGGAATCTACACCAAGGGGCAACTTGGAAAAATAAATTACACGCTTTCCGTCAACAAGCCATTTGCCACGAACAGAAAACCTGAATTTGATTTTGTCAAAGGCACCCGCGTGGCTGTCGACAATAACGGTGATCCTGCGCCTGCTTTGACGGGTTATTTTGACTACCAGATCTTCGAACAAGAATCGAATGTGCTGCCCTATCGCGTGGGCACTTACATTGGTACGAAAAAGGTACTCAACTTCGGGTTTGGTTTTTATCACCAAAACAATGGAACACGCAGCACCGACATTGCCGGTGTTATTGCCAAACATAACATTACCCTGCTGGGCGCAGACTTATTTGCCGACTTGCCTTTTGGCAACAAAGAAAAAAATATGGCGTTTACCGCGCACGCGGTATTTTACAATTACAACTTCGGACCCAACTACATTCGCACCATCGGATTAATGAACACATCTACGCAATTCAATCCGAATCTTGCACTTACCGAACGCACCTTGAACGGTCCTGGTATTTCAAGAATTTTTGTGGGTACGGGAACAATTTTTCATGCGCAGGCAGGCCTTCTTCTTCCAAAGCCAAAAACTAACAAATTCCGCATTCAGCCTTTTGCTGCTTACACCTGGAAAAAACTCGACTATCTCGATGAAAACGGAAATTACTTCGACATTGGCACAAATTTTTTCCTCGATGGGCACCATGCCAAAATCACCCCGCAGTTTAGCACCCGCCCATTGTATTTCCAAAGGGGCGACCAGCGTGTGGTGGAGGGTATTCGGGGCGAGTTTCTACTCCAACTACAAATATTTCTATGACCATTTTTAAAGTTAGCCAGAAATCTATTTGAGGCTGATCGCCTGCCCTCGTTTTGCAGATCTTTTTGCTGCGTCCAGAATTTCCATCACTATCATATTGTTTTCTAAGGAGGAGAGATCGAATGGAGGCAAGGCAATCTCATTGCGAATGACTGAAGTAAGAAAAGCAAATGGATCATTATACGGAGGCGGTCGTTCTGCCAATGTGTGCTTTGTTTCTTTGTATCCATCATAGCCTACTGCCTTGCGCATGCGAAGATCATTCCGGTTGTCGGCATACACGACCCCCAACGTTCCATATACCTCCATATCTTTTCTGCCGATGGGCCAATTCCAGGAAGCCTGTATAGTGGTTTTAGCATGCGGATAGGTGAGAAGTATTGTTGCTTCATCATCCACCGCTGGATTATTTTCATTCTGCAATTGTTGGGTAACAGCCGTAACGGAAAGGGGCTTTCCCTCCATCATCCACGTAGAAATATTGGCACCATAGCAACCAAAATCAGTAATAGCACCTCCCCCATTTTTGATGGGATCGATAAGCCACTCCAAAAATTCTTTGTTGACACCAATCTTTAGCGGGCCACGGTGCCCATCTCTAACCACGAGCTGACTAAGGAAGCCGATGCTATCGTTCTTTAGTAATTCCCGTGCCGTATGAACGGTCGGGTACCAGGTGGTTTCATAATTAGTCAGCAGATGAATTTTATATTTTTTTGCGAGTGCCTGCATTTTGCGTGCATGTTCGAGGCTCACGGCCAATGGTTTCTCCACCATCACGTGAATGCCCAGCGGTGCACACATTTCTACGATTGCCAGATGCTCGTAAATAGTGCCAAAGGCAGTAACAGCTTCCGGTTTTACTTTGGCGATCATTTCTTCCAAAGACGAAAAAACTAAATCCATGGAAAGGCCATGCTGTTTCGTATAGCGAAGAGCCAGTTCTTTATTGGTTTCTACGATACCAACAAGGTTAATAAAATCGTCTTTCGGTCGACCCAAGATCCAGTGAACGTGCGTGTGGGTTAACCCAACAACCCCCACGCGCAAAGGAACTCGCTGCCCTTCGGCATGAAAAACCATCAAAAAACAAAAGAGAAGGAAAAGAATTGATTTCTTGTGCATAGTGTTTTGAGAATCCTTAAAGATACAAAACGCGGGTCCTTGTCAAAAACAACTTGCCACGGAAATTAATTCTTTACCAACCAAAGCAGGCTGATTCCAGTATTGTTAATTTTACAAGATGTCAAACGTATTAAGGGTCAATGATCAACTCAGCAGCAAGGATTTATTTCATGCCTTCAAAACACAATTGACAAAAGATTTTGAGCAGAGTAATTTTGATGAGGAATTCATCAAAGACCTGGAACCAGACTTTGCAGACATTCACGAAAAAATCGTCAATGAACTCCTACGCTCCGAAAAAAAAGCAGACTCTCACTTAATGCAGTTGCTTAATCGAATAGACATAAGTGAAGCACAATTAAGGAGATATTTAAGCGAACATAAAAATGAAAATCGCCTGAGTACGATCGCAGAACTAATTATCAAGCGAGTCTTGCAAAAAGTAGTTATCAAGCAACATCTTAAGCAGAATCAAAATTTGTAACTAGGCGTTTCGTTAAACACAAATGCAAATCAACAATGCTTTCCTTTCTTGAACCCACGATGTAATACTATTTTTCTCATCATTTAGCAATGATATTTGTCATCAACCCATGGTATATATTTTCCATCTCCCCCCCAATAAACCGAGAATTTATCCAACTTTTTAGAACGAAAGAAGTTGGCCATACGTTAAATAGGTGTAGTCTTTATCATTGATACGGATTAACAAGATTGTCTTGAAAACATCAAGATGGGAATTTTAAAATTCACTTTTATGAACACCACATCCAAAGTCCTTACCGGAGTTTTAGTGGGAGCATCTGTGGGCATTATTGCCGGTATTTTGATTGCGCCCGATAGTGGAAAACATACCCGCGAAAAAATTGTGGGGAAAACCAAAGACCTGAAGAATCTGATGACCGATTCGATGGCCGATGTGAAGAACGCTTACAATAGAGAGATTGAATCTTTGATGAACAATGGAAAATCAGGAATTGACTCCATGAAAAACGCATTAAAAGTTTGACTTTTTGTTGAGCCGTTTCATTCAATGATGGCTGGTAGTGATACTAGCCATTTTTTTCGCCTTTTACCCAGTCATTAAGACCATCGTACCATAACGGCATCCAAATCGGCAAAACAATGTGTACTAGATCAATTGACCTGTCAAAAGAATTAATTACATTCGAAAACTCCTAGAGTCATTGTTCCATTTCTTGCTAAGCACAGTAATCAAACTCATTAACCATGAAAAAACTACGATTTATTCTTGTGGCGCTTGTACTGCAATTCTGCGCACCAAGCAAGAAGACTGAATCGATAGAAGACAACATCAAAAAAGTAGAAACCGGGTTGATCAATCCAGTCTATCTAGAAGGCGACTCCACCTGGACTATCGAAACAAGGATGAAGCACTACCATGTACCCGGGGTAAGCATTGCTGTGATTAACAACGGTAAAATAGAATGGTCAAGAACGTATGGTGTGATGGATGAGGAAACGAAACAACCCGTTACTAGAGAAACATTGTTTCAGGCAGGCTCGATCAGTAAACCTGTTGCGGCCTATGCAGCTCTTAAGCTGACAGAAGAAGGCAAAATCGATTTAAATGAAAATGTAAATACGTATCTAAAAACCTGGAAACTGCCAGACAACGAGTTTACCAAAAACAAAAAAGTTACGCTCAAACATTTGCTCAGTCACACAGGCGGAATGACTGTGCCTGGTTTCCTCGGTTATAGTCCTGATTTACCGCTGCCAACAACCACCCAAGTATTAGACGGCACCGCTCCCGCCAACTCCCCTCCAGTGCGTGTAGACAAAATACCCGAAGAGAGTTTTCGCTATTCAGGCGGTGGCTATACTATCATGCAACAAATGCTTGTAGATGTAGAGGGTAAACCATTTCCAGAGATACTAAAAGAAAAAGTGTTGGAGCCGCTGCGGATGAACCATAGCACATATGATCAACCCCTTCAACCGGAACAACTCCAACTGGCTGCAACCGGCTATTTGCCCGATGGCACTATGACTAAAGGCAAGCGCCACACTTATCCGGAAATGGCAGCTGCAGGCCTATGGACAACAGCAGAAGACCTGGCGATCTTTGCCATCAATATCCAAAAAACCATGCTGGGCGATAGTGGCGAGGTGTTGTCAAAAGCCATGACCGAAAAAATGTTGACTCCCTTTGTGGCAGATTTTATCGGGCTTGGGTTATTTATCAATGAAAGAAAAGATGACGTTTACTTTGGCCATGGTGGCTGGGACGAAGGCTTCTCTAGTGATATGGTAGCACACAAAACAAAGGGGTATGGAGTGGTGATACTTACCAACTCAAATCATCCAGAGTTTATAGAAGAGTTAATACGGTCTGTGGCGCACACGTATTCATGGAGCAACTATGTGCCGATCTATAAAAAGTGGGAAATGGATACTACGAAATTTTCAGTCGTCACTGGTCGCTATAAAAACACAAGTGATGGATTGATCACAGTGTACAACATGGGCAGTCGCCTATTCAAAAAAACCTTACGAGGAGCATCCAATGAATTGTTTCAAATTTCGGATACTAGTTACATCAGTCGGGAAAGCGAACAGGTCATTCAATTTAAAAAAAATCCAAAAGATGGGCAGTTACATATACTGCTAGTGGAAAATGGTAAGCAGGAGTTCAACCACCCTCAACTCAGCGCCAATGAAAGAGTACCGTATGAATATATTTTGGAAAACAATGTGGACGCTGCACTAAAAGGGTATCAAGCTTTATTAATTGCTAATGCAAAAGACGAGGCTGTGAACGAAGGCAACTTGAACCAACAAGGCTATAATTTAATGAACGAAGGGAAACTAAAACTGGCATTGGCAGTTTTTAAAGTAAACATGCAATTGTATCCATCTAGTGCCAATGTATACGACTCTTATGGAGAAGCCCTTGCAAAAAATGGCGATATAGAACTAGCCATTACGAATTATAAAAAGGCATTGGCGATCGACCCAAAAAATAAAAACACCGCAAAAGCATTGGCTGAATTGCAAGAGAAAAAGAAGAAATAGTTAGCACCAAAATTCTTCAAAAAGTGAAATGTATCTATTGCCTTTTCATTTTATTATTATGCAGTTGTAAAACGATTACCCCAGAAGATACCCCTGCTAATCAGATTGCTGTCGGAAATCAATTTATCGATGCTTTCTATTCTTTCAATCAAGATTCATTGCAGGTGTTACTAGCTAGTGCTGAGTAATCTCAACCGGAAATTTTATATTATCAAAAATGGGCGGAATGCGCGCAGTACAAAATAATAGATCGGTCCCTGCATTTAGAAAAAAATGATTCAACGATTCTGTTTCCCGTAACAGTTAAAGATGATTTGATGGCGGCTCTTGCCATTGATTTTAATGTGACCGATACATTCCACATCTCTTTTCAAAAGGGAAAAATACATTCTGTAAAAACCTCGTCAAACGACCCGGACGCCTACCATGAAGCAAAGGAATGGGTAGACAAGAACCGGCCCGAGTTTGTTAAAAAAGCGTGCGAGGGAATTTGGGAAGGCGAACCAACTCCCTGCGAATGTGCGTTAGGAATGATAAATGGGTTTAAAGAATTGAGAGAGATTAAAAAGAAAAATGGAAGATGACATTCAACTTAGATAGCTAGCTCGTATAGAATGAGCCTGTCGAAACCAGTTGTCACTTTTCGTAACCCAAACCGACTTCAACAAGCCTGGCTGTCCGGCAAGCAGGCTCAGTCAGACACCTCTTTTTGGTTTTTAGAGATGCCCTTAAGTTGCCTGACAAAATCTACTAGTTGGTAGAACTAAACGTCTTACTTTTGGCTTAGAGAAAAAGCAAGATCAATGACAAAACCAAAAATAAAAATAGATGTTGTTTCAGATGTAGTGTGCCCATGGTGTTACATCGGTAAAAGAAGACTTGAGAGAGCCATTGCACAGGTAGCTGATCAGGTTGATGTGGCCCTTGAATACCACCCCTTCGAATTAAATCCAGAAATACCACTCGAAGGTCGGAGCCAAAAACAATACCTGATAAAAAAATTTGGCGGTGAAGCAAAGTACCAACAAATAGTGGATCACGTAACTGAAGTGGCTGCGCAGGAGGGCCTGAAATTTGATTTCGAAAAACAGGTTATTTCACCCAATACACGAAACGCCCATCGCCTGATATGGTTTGCAAAAAAACAAGACAAGCAAATCGAAATGAAGGAGGCATTGATGAAAGCCTACTTTGAACAAGGCATCGATTTAACCAAAATGGAAAACCTTATTTCAATTGCTACGCAAGTGGGTCTCGACCCTGAGAAAACAAAATCATTCCTCAGCTCTACCGAAGGAATGACTGAAGTAACAACCTCAGAAATGCAAAACGCCCAGCGAGGCATTAGTGGCGTTCCATTTTATATTATCAATAATCAATATGGCGTTTCAGGGGCACAACCGAGCGAAGTTTTCGCAAAAGCTCTTCTTGAAATCAGCGCAGAAAACATGTCAGACGGCCAAGCTTGTGATATTGAATCCAAGGAATGCTGAAATCCTAAATCGTAGTTCCGTAGATCATAATTCGAAATAAGAAACGCTTCCTATCTCCCAAAATCATCCTGCACCCGAACAATATCACTTTCGTCCGAGGGATTTTTAGCATCAGTGTGTCTCCAGATTTCGGCAATCATCCCCCACCCTTCCGGAAGACCAATTAAGCGATGGCGTTGCCCCTGCTTAAGTTGAATGATCTCGCCAATTACAAATTTATGCAACGGTCCTTCTACGTCCGTCTCGCTGGTGACAACTCCTGCGACACCCGCCACCAATTTCCAAATCTCCGCGCGTCTGTGGTGGTATTGCCATGATAGCCGTTGACCCGGTGCTACAATTAATATCTTTGGACTGAGTTTACCGGAAATAGTAAGATCTTCTTTTTTTAAATGTGGAAAATAGAGTTGGATGAACCGATCTGCTAGAGGCTCTTCAAGTACAAAAAAACCACCCCACGGTCGGGAAAAGTCTTTCGAAGCAATGACTAATTCTACCTCACTCAAATAAGTCTCTACCGACTTCATTACATCTTCCTTGGCGGTTGCTTTCGACAAATTAACGTTTATCATTTTATTCCGGTTTTACTTGTTGAGCGCAAAATACTAACCCAATGCTGATAACCCAATTCATTGAGATGCAAACCATCTGTTGCATACTTGGCGTCCATCAGCCCGTTGGGGTCCAAAAATTTAGCGTACAAATCTACATACGTGAACTTCATTTTATCCGCATACCTCTGAAGTTGGGTGTTGATGGTAAGGATGTTGGATGCCTTACCTTTAAAATTGGGAATGAAATTTTTGAATGTCTCGTTGGTAGGCAAAATACTTTGGACAAATATTTCAGTGTTTGGTGAACCCGACCGAATTTTACTTACAATTGAAAACAGATTCTCTAAAATAACTTCATCGGGTGTTTTGCGTGATAGGTCATTGATTCCAATTAATAGAAACACCTTTGAAGGCTGTCGCTTAACAATATCATCAAGTCTGTTGATTACCCCAAAAGTTACATCACCCGAAATCCCCCGATTGATGACCGTTGAATCTTTGAGCAACTTTTTCCAATTGCCTCCCTCGGTAATGCTATTTCCAAGCATGATGACTTTACCTTTCACAATAGGCTGCTTCTGGAACTCAGCAAGCCGCTTCGTATAATGCTCTGGTAAATTCGGTAGCGTATCATAATTACGCTTCTGAGCGATCAATTCAAGTTGACCGAACATCGAGCAAATCAATACTAAAATCCCAACTATAGGCTGTCTTCGCATTCTAGATTCTATATTCTAACTTCTATATTCTGACTTCAAATTTTTTACTCTCATGCCGCCTCACTTCTTCACATCAATCTTTGCCTTCTGCCCTCCCCCTATTTCCACAACCGAAGATCCATACACACGAATAGTAGACTTAATAAAATCTTCTTCATTGGCTTTGTAAATATTATCTACATACTTCTGCGGATTTCTATCGATGTAAGGAAACCAAGTGCTGTGAATTTGTACCATCACCCGATGCCCTTTTTTAAACGTGTGCAGAATATCCTGAAGAGGCACATTCACTTCGGTAATTTCATTTGCTTTAAAAGGCTCTGGCTTCTCATAGCTATTTCTGAATCTGCCCCTGAATGCTTCGTGACGAACGAGCTGCTGATAACCGCCCATGATAATATTAGGTGGATTGTGCTTTGTGTCGTTTGGTGTATTGTCAGGATAGACATCAATCAACTTCACAATAAAGTCGGCATCTGTGCCGGTCATCGATACTTTTAACTTGGCTATGATCTCCCCTGCCAGGGTAGCATCTTCTGAGAGTGGCTCTGATTGAAACGTAACGACATCAGGTCTGCTAGCGGCCACACGTTGGTCGTCACTCATAAATCTACGCGGTGTAAAAACAAGCCCTTCTGTTTGCGAAGTGTAAGGCACTGGTTTAGCCGGGTCACTGATGTATTCAAACACACCATCCGATTTTGTGGGTTCATTGATCGACAACTTTCCTTTCTCTCCAAAATACAATTTAAAGGGCTGGATTTCTTTGGGTGGCCACTCACTAAATTGCTTCCATTCTTTCAACCCACAGTCGAACATATATGCTTCGGGTAATTTTGGCTGGGCACCGTCCTTTAAAGTAGCACTGAAAAACTTCCGTTCTATTTCGCGTTGATAAAACGTAGAAATGCTATCGCCAAAATAAATGTGGTTCACCTGCTGGAAGCCGCGCTCGCGAGCCCAATCTCCATGACTCCAGGGACCCATCACAATTGTATTGTACGTTGACGGGCTGCTGCTCTCAATTTTTTTGTAAATGTTTAGTGGGCCATACAAGTCTTCGGCATCAAACCAGCCGCCCACCGTCATAATGGAATGTTTTACGTTGGTGAGATGAGGAAGCAAGTTTCTCTTTTGCCAGAATTCATCATAGTTTGGGTGATCGATAATTTGCTGCCAAAAGAAATTGTCCTTGTGATATTTCTCAGTAGCGTTTTTCAGCGCACCGATTTCCAAGTTAAAATTGTAACCATCTTTTGGCTGTTGTTCATAGAAGCGCATAATCTTGTCATCGTACCAACTTTTGTTGGTTGGCTTGTCATGCTGATAGCCAAATACCGCCATGGCTGCAATATAGCTTTGTAAGAAAGCACCCTGATGGTGAAAATCGTCAAAGAAAAAATCAGAAATGGGTGCTTGCGGGGATGATGCCTTTAAGGCTGGATGCGCATCAGGAATAGCCGCAGCCGTATAAAAGCCAGGATAGGAAATGCCCCACTGTCCAACTCTTCCATTATTCCCTTTCACATTTTTTATCAACCAATCAATCGTATCCCAGATATCTGAGGATTCATCCGTAGCTGTTTTATTCTTCCGGTCGTTACCCGGAATGTTTGGTGTCATATTATCAAACACGCCTTCGCTCATCCAGCGGCCTCGCACATCTTGGTAAACAAAAATATAGCCGTCATGCATAAGGTACTTTGACGGCCCAAGGGACTTCTCAAATTTGGTGGGTCCATAAGGTTCCACGCTGTAGCATGTTCGCTGCATCAACATCGGGTATGTCTTCGATTTATCTTTGGGTGTATATATCGCAGTAAATAACTTTATCCCGTCCCTCATCGGAATTTGTACCTCTGTTTTTTCGTAAAACTGCTTTACATAGGTGGAATCGGGTATCTGAGCAACCACACAAGTTGCCTCGAAAAGACAGATAAGAGCGAGTAGTGTTTTCATGAAATGGCTTTTTAAAGTGTCGGCTTCCCGTTACTTTGTTTCGTTAGCGTGAAAAGTAGCAATATCAAACCCTAAACACAACCTTTTGTTGTGGAACGGGAAGTTTTATCCGCTATTTTTGGCACATGAAAATTTTGGGTAGTCTCCTCGCGGTCTTTTTTTGCTCATTGGCATATGCTCAATCATCCAACGAAACGATCATAGCCTTTGGCTCGTGCAATAACGAGGAAAAGCCCCAAGAAATGTGGAAAGAAATCATTGCGAAAAAACCTTCACTTTGGATATGGGGTGGTGACAATGTATATGCTAAAGATGGCGAGGGCGCGGCAGGACTGAAAAGAAGATACGACAAACAAAAATCAAATACGGATTACCAGCTGTTGCTCAAAAGTTGTGCGATCACCGGCACTTGGGATGACCATGACTATGGTACAAACGATGGGGGCAGACTTTTTTCAAAAAAAATAGAGAACAAAAAGCCTTTGCTTGAATTTCTGGGTATTGAGAAGTCAAACCCGGTTTGGAGCCACGCGGGTGTCTACAACTCAGTAACGGTGGGGTCACCCGATAAAAAGATCAAGGTTATTAATCTGGATACGCGAAGTTTTCGCGATACCACATTTAAAGTGAATATTTTTGATTCGATCGCCAAAAAACAAATCGCCACTTACAGCATCAACGAAACGGGTGACATCTTGGGTGAAGAGCAGTGGCGTTGGCTGGAAAATGAATTGACTGGAAAAGGTGTGGGGCTGTTTATCATTAATTCCAGTATTCAAGTGATCGCAGAAGATCACCGATTTGAAAAATGGGCTAACTTCCCTTTGGCGCGGCAGCGTCTTTTAAACCTTATCGCATCTTCTCAAAAAAATGTGCTGATCATTAGTGGTGACCGTCATATTTCTGAATTCTCTAAACTGGAGCAAACCGAGCCTGCCTATCCTCTAGTTGACTTTACCTCCAGTGGACTTACCCATACCTGGTCAGAAGTATGGGAAGAAAAGAATCGCCACCGCATTGGTGACCTGGTTATTCAAAAAACGTACGGGTTAATCAAGGTTGACTGGTCTTCGGGGGCGCCCAAAGTCATACTTCAGAGCCGTGGGCTAAAGGGGGCTCTCTATGGCGAACAGACAATCCGGTTTCCGATTAGAAAATAATTTAATAAAGACTTAAACATTTATTTATCTGGCGTGTTCAACATGTCGATTTCTAAACCTATTTTTGCGACCTGAAACCAAAAACATTATGAAAACTCAAAAATCAATCATTTTAGTGGCGATTTTCGCTGCTTTCGCTTTTATTGTTACCAGCTGTGGTGACGGTGGAAAAGCTGCCAAAGAAAAAGCAACTCAAGACTCAATCCGCGTAGCTGATTCAACGGCTCGCGTGCAATTCGTAGCAGATTCTATTGCTGCTCTGCCTAAGTCAATTGCTGAAACTGCTGTGAACACTCCTAACCTGAGCACTTTAGTAGCCGCTTTGACTGCCGGAGAATTGGTAGAAGTATTCAAAGGAACAGAAGCTTACACAGTGTTTGCTCCAACCAACGATGCTTTTGCTGCGATTCAATCGACAGTAGACATGCTTTTGAAGGCTGAGAACAAATCAAAACTTCAAAATGTATTGAAGTACCACGTGGTTGCTGGCTCTGTAAAAGCTGCTGATTTAAAAGATGGCCAAGAACTTACCACCCTACAAGGTGAGAAGTTGAAAGTTTCTTTGAAGGACGGTAAAGTTTACGTAGGTGGTGCTGAAGTAACCAACCCGGATGTGGCCGTGAACAATGGTGTTGTTCACATGACCAACAAAGTATTAGTGCCTAAGAAGATGTAATTCAATTACGATTTCTTCCAAGCCTGAAAAACCCTGATGGAAATGTCAGGGTTTTTCTTTTTTAGACCCCGAACAAATCGAGCCCACCAAAATCAAATTGCCGTTTTGCCAATTTATAGTCATCTTTCTGGCTTGTAATTCGATAAATGGCAGATCAAAAGAAGTACACCCTTAGTGTAGGCATCACTCTGGTGATTGCTAACATGATTGGAACTGGCGTTTTTACTTCACTGGGTTATCAAGTGGGTTCTATTCCCTCCGGTTTTTCCATTTTAGTGTTGTGGGCGGTTGGGGGTGTTGTAGCCCTTTCAGGTGCTTTTACCTATGCAGAGATTTCTACAACTCTCCAAAAATCTGGTGGAGAGTATCACTATCTCGGCAAGATCTTCCATCCGGCTCTTGGGTTCGTAAGTGGGTGGATGAGCTTGTTAGTAGGCTTTGCGGGTGCCATTTCTGCAGTTGCCTTAGCCATCGGTGAATACTCTCACACATTACTGGGCGTCTCCAATAAATTAGTTGCCATTGTAGCCATCGTTTTGGTTTCAACAGTACACTGGTTTGGAGTAAAAACAGGCGGGGCAGTACAGAACTTCCTTACCTCCATGAAGCTTTTGTTGATTCTCTTCTTCTGCATCGCGCCTTTTTTCGTGGCCGATGAGATCAAGTCGGGTATCAGTTTTTGGCCACAGCCAGGCGACACCGATTTAATCCTCAGCGCAAGTTTTGCTGTGTCCCTTGTGTTTGTCGTGTATGCGTATACAGGGTGGAATGCGGCCGCCTACATTGCAGGTAGTTTAGAAAACCCATCCAAGAATCTACCGCGTTCGCTAATATTCGGTACGCTTACGGTTACCGTGGTTTACTTGGCTCTCAATGGCATGTTTTTGTATTCGGCTACTTTTTCGGAGCTCAATGGCAAGAATGATATCGGCAATGTCGTTGCCTATAAACTCTTTGGTGACAAGATCGGGTTGGCTTTTTCTTCCGTGTTTAGCATTGCCTTATTGTCGACATTAAGTGCCATGACAATTGCCGGACCCAGAGTGCTCGAGGCAATGGGTGACGACTACCCCAAGCTAAAAAGATTTGCCACCACCAATCGCTTTGACATGCCCTACCTTGCCATTTTAACACAAGCGGGGTGGGCTATTTTCTTAGTAATGGTTAGTTCTTTTAAAGAAATCATACAATACATATCTGTTAGTCTCTCTATATTCTCGATGGCTACCGTTTTGGGTATCTTTATTCTTAGAAGTAGACAAACAGCCGAAAAAAGAGTTTATTCCGTTCCTTTCTACCCAATACCCCCCATTATTTTCACGATCTGCACTTGTTGGATGATCTACTATGTCACGGAAAACGACCCCTGGATTATCCTTTACTCACTGGCTACAATGGTTCCAGGATTGATCATTTATTATGCTATTTCTAAAAAAACCTTTTGATGAGAAACAAATACCTGTTTACGATTTTACTAAGCAATATTTTATTTTGGGCTTGCACCGAAAAGAAAGAAACTTCGGCAACATCGGCCGTTGATTCCCTGGCAATTGTTGACACCACAGTGATTACCGCAGATACACTCAACACCGCCCAAGCAATCGTCAATTTGGTGGTGAAAGATACCGTTCTTGACAATGCTGCAAGGTTTATTGCGGGCCTACCACAACTGAGTGAAAATTCATTCACCACGCTGCAAGCCGACAATTATTGGAAAGAATACCAGACTTCTATGGATGCGAACTGGGACAAAATGTTCAAAACTCGGCTGAGTAAAATGGCTGCCTGGGAAAAAAGTATCTTTTCCACTTCCATCGCTGATTCGCTCTCTCTATTCTATCCTTTTTCGGGACCCGATTTCCTCCATGCCTATTACCTTTTTCCACACTCGAAAGAGTTTGTAATGGCAGCCCTCGAGCCCATTCGTGAGGTGGTTCCACTTGATACAATCTCCGAAAAGAACCGAGATGAGTTTTTGGATAGCCTGGGAAACTCACTTCGCGATATTTTCAACAAAAGCTATTTTATCACCACGCACATGGAAAACGACCTGAAACAAGTAAAGGGTGTATTGCCTCCACTCTACTTTTTTATCGAACGTTCTGGTCATGAATTGTTAGAACAGAAGTTCTTTACATTAAACGAAGATGGAACCGAGAGAGAGGTGAAGGGAAGTCAAATCCATTGGCAAAAAACGCCAGGAGTAAAACTGATTTTTAGAGATCGCGTTACACTCGAAATCAAAACCTTATATTATTACTCCATTAGTATTTCAAATGCCGGGCTAAACGACCGACCTGCATTTGTGAAGTTTATCGAACAACGGGCACCGTTTAATACATTCGTAAAATCGGCTTCTTACCTCATGCACAAAGAAGCTTTCACAAAAATAAAAACGATCATTCTTAAGAATAGCAACCATGTGTTTCAGGATGATACCGGAATGCCGTACAAAAATTTTAAAAATAGACTCGAATGGGCCGGGCAATTCTATGGCGAATACATTAAGCCGGTATCCAGTTTTAGCTCTGAATTGTACCAATCCGACCTTGACTCGGCTTACAAAGCCGGTGGAAAACGAGATCTACCCTTTTCTTTGGGCTACCATTGGAGCACGAAAAAGCAAAACTATATGCTTTTCAGCAAGGCAAAAATAGCTCCGAACAGATAATATGCCCTAAAATCATGAAAAAATAGCCTTTTCAGTTTCTTTTTTTAGGTAAGCCTAAATATTATTTTATTGCTGACTAATTATTTAAATTTGCCAGTCTAAATAATAAAATGAAAGCTATTTGCTTCATTATCTTCTATTTTACCAGCCTGCACGCCATTTGCCAAACAGCAACAGGCAGTATTGCTGGTCGACTGGCGCATCAAAACAATCCGGTTGAATTTGCTCATATTGTACTGCTTCATACCAAGTTCGTCACAATTTCAGACGAAGAGGGTGACTATACGATGGGTGACATCCCTCCGGGTCAATACAAACTTCAGGCAACTTGTATCGGTTATCAAACACGCACCCTCACTGTAAACATCAAAGCCGGAGAAAAAATAATAGTAGACATTGAACTGCTAGAAGACGCATCACAGCTTCAAGAAGTAGTGATCACAGGAACGATGAAGGAAGTTTCAAAGATGAATTCACCCATTCCAGTAGAGGTGTATGCTCCCTCCCTTTTCCTGAAAAATCCGACTCCCAACATTTTTGAAGCGCTGTCCATGGTGAACGGTGTGCAGCCACAAATCAATTGCAATGTTTGCAACACGGGCGATATCCATATCAATGGGTTGGAAGGACCTTACACGATGATCTTAATTGATGGTATGCCTATCGTCAGCAGTTTAGCAACAGTATATGGATTAGCCGGCATCCCCAATAGCTTAGTAAAAAGGATAGAAGTTGTAAAAGGGCCAGCTTCCACGTTGTACGGCTCGGAGGCAGTTGGAGGCGTAATAAATATCATCACAAAAGAACCACAGTCATCACCCAAACTGAAGATGGATGTGTATGGCACTACGTTAGCTGAATACAACGCGGACATTGCGGGCGCATTTAAAGTCAAAAAGTCTTCAGCATTAGTTGGTGTTAATTATTATAATTTTTGGAAGAAATGGGACATCAACAATGACAATTTCACAGATGCTACTTTACAACAACGAGCATCCGTTTTTAATAAGTGGAGTATCTATCGTCACTCAGGCAAAAATTTTTCATTGGCTGCGAGGTATGTACATGAAAACAGGTGGGGCGGAGAACTGCAGTGGACACCCGCGTATCGCGGTTCAGACGTAATCTATGGAGAATCCATTTACACCAATCGTGCAGAGTTAATCGGCAATTATCAATTGAAAGGAAGGCAAGATCTGAATATTGATTTCTCCTATAATTATCATTTACAAGATTCTTATTATGGAACAACTTCATACTTAGCTGATCAACATACAAGTTTCATACAGTTGAGGTGGAATAAAAAAATAGGTCAACATGACTGGCTGGCCGGTCTGCCCCTCCGATATACCTACTATGATGATAACACAACGGGTACACTTTCCGCTGATGGAAAAAATATGCCTGGTATTACATTCCTTCCGGGTTTCTTCATTCAGGACGAAGTAACGTTCAATGAAAAATTCTCTATTCTTGCTGGCGCTCGTTATGATCATCACAATGCGCATGGTAACATATTCACACCTCGCATCAGTTTTAAAATTTCGCCAAATCCTACCAACACAATTAGACTAACAGGTGGAAGCGGTTACCGTGTAGTCAACCTTTTTACAGAAGAACACGCAGCGCTCACAGGTGCAAGGCAAGTGATCATTAAGAATAATCTAGATCCAGAACGATCTTGGAATGTAAATTTTAACTACGCGAAAAACATTTTGTTTAAGAGTGGTTATCTCAATCTTGATGGCAGTCTGTTCTACACTTACTTTACAAACAAAATTATTGGTGATTTTATCAGTGACCCACAAAAAATCATTTATGATAACTTGTCGGGGCACGCGGTCTCACGCGGTCTTACGCTAAACGCAGACATGAGTCTATCAAATAGTTTTAAAGTATTGGCAGGCATTACCCTGATGGACGTCTTCCAAATTGATGGCGAAGGAAAAACCCAACAACAATTACACGCTCCGGGTTTCTCAGGGAATTTTTCACTTAGCTATACCTTGCCGGTTTCTCGCCTCTCTTTTGATTTGACAGGAAGAATTACCGGCCCTATGCACCTGCCTGTTGTTCCCAACGACTTTAGGCCGTCACTTTCTCCATGGTTTAGTATCGTAAATTTACAAGTGACCAAGCCTATAAATCAAGACCTAGAAATTTATGTAGGAATAAAGAACTTGTTTAATTTTCTCCCTCAAGATCCATTGCTGCGACCCTTTGATCCTTTTGACAAAAATGTGTCGATCAACAATCCCAACGGATATACTTTTGACACATCCTATAACTATGCACCTCTACAGGGAATCAGAGCCTTGTTTGGAGTTCGTTGGACAATTCGATAAACACTCTATTTTTCAATGAGCGTGGCATCGGTGAGAATAAAATTGCCGTGTTCGAGATCAGTTTCATTCAGTTTTACCTTCCCTTTCACCCGAATGAATTGATCAGCTTCGAATTTGGAAGGCTTGACCTTAAAGTACACTTCAGCAATCGTTTCTGGTCCGGCTCCCCCACAAAAAAAACACTGGCTATAAGGAAATTTCGAAAGAATAATATAGGCATTTCCTTCGACATCGATGGGCATATAGTACCCCTCAAGGCTAACCTCTTTACCAATTAACGCTTTCAGCTCTGCAGGAAAAACAGGCATCATAAAATACTCAGCTGCCTTCTCGTTAAACTTCGTTTCAAATTTCGTTTTGGCAAAAAAAGCCCAGCCATCGCTTTGCGCATGCAATGATATTGATGAAAGTAACAAGCCGAATGCGATCAACGTATTTTTCATTTTGTAAATTTAGTTACCGGCAAGCACATTATGAATATTTACGCGGTAAGCTTGAATAGCCGGCAGCAATGAACAAATGATTCCCAAGACAACGCTCCCTGCCAGAATAACCCCTTCTTCAAGGTAAAATACACCAGCACTCAGGCCCATCTTTTGCCCCTCCTCCATGACAAAAACAAAAAAACCAAGCACAACATGTCCTAATAGTATACCCACGCTAGCTCCAATAAATGTAAGAATGCTGCCTTCTAAAATAATGGTTTTAAAAAGCAAACCACGACTTGCCCCCATACTTCGCATGATCGCCATGTCATACCTCCTTTCTTTTAATGAGTTGTACAAGGCAATAAAAATACTTAGCCCGGAAATAAATATTAACACATAAGCAAATCCCATCAATGCATCGGCACCCACACCCAACAATGTAAATAACCTGGCCATTTCAAAAGCCGGAGAGGCCGCCTGCATACTGGTTTGTGTATTAATAAATCGGGGAAGTTGAATAGCGGCAATGGGGTTCTTATACTTTATTAACAACGAGGTAATTTCTCTTACACTATCGCTAGCTTCTACAGAAGAGACTAAAAGGGAAGGAGAAGTGGGTAGCTGTTGCATCGTACTATCTGAACTCGTTTCGGCATGTACTTTCCACACGCTGCTGATCGTAGTCAAGATCAAATTATCGATCACTGTACCTGATTGTTTTAGAATTCCCTTAACCACATATTTATTCTCATCGTGTGCATGACCATCTATGGTTAATCCATGTGCGCTTTCAAATCGGTCTCCCAATTTCAATTTTGTCAATTGCGCTACGGCAGACCCAAGGGTCACCTCGAGGTCTTTTTCCCACCAGTCCCCCGAAGCAAGCTCGGCTTGGTAAAGTGATGAATAGGCACGATTTGTTCCCAACACACGAAAGCCTTGATAGCTATCCCCCAAAGCGAGAGGAATAGCATATTTGACCAGCCGGTGTTTAGCCAACCGATCTGCCTCTTTAAGCTTGATATTTCCGGTAGGAAAATCTACATGAAAGACCGAACAGAGTATGAGTTGTAGCGGACTCCCTTTTGCGCCTACAACCAAATCAATCCCTTTAGAATTGTTGGTCATTTTTTCCTCCAACTGATTATTGAACAAGATCACTAGGGTGATCATCGCAATACCCAGCGATAACAACAGAATATTCAATCCCGTATTGAGTTTCTTTGCCTTGAAATAATTCCAAATAAGTAACTGAATAGACATCTTTTTTGGTGGCCTTCTTATTTTCTTGGATCTACAAAGTAATCTGATTCTTTAATCGACTTTTTAAGCGGTGATCATGGGTGGCAACAATCAACGCTGCATTGTTCTCCATAGCCACCTTATTCAAGAGTTCAATCACCTGGTCACAATTTTTATCGTCTAGCGCAGAGGTAGGTTCGTCTGCCAAAATCAACGAAGGTTTATTGATGATTGCCCTTGCAATCGCAACACGCTGTGCTTGTCCCTGACTTAATTCGAAGATCATGGCATTCTTCTTCTCTCCTAACCCTAATTCATCTAATACCAGATCAACTCTTTCCTCATGCTGCTTCTCCCCTGCCAGAAATGGCGCCATTAACAAATTATTCTTCACAGTCAGTGCACTGATCAAATGGTTTCGTTGAAACACGAACCCAATTTGTCGACCTCTCATTCGATCGAGTTCAGTTTCTGACAGTGAAGCTATGTCAATCTTTTCAATTTCGATTTTTCCACTCAGCGGTCTAAGTAACCCACCCAGCAAGTGTAATAAGGTTGTCTTCCCAGAACCGGAGTTCCCAAGTAAAAGAAAAGACTCCCCGCGCTCCACGGCAAGGTCAGGAAATACAATTTCATTGGATAGAACTCCTTTCTTGGAATGATACCGATAAGTCAATCCGTGTGTCGCAATCATTTGTTCTCGCTGATTGAAGTGGCGTTGACATTTCGCAACAAGACCAAGCCTATTACAAAAAATCCTCCGATAGCAAGCGTACTATTGCGCATACTTCCTGTCAATTGTTCCACTAGTCCGTAGCTAAACGTTCCAACGACAATCGAAAGATTAAATGCCACATCGAAAAAACTAAAGTACGAAGCGTGGTCGATGGAGTTCTTCGGTATCAACTTGGCATAGGTAGCTCTTGATAGTGATTGTATTCCCCCCATGACCACTCCCACTGCGGTAGCAAGTGCATAGAATTCATACTCACTCGTTACCAGATAAGCAGCCAGGCAAATCAAGATCCAAATACTGATCATGACCATCAAAGTACTTTTATTGCCCCACTTTCCAGAGAGTCTCGCGAATACAAAGGCACCCAATGAGGCAACCAATTGAATGATCAAAACAGTGGCAATCAATTTAAAGTCGGGAAGCTTTAGTTCCTTTGACCCAAAAGTTGCGGCCATGTACATGACCGTCTGCACCCCCATATTGAAAAAGAAGTAGGCCAAAATATACCTCTTCAAATTAGGGTTGCTCTTCAAACTATGCCAAACTTTAACAAGTTCTTCGTAGCCTTTCGCCCACTTCGCTTGACGAATATCTTTCTTGTATAGGTTGTCTGGTAAAATGGCAAAAGGTATTTGCGCAAACCCAATCCACCATATGCCAACTAATAAAAAGGAAAAACGTGTTGCTATTCCCTGCGAAGAAAACCCAAATAGTTCAAAATTTTGAATCAGCACTAAATTCAAGATCAACAAAACAACACCCCCATAGTAGCCCCACGAATAACCTTTAGCGCTGACCTTGTCTAATTGATCACTGCTGGCGATTTCGGGTAAATAGGCATCATAAAAAACAAGACTACCTGAATACCCAATGCTCGCCAAAATCACACATAGAATACCCCACTCCAATGAACTGGACGTGAAGAAATACATACCCATGCAGGCAAGCCCTCCCAAATAGCAGAAGAATTTCATAAATGATTTCTTGTTGCCAGCATAGTCTGCCACACCAGAAAGCAATGGCAACAATGGCGAAATGACCAAAAAGGAGAATGATAGTGCAAAAGAATACAGGACGGAATTCGTCACGGTAAACCCTGCAAAAAGAACTTGATCATTTTCGCCCGTTGTAGTGACTGCCTGGTAGTAAATTGGAAAAATAGCAGAAGTTATAACCAACGAATAAACGGAATTGGCCCAGTCGTATGTGCACCAAGCGCGAATTATCTTTCGGTTATTCAAAGGCAGCTCCATTCGGTTTCAAATAAATTAAAAAGCCTTCCATGATAAGTGGAAGGCTTTTGCTTTTTAGCTACTATTCTCTAGTTCTTCTTTGGATCCGCATTATCTAAAGCAGTGTAAAGGATTTTTCTCGCATTTCCTTTTCTCAACTCAGTCTCAACATCAGCGATGATACCACGCTTGGTGTCTTTATCTACCTTCAGGGAAATAGTTAACTGATCGCGTTCAAACTCAGCCAATTTACTTTTCTCTTCGTTTACCCAACGAATAATGTCATTCGTGTCGATAAATACATCGTTGGCCTGAATTTTAGGCTCCTTTCCATAAACCGCCTTGGTTGGCTCTCCGATGTACAAATTGGTTACCAATGTTTTCCGTTCCAATTTTCTAAGTTGACCCGCTCTGGGAATTTGTTGCTTCACCTCAATAGATGTTTTTCTAAGCTGTGTTGTTACCATGAAAAAGAACAACAACATGAACACCACATCTGGCATAGAAGAAGTAGGGATTTCCTGCTTCACTTCTGCTTTCTTCTTAAATTTTGACATAGTTCGTTCGTTTAGTTACCTACTTTAGTCGGCTCGGCAATTGAGATATTCATCGGAATATCTTTCTTACCACGTTCGTAAATGGCTTTCTTTTCAGGGTCAGCCAAGGCCGAGGCGGCCTCTCTGAACTCCTTATTAGTGACACCTGCCTGTTCGGCATATATATCATAATAAGCACCTTGAACAATATCCAAAATTTCTACGAATCGCTTATGACTGGTACCGCGGTCAGTTTTAAATGATACAATCGCCTTTTCAGGGCTTTCGGAACTGGCCGGGTCAACGCCTTTGTTCGTAACAAACTTCTTAATCATATCTTTCAAGCCACTTACGTCTTCCATTGGCTCGCCTTCAATTAGAAGAGCGTCCGTGGAATTCACCTGAATCTTGAAGATATTTTTCTCCTGCATTTTCACCTCTACATCCTGATTAGGATCGGGTGGCGGAGGCAAACCGATACTTAAACCCCGGTCGTTATTGATTGTTGTCGTAACCAAGAAAAAGGTCAACAACAAGAATGCAATATCTGCCATGGAAGCATTCGGTATTTCGGGGGTCGCTCTTGCCATTGAATCTAATTTAACCTGTGATAATATCCTTCACCAAAGAATAAATAGCCAAAACCATAGAGCAGATAAGAAAGATATAAAAAGTAATCATTCCCGCCCCAATTAGTCTAGTGCTACTTGCATCAACTCCATATGATACGGCCTTTGCAGTCACCTCTGATCCAGAAATACCATAAGATACCGCGAAAATAACGACCAACCCGACAACGCCAATCAGTGCCTTCATTAATCCAGCTGGATTCTTAATGGCATTGACCAACGGCATACCTATACTTGCTACTAATGCTACGCCAAAAAAGATGTAGCATATAATTAAACCTGGCGAAACAAGCGTTTCGATTAAAGGTGCAGATTCTTCCATATCAATTGTTATTTAGACAACTTGTGCTTAACCAAAATATCAATCAAAGATATTGAAGCATCTTCCATCTTGTTCACTAAGCTGTCGATTTTTGAAACGCAATAGTTGTAAAGTACTTGAAGAACCATACCCACAATGAGTCCACCGACAGTTGTAATCAACGCTACTTTCATACCACCTGCTACAACTTGAGGAGAGATATCACCGGCAGCTTCGATCGCATCAAATGCACCCACCATCCCGATTACCGTTCCAAAGAAACCAAGCATAGGCCCAAGTGAGATACACAAAGAAATCCAAATCAAACCAGACTCTAAGCGACCCATTTCAACGCCACCGTATGACACGATTGATTTCTCAACCATATCAACGCCTTCACTTGAACGCATTAAACCTTGTGTAAAAATAGACGCCACAGGACCTCTCGTATTTTTTGTTACATCCTTTGCTGCTTCCACACCGCCTTTTGCGAGGGCGTCTTCTATCTGAACAAGCAATTTCTTTGTATTGGTGGTAGCCAAATTCAATGTGATGATTCTTTCAATAGCAATCGCTAGACCAATAATGAAAGTGATCAAGATAGGCCACATGAATGGAGGACCTCCTTCAATGAATTTATCTTTAAGCGCTTGGTGAAATGATTGTTCTTCCGCTGGCGCAGCCTCTGATGAAGCTACTTCTGTAACGGTTGATTCAACAGGTGCTGCCTCAGTGGCTGCTTTGGTGGTGTCTGCCGCGTCCTGGGCAAACGATTTGGAAGCGCCAAATGCTAGCACTCCGATGAAAGCAATAATTGTGACTAATTTTTTCATGGTTTAAGGTTTATGGATAAAACTTGAAGTGGCCAAAATTAAAGGTTTTGCCGATTTCCCAACAAGATTTTTGAAAAAAAACTCAAATTCTTTGCACTTATTTTCTGCTTTCGAGCATTACAATACTTTTTTATCGAAAAAGTCACGTTGAATTGATACTTTTTCTACTGCGTTTATTTATTTGCTATATCAGGACACTAAAAGATTTCAGATACAGAATCGCATTTGGCTTATTCACATTTCGATCTTGGATAGGTAGTTATTAATCTATTTCTTTGCAGCCTTTTACGGAGAGGTGTCAGAGTGGCCGATCGAGCACGCTTGGAAAGCGTGTTTACCGCAAGGTAACGAGGGTTCGAATCCCTCCCTCTCCGCTTTACCCTCCGCAGCTTCAGCGTAGGAGGGTTAACCTCCATACCAAAGTCAAAGGATGGTTTTTTAGTATGCAATTCGTTTATATTCTTAAATGTGTAGACGGCACCATTTACACAGGATGCACCAACGACATCGATGCACGTTTGGCGAGGCATCTTCAGGGTTATGTCGAATATACTAAAACTAGGCTTCCAGTTGAGTTAGTCTTTTATTGCGCCTTCAAGAGCAAGGAAGATGCTTTTGCCTTTGAAAAATACCTGAAGTCTGGGTCCGGGATTGCTTTTAGAAACAAGCATTTTATTAGTCAACTGCTGCCCAATTAATAACTATTTGACCGATCCTCCTTCGCTAAAGCTACGGAGGGCAAGTCGAATCCCTCCCTCTCCGCTTCACCCTCCGTAGCTTTAGCGTAGGAGGGTTTATCTCCATAGCTTTAGAATAGGAGAGTTAATCTCTTTAGCTTCAGCGTAGGAGGGTTAATCTCCATACCTTTAGCGTAGGAGAGTTAATCTCCATAGCTTCAGAATAGGAGGGTTAATCTACGTAGCCTTAGCATAGGAGGGTTAATCTCCATAGCTTCAACGAAGGAGGGTTTTTCAATTGATTGGTTAGTGCTCGCTCATTTCCCCAGCTAACGGCTTACCTATCAATTCTTTTGCTTTCTCTGCCCCCTGCTCTCCAATCAAAATCATTAGTTTTGTTACAGCTGCTTCGGTGGTCATGTCGCGTCCGCTGATAACACCAATCTCCTCCAACCATTTGCCTGTTTCGTACCTTCCTTGCTCCACCATGCCGCCCGGGCATTGCGAAATATTAACAACAAAAAGGCCCTGCTCAATTCTAGTCTTCAAAGCCTGCCGAAACCAAGCCGAAGAAGGCGCATTGCCAGAACCGAATGTTTCAATAATCAGCGCTCGCAAGCCCTTTGTAGAAAGAATAGCTTCAATGGTGTCATTTGGAATTCCGGGGAACAATTTTAAGATGGCGATACCTGTGTCAAACCGCGTCCTCAACTTAAGTGCTTTTGGAACAGAAACTTTGTGAATCGCTGCGTCATTGTAATCAATGGCAACACCAGCCTTTGCCAAAGCGGGATAGTTTTCAGATTGAAATGCATCAAAATGCATACTCTCTACTTTTCTAGATCGATTTCCCCTCAATAAGGCGCTGTCAAAATACAAACATACTTCAGGAACCATGGCCTTTCCCTCTTTTGTCCTGGCCGATGCAATCTCCAGAGCCGTAATTAAATTTTCTCTCGCATCTGACCTCGGTTCGCTGATCGGAAGTTGTGCGCCCGTAAAAACAACGGGCTTACTTAAACCCTGCAGCATAAAACTGAGAGCGGATGCTGTAAAGGACATGGTATCGGTACCATGCAAAACAACAAAGCCATCTTGATCGGCATAATGATCAAAAATGATTTGCCCAATCTCCTTCCAGTGAGTGGGCCCTATATTAGACGAATCGATCGGCTGATCAAATGAGATTACCGTCAAGTCAAGTTGCAAGCTCCGAAGAGCGGGCAAGTGATGTAGGATCAAAGAAAAGTCAAATGGAATCAAAACGCCTCTTGCATCATAGGCCATACCAAATGTGCCACCTGTATAAATAATAAGCACCTTGGACTTGGCTTGATCAGGCGCTGCTGTATTGATATTAATAATCTGATAGCTCATAACTGTCGTTAAAAAGTTTCTTTGAATTGGAAACCGTGATATAGGAAAGTTCTTCTAGTGTGATCTTTTTTAGCTCGGCCACTCTTTGCGCGATGAGCGGGATGTACGCGGGTTCATTTCGTTTGCCTCGATGAGGAACGGGCGCCAGATAAGGGCAGTCTGTTTCCAACACAATATTCTCTAAATCTATATTTGGAATGATATCCTCCAATCCACTCTTTTTAAATGTAACGACCCCTCCCAGCCCAACATAGAACCCCATTTCTACAATTCGCTTCGCTTGCTCAGTCGTTCCTGAAAAACAATGAAATACACCTGTAATTTTTCCATCTAGATGTGGCTCCAACAAATCAATCGTCTCCTGTAAAGATTCTCGGCAGTGGATAACGATTGGAAGTTCATATTTCTTGGCCCACTCAACCTGAATCAAAAACGCTTCTTTTTGTTGGTCCCAAAATGTTTTGTCCCAATATAAATCAGTCCCCATTTCACCAACTGCTGCAAATCTTCGTTTTGCCAGCCATGCCTCTACTTGATATAGTTCTTTTTCAAAGTCTTTTTTTACCGAACATGGGTGAAGCCCCATCATGGGTATGCACGTTTTTGGATTTCTTGCCTCTAACTCCATCATCTCATCAATGGACGTATGATCAATATTGGGCATATAAACACGAGCTACTCCGGCTTGCAGACTGCGCGCCAGCGTGTCAACCTTGTCTAGTTGAAATTCTTCTTTGTAGAGATGCGCGTGTGTGTCGATCCAATAATTGGCCATATTCAGAAAAGATAACTGGAAAAAATAAGAAGGCCAACGATGCTAGAAATAATGGCGGCCACCAAAACTGCCGCTGCAGCGATATCTTTAATGTTCCCAGCTTTTGGCTGTCGCTCGGGGCTTACCAGATTCACGAAGCCCTCGATTGCCGAATTCAATAACTCCAATGAAATGACCAATCCAATACACAACAATAGAATACACCATTCAACCTTGGTAACATCAAAATAGAAGGCCAACGAAACTACCAAAAACGAAACTAATAAATGAATCCGCAAATTAGGCTGCTCTTTGCAAGCAAGCCAAAAACCCTGAAATGCAAACTTGAATGAGTTAAAGAGCTTCTTCATTTCGTGTTAGATGAACTTTCCAAGCGATTGATTGCTGAATGGAGTAAACCTCCCTCAACTTCACCGCAATTTAGTCCAAGAAAGCCAACCGATTGATCGATTGCCATTGCAAGATCAAAATCCTTTTGAGATACGGTATAGACCCAGTTCTTATGAAGTAAGAATTCTGCCAGATATTCTTGTTCCGGTTGCCCTGGAGTGGGAATCATTATTAGATTTCTCTTTTGCAATGCAGCGAGATCTAGTATGGAACTGTAGCCAGACCGGCAAACGACAAAGCGAGATTCCTCAATGATACACTTCAGCTCTGCCTCTTTCAGATGCCCCACCCTACTTACTTGCCCCTTTGAAACAACCGAATCCCCGGCATGGGGGTTTCCTAAAACAAACATCACTTTTAAATCAAGTTTTGTCAACTGTTGTGTAATCAACACCTCCAGGATCGTTCGTTGCGGCTCTGGGCCGGACAGCAGAACAAGTAAATCGTACTCGAACTCAATGGGTTGAGTGGGTTTGTGAAAGCGAGAAAGCGGCCCCACAAAAACGACCGACAAATCATTGGTTGCGGAGAGATCGCCAGAAAATGAACGATCAGGAAAATCAGGCACCCAACATTCGTTGAATCGTTTGATCTTTCGCTGGTTCCAAAAACTGAAGAGTCGAGACGCCCACTTAAATGGGGGCCGAAAAACAAAATTGATTTGATGGGTCACAAAAATGCTTTTGACATTTTGGGAGTAACAACCAAACCGATTATCTGAGATGATCAAATCAACCGGGTATTCGCGAAGGATTTGGTTTAGCTGGCGATGCTCTTTTCGAATGGCAGAAACGAACTTAAAAGACTGAAGTAATAGCTTGGGTAATAGTCTACTGTTTGTTGCATATTCGGGTTGGTAGGACGCGATCTCAAGGAAAGTTAACTGCGGAAACTCTAGTTTGAGCAATTGCATTGCTCCACCACTCGTGGCAATTAACACGTTCCAGTCCCGCTGAAGAAAGTCTCGAATAATAGGTATACACCGAGTGGCGTGGCCAAGCCCCCAGTCAAGTGGAGTAACCAGTACTGAAAAAGACTTTCTCAAAATGATGAATTTGGCAATGCTTTGAACTGATACCCAAGATTCGAAAAATGTTCGATACATCTAGGCAATGCGTACGTCATATTGCTTTGTGCCTTGAGGCTGTCATGAAAAACAATGATAGACCCAGGTCGAGCAGCGCTGATTGTTCCGCGCAAACAATCTCCCGGGGAAAGTGATTGAGAATAGTCGGAAGTGAGAACATCCCACATCACAATTCTATGCTGTTTTGTTAGCGCGTTGATCTGTTTCGATCTGATCCTACCATAAGGTGGGCGAAATAAACTTTTCTTCAACCCCCCATCTTCAACGACTTGCTCATCACTTCCTGGTAACAAATTGTCAATTTCCTTTTGGCATAGCGCTACATTGGAAACATATTTCTCCGTAGAGGTGCCCCAGCCCTTCAGGTGGTTGAACGTATGATTAGCAATCTGATGGTTGTCAGCTACAATTCGTCTCGCTATTTCGGGATACTTCTTAATATTATCACCAATACAAAAAAAAGTTGCCTTTGCATCAAATTTTTTCAATGTCTCCAGCACAAATTCAGTTGGCCCCGGAATAGGGCCGTCATCAAAAGTGAGAAACAATTCTTTTTCAATCGTGTTCACTCGCCATGTCAGAGCCGGGAAAAAAAGCGGCAGTATAAACGGTGTGCGAAACACAGGGAATTAAGATTTAAGATTTAAGATTTGAGATTTGAGATTTGAGATTTGAGATTTGAGATTTGTCTGCTATTATCCTTTCATCAACAAGCTCCCTTGGCTTTTCCCCTTGTTCCGGTTCTAACTTCATTTGCTTTCGATTCATGACTTACTCGACACGACAGGTTAACAAAGTGATGTCATCCCGATATCCATTTTTTCCCTTGAAGCCATCGAGGGTGACAATGATATCCTGATGGATGGTTTTCAAATCCTTGAAATGGTTTTTTGTGAAATAGTCGCGCAAAGCTTCCGGGCCGAATTCTTGCTCTAATTCATTAACGGTTTCTGTCAAACCATCTGTATAGGCAAGCAACGTAAACTCGCTCAAATCAGTGATGAACCCTTCATGTATAAATGGTAGCGGATGCATCGCACCCAACACGGTAGAACCCTCTTCTAATAGGCGGATGCCGTTCTTGCGATCGTAAAGTAGGGGCGGATTGTGACCGGCATTAACATACACCATCGTGCGCAGGTTAATGTCGTAGATGGCTCCAAAGAAAGTAATGAATTTTTCTCCCTTGGTATTATCCAGCACTTGAAAATTGAGCGCTTCAACGATTTCCGTCAGGTTGGGTGTCTGGCGCAACAGCGTACGAAGTGAAGCTTGAAAATTAGACATCATTAAGGCCGCTGGTATCCCCTTACCGCTGACATCTGCTACACAAATTAAAAACTGATTCTTATTAATCGGAATATAATCGTAATAATCACCCCCGATAATATCATGCGGAAGATAACTCGCTTCGATTTTAAGATGCTCTGTATTCGGTAACTTCTTTGGGAAAAGAAATTGTTGCACATCGCTGGCAATCTCCAACTCTTTTCGAAAAGCCTCTTGAAGAAGTTGTTTACGCGCCAGCTTTTTATTTTCTATCGCAACAATGATGATGTTCGTTAAGGCCTGAATAAACTTTAATCCATCATCAGGCTGGTTCGTTTCACCATTGTGATTCAGTCCTCCTACAAACACGAGTGCCAATGTTTCGTTTTTATGAGAAACGGGAATAACCATATCGAACTCGTGAAAGGCACATTGCTCAAACTCACTGAGCTGATGAATCCGTTTGATCATTTTGAAATGATCGTCCAGTCGCTGTTTGAGAAAACTCTTTTCGGTACCAAAATTGACCTTACAGGCCCACGCCTCATCAAAAACAAACAATGCCAGTTTCTTGATCTCCAGATTTGAACGCAACGTAAAATTGAAGATCTTGTACAGAGAGTCTTCCGGTACATTGCTATTGATCGATTGCGTGATCTCCAACAACGCGTTGAGTTCCAGCTCCTTTTTCTCGATTAACTTCTTTAGTTTGCTTTCCGACATGTTACACAATTGTGTAAAAATAGCAATTCCCTACTTACCCAGAATGCTTGCTCTTCGTTATTCGATCTTTCCACCTAAAAGATTGATGTTGAGCAAGTAAAGCAACCCAAACTACGTAAAGAGGATAAACCATTTGTAAAACAAAAAAAGCCAGCCAGCGCCATTTATTGTTTAAGAAAACAGACACTTGGTAAAGGAAAACAAACTCAAACAGAAATTTTAAGGCCAAAAGAAACATACTTGACTTGACGGGTATCCAACCCACCAATGTTGCGAGGCTGAGCCCAATGTAGCTTGCTTGAAAAAAAAAGATAAATACAGCCAACGTTTTTGAAATCGGTGAAGTATTAAAACGCCACTTGCCTGCCCATCGCACTCGCTGTTGTAAAAAATCGCTTAGCGACAATAGTGGCTTAGTCGACACCACGCTGAGTCGGTCAGTCAAAAACCGAATTCCGCCAGGGTATTTTGAATGTATCTTTCGCAACAAGAATTCATCATCGCCAGAAGGAATTTCCCAATTACCTTCAAAACCTTTTACTTCTGCAAAAACAGATTTGCGAAATGCCAGATTTGCACCGTTGCACATCGTGGGGTATGAATAAAAAAGTGTAGCTCCGGCTGAGCCAATCAGGCTTGCGAACTCCAGTGATTGTAATTGTGAAAAGAATTTTGATCCAGACTCCATCCTAACCGCACCGATTGCCATCACGCAATCTTCCGAATGAAAAATTTCATTGATGCACGACAGCCATCGAGCAGAAAATGAACAGTCTGCATCGGTGGTTACAATAACTTCGTTGGTTGCCAATGTAACTCCCAATGCGATAGCTCGTTTTTTACCAAACTGGTCTTGCGGCAATCTATCCAATTTTATGTTGGAGTGTTTTTGGGCAAATTCTTCGACTATCTTTTCAGATTGATCAGTCGAGTGGTCATTAACCAGCACAAACTCCACACATTCTTTTGGATATTCCTGTTCACTTAAAGAAAGTAAGAGTTGCGAAAGGTTTGCTGCCTCATTTCGGTAAGGTACGATGACAGAAAGTCTGACATTTCTATTGGGTTGAGCCTTCTTCCCCGATCCTTCCAGCAAAAATTGCCAGCCTACGATCAGTCCAATGACAATCGAAAAATAAACTCCAAACACTACAAAAAAGAAAACAGTCATAGTTAGACTCCGAATTAAATAGAATAAAAAAGTCAGAATGTAGAAGTCAGAATTTCATTACATCAAAGCAACATTGGGTTTATAATCAGATGTGCTTCTAAATTCTAACTCCTGCTTCTACATTCTTATGCCGAAAAGGAACATAGAAATCAATATTCCATATAACTTGCCATGCAAAATGGAGAAAAAACCCATCAAAGAGAACCTGCGCTCCGAAAAGGAGCGGATCATTTTAGGTCTCGACCCCGGCACGAACGTGATGGGCTATGGATTAATTCTTTTAAAAGGCAGCAAGTTAAGCCTGATCCAGTTTGGGGTGATCAATATGGGAAAATTTGGAGCTCACGAAATGAAGTTGAAAAAGATTTTTGACAGGGTCTTGGCACTTGTTGATGAGTATCACCCAGATGAAGTAGCTTTGGAGGCTCCCTTTTTTGGAAAAAACATTCAATCAATGCTAAAACTAGGACGAGCCCAAGGTGTGGCCATGGCAGCGGCCCTTTATCGGGAAGTACCCATTACTGAATACGCTCCGAAAAAAGTAAAGCAATCTGTTACCGGCAATGGAAATGCCAGTAAAGAGCAAGTAGCTAGAATGCTGATGCAGATTTTTGGGATCAAGGAACTTCCCAAGCTACTCGATGCGACCGATGCACTCGCTGTTGCAGTTTGCCATTATTATCAAAATGGAGTTACGAAAAGCAAAACAAAATCTTGGGAATCGTTCGTGACAGAGAATCCGAAAAGACTAAAGGCAAAATGAAGAGAATACTAGTCATCAGCTTTAGTGATTTGAATCATGACGCACGCGTCTCGCGACAGGTTGATTTTATTAAAGACAATTATCTCGTTACAGTTGCAGCCTATGGTGGCCAAGAAAACAAAGGGTATGAACTAATCCCAATCACAAAGACAAAGTTCACTTTTGCCCATAAGCTGTTCTCGTCATTCTTTCTACTCACCCGTTGGCACGGCAAGGCCTACAGCCTACTTTACCAACTTAGTTCAATAGAGGAAGCGCTTCGACAAAAGATGTTTGACCTAATCATAGCTAACGATGTAGAGAGCTTACCCTTCGCATTCAGCTTAAAAACGAATGCGAAAATAATTTTTGATGCGCATGAATACGCCCCACGTCACTTTGAAGATCGATTGACCTGGCGCATATTTTTTCAGCCATTTAATATCCACCTGTGCAAAAAATATATCCCACAAGTAGACGCTATGATTACCGTTGGGAAAGGATTAGCTAACGAGTACGAAAAGAATTTTGGTGTAAGACCTACTATTATTACAAACGCTACCTGGTATTCTGATATTAAGCCCTCAAAAATAGTTGATCGTAAGGTCAGGCTTATCCATCATGGCGGGTCGACCCCTTCTAGAAAATTAGAATTGATGATTGAGATGATGACATATCTCGATGATCGGTTTACTCTCGATCTCATGTTGATCGTACCACAACTTGCGTCTGCCAAGACGTCAAACTACATTAACACGCTAAAGCAACTAGCTGCAAATGATGATCGTATTCGTTTCTTATCACCATTAAGAAGCAATGAACTGGTCTCCTTTCTCAATCAGTATGACATCGGTGTCTTTCTCTTACCTCCTGTCAATTTCAATTATGCGAATACGCTTCCAAATAAATTATTTGACTTTATCCAGGCTCGTTTAGCGATCGCCATTGGCCCGACACCCGAAATGGCCGAAATCGTAAACCACTATGACATAGGAGTTGTGGCAGAGAATTTTACCGCAAAGGCTTTAGCTGATAAATTATCCACCCTCACGACTGAAAGGCTAAATGGTTTAAAACTGAATGCTGAAAAAGCTGCGATAGAATTGACCGCTGAAAGAAATAAGGAAAAACTAGAAGAAATAATTGGTTCTTTACTTGGCCCCTATTGATTTAACATTCGAATAAACTGCTTCTATCCTTAGCAAAAAGCTTGCTTCCGAAAATCGTTCGTTAACCGATCTACTTATACTGGTTGAGTTATAATTCTTATAATTCAATATCATTTGTTCGATACCGTGCTGCAGAGCTGTAACATCCTCTACATTTACTAACATCCCATTGCTTTCATCGACTAATTCTTCCGGACCACCACAACGTGTAGAAACAACTGGTCGTCCCGCTGCCATCGCTTCTGCCAATGCCACACAAAACGTTTCTGAACGGCTGGAGCACACGAAGAAATGAAGTCGCGACATAAATGCCGGCACTTCCTTCGGCAAAACAAATCCGTAAAAAATACATTTTTGCTCAATGCCTAATTCTGTAGCGAGCGCTTCGTAAGATTGTAGCAACTTGCCACTCCCCCCAACGTGCAATACAAAATTAGTCTTCAAATCAACCACCGCTCTCAAAAGGATATCCAGACCCTTCACCGGCTGATTGAGCGTCCCTAAAAAACCAATTTGAGTAATTTTTGATTCAGTATAGGGTGCTACATCAAACCGTTCCGTTTCTACGATGTTGGGTACAACAGAAACATCCCGTTTTACAAAATGTTTCACTTCATTAGCCAGCATTCTACTGACAGCCACTAACACAGAAGCGCGTTTCATTCCGAAAATGGTTAACCATTTATGAATGAAACTTCTGAAATTATTAGACGGTCTGGTATGTTCCGTCAGCACAAAAGGAACTTTAAGAATCACCGACAAACTCCACGCCCAAAAGGCCGATGGATAACCGACATGGGCATGAATTATCTCTGGTCGAAATTCCCTAGCGATTTTCAAACTAGTATGTATCAGCAACCATAAGTAGTTAAGTTGATTAAAAATTGGAAACGATTTTTTTACTACGATTCGATATTCGTGAATATCCTGATCTAAATCTTCTTGCAATGAAATAGAAGAAAACGCGAAGTTCGTGTAGTCTACTACAGATGAAATAACTGAAACTGTATGATGCGCACTCAATGCTTTCGCCTGACTTTTGATAAACACACCCGCACCAGGATTTTTTTCGCTTGGATACCAGGGTGTAAGCAGAAGTATTCTCATGGCTTAATTCTATTGCGGCACAAAAATGACATTGCCGAAAGATGGCATCGTAGAACTTGAAACTAACTTCCCCATTTTATTAACGACAAAAGGAAGATAGTTAAGGGCAGTAAAGAATTCAGCTACATCTTCAAGTGAATAGCCGGCAGCCCGATATGTTACCTCACTTACTTCTAGCATAACAAGCGGACGAAAACGCGTGATGGTTGCACGCCCACCTTGAAGTGCTTTTAACTCGCTCCCTTCAATATCCATTTTAATAAAATCTAAACGGTCTAAGGAAAGATGACTCCATTCATCATCTAATTTTTTTAGCTCAGCTTTTACAGAACGTTGATTTTGAAGTAATCCGGGAAAAAACGTAGCCTGTCCTTCATTTTCATTTTCCCCAACAAAATAGATCGGAAAGGAGCCAACTTCATCGGAAAGTCCGAAGGGCTTTACTATTACATTGGTAAATTGATTGAGCTGAATGTTTTCCTCGAGCATTTTCCGTAGCGCAGGTACAGGCTCAAATGCCACTACCTTCCCTTGCGTCAATCGCTTAGCCGCAAAAATGGAATACTCCCCGATATTCGCACCTATGTCTAATAGCACCATATCGCTCTTTAAAAAATCGTGCAAAAAAAGCAACTCACGATACTCATGAAAACCTGTCCAATAAATGGAAGCACCCATGATCTTTGAGCGATCTAATTTAAGATATAAGTCAGCATCAAAATTCTCTATTACCACGATGTTCGGCTCTGTATTATTGGGCCTTTTCAAAACAATAGATCGCACAATCCACTTCGAAAAAGCAAAAACCACTTTCTGTGCTTTATGCGGAATGGTCGCACGCACAGTGATGAGTCGTGCGTTCGAATAACGAAAAAATGAAGCAAGCCAGCTCATGAAAGAAATAACTTTTTGATTTCCAGACGATAAACCCACCCTAACGTGGCAAGTGCAATCAAGACATAAAATCCATGCACCCAATACGGATAGGCAACCCCTAGCCAAGGTTCCACAACCATGATCAGCGCTGCCAATGAAAGCGGAGCAATGATCATCTTAGCAATACTAATTTTAAACGAAAATTTATCTTTTACTCCCCAATACAACATAACTATCTCTGCAACATAACTTATCCAGGTAGAAGCTATTGCTCCATAAACACCAAACTTCCTGATGAGAATAAACATAGCCCCAACTTTAATTAGTAAAATGAGTAAATAATAGATTGGCAAGGGACGTGAGTATTTAAGAGCCGCATACGGAAAGGCTACAAACAATCTCATCGATCGGAAAAGATAGATGACAGCTGCATAAGGCAAAATCGCAATCGCCTGTCTATAACCTGGTTTGGTAAAAACAAATTCAATGATGATAGGGAAAACAAATATGCTAGCACTTACAAGCAACATCGCCATTGCGGTGAGTCCATGATAGTAACGATTAGTCTCAATCGTATTGTGCTTCTCCTTCTGCATGGCAACTATGCCAAGTACCTTTGGATAAAAAGAAGAGTTCAGGCCCGTCAACACAAACTCAATAGCCAACATGCATTTCAAAGCCAGATCATACACTCCTAACGAGCCAACGGATATAAAAAGTAAAAGAAAAAACCGATCATAATAGTTAATAAACCATTGCTGCAATTGATAAATCACCGAAGTATTATTGAACGAGAAAGTGGTCTTGAGCAATTGCCAATTGAAATGAAAACCAAATTGTCCGAAAATATAACTTAACACCCAAGCCCCTGACAGAAGCGAGGCAATTAACTTTCCGCCAATAGGTCCCCACAAACTTTCAGGAAAAAGATAGAGGCCGGCTATAGTCAATCCTGCAATCAGAGAAAATGACAACACGTTTGATAAAAGGAAAACAGTAGGCTTTTCCTGCGTTTGCAAAAGACTATTGTTCACTTTTAACAATGCTTGAAAAATTCCAGTAGCCACGGAGAGCAGCCCGAAGGGATAAAATAGAATTTCCTCTTCTTTAAATAACGAAGTAAAAATCCAATTACCCAAAAAGGCTAGTGTTAACCCAGAGATGAGACTAAGCAATAAAATAAAAATAAAGGCAGAACTGATAAAAGCTCTAAGTTTTTTAGGGTCCTGCTTATAGTCGTGATAGTTGATGTATAAAGAGCTATCGAAGCTATACGTAACAAAAATTTGAACTAACAATGAGACACTAAAATAGATCGATAGCGCACCGAAAATCTCTACGGGCAATTTGCTATAAAACGGTAATAAAATAATAGCGCTGGCCATGGGCAACGCTCCCGCCAGTGTGTAGATAAATGAACTTTTAATAAAATGTTTACTGATCAAAGGAAATCAAATTTCAGGCGCTAAGATACGAATGAGTTGCTGGGTTAGTTGCTTTCGCGAATAAACCATGTTGGCAGCATTTGGTGTCAAATCCCCCTTTGTCCATTGCAGGTAAAATTCCTGAATCGCCAACATGATTCCTGCACTGTCACTTCGCTCAAAAATCTTACCGCCACCTGAATTAGAAAGAATTTTTCCAGCATCTCCATCAACTGGTCCAATGGCTAAGATTGGATTACCTGACGCTAGGTATTCAAAAAACTTACCTGGCAAATTACCCGGAGCAATTGATGTATGGGCCAGCACCAAAAGCTGAAGATCCGTTTTCCCATAAAGTTTCAGCAATTGAGCATGCGGTACCTGATCAACGAAGCGAATGACTGTTTTCAAAATTATATCTCGCGATATGTAGGTCTTAAATGCCGAATTGACGTTTCCGATAAATTCAACAATCACGTTTTGTCGAAACAATTCATCTTTCAGACAAAGGGTTTTAATTGCTTCCATCACAGGCTTTGGATCGCGAAGCTCATCCACCACGCCAATATGGCGCATAGTAAACTTATTCGTCTTTTGATGCACAATACCTCCGAAGTCAGCTTCGTCAAAACCATTTGTAATTAAATCCACCGGTCGTCCACTAAGCGCTTCCAATCTTTTCACGTGATAGGGAGCAATAGTTATAATGCGATCAGCCACCGTCAAAACTTTTTTCTCCAAATTTTTGTGACGACTTCTTGCAAGGCGAGTCAGTGAAAGTGTGTCCAGTAAGTCCCATTCACTCCATGGATCACGAAAGTCAGCAACCCATTTTAAAGATGGATTTTTCTCTTTTAGTTTTAGCCCAATCAAATGAATGCTGTGTGGTGGTCCTGTTGTGATTATTCGATCAATTTGATTTGACTTAATAAAATCATCCAAAAAAGCCACTGAAGGCTTGACCCAAAATATACGCGCATCGGGTATAAAAAAATTACCCCGAATAAATGAGCTTATTTTCTGAAACAAGGACTTCTTTCCGGTGGAAATAAAGTCACTCTGTTTAACTGATTTTTTTCCAACTATTTTCGAAATCTTAAAAAACAAATCATAGGGTTCCCAAATAGGAAGTTTAATCACCTCCACCGACTCGGGCACATCTTCTAGCAATGAGTTATCTTGAATTGTAAAGGAGGGGTTTTCCGGAGTAAATACAATTGGCTCCCAACCTAGCTTACTCAAATACTTAACAAATTTGAGCCAACGTTGCACACCACTTCCGCCACTGGGAGGCCAATAATAGGTGATGATCAATACTTTATTCAAAATTCAAAATTCAAAATTCAAAATTCAAGATTCAAGATTCAAAGTATACAAACTTATCAATTTGAATTTAGAATGTCATATTTTGACCTACGTCTTCCGGTCTCATCCACCTTATCTCTTGATCCTTTTTAAACCAGGTCATTTGCCGTTTGGCATAGTGCCTGGAATTCCTTTTCAGTAATCGAATTGCCTCTTCGCGGTCATATTTTTTCTCTAGATGACCAAAAATCTCCTGGTAGCCAACTGTTTGTAAGGCATTTAGATGTCGTTGAGGATAGAATCTGGTTGCCTCCTCGAACAAACCTCTTTCAATCATCCGATCCATTCGTAAATCTATCCGTTGATACAATTCTTCACGAGGAAGTTCTAGTCCAATTTTAATTACCTGAAATGGTAAATCGATCTTCTTCTTCTTCCTCAAAATGTGCATTGGCTGGCCTGATGACAAATTCAACTCCAAAGCCCGCATTAGGCGCTGGGGATTCTGCACATCAACCAATGCAAAATAGTCTGGGTCTATTTTTTCCACTTCACCCTGCAGCCAAGCCAATCCTTTTTGGGTATATTTCTCAATGATTTCCTTCCTTAAATCTTCACTTATCTCTGGCATTTCATCAAACCCTTCCAACAATGCCTTGATATACAAACCAGATCCCCCGCATAAAATCAACACGTCCCTTTCCTCAAATAATTGATTGATCAACTCCATGGCATCACGTCCAAATTGCCCGGCATTATAGTTTTCTTCGATTGACTTAAAGTTGACAAAGTGATGCTTTATCCTTGATAGTTCATCAGCAGAAGGCTTTGCTGTGCCTATTTCCATCTCCCTGTAAATCTGCCTTGAATCAGCCGAAATGATCTCGGTATTCCATTGCTCTGCTAACGTTATAGCCGCAGCCGTCTTGCCGACTGCCGTTGGACCAACCAAAACAACCAGTTTCTTTCCTTTCAATGCCGAATTTCCCATTACCAAATCTTCAAATTACTACCTATCTTGCCAACAAAATTCGCCACTACGAATGATTAAATATACAAACCAATTTTTGACCAAGCTTGAAGATCTTATTGCTGAGTCGGACTACATCATGCGCTACGAAAAAGGCAACTTCAAATCAGGCTATTGCTTGTTAAAAGAGCAAAAGATTATGATTGTGAACAAGTTTTTTGCGATGGAAGGAAAAATTAACGCATTGCTCGACATTTTAAAGAATGTAGAGCTAGATACCTCCAAGTTCAGTGAAAAGAATTTGAAATTGTATGAAGAGTTAACTCGTGCTGAAGTTAAAATCTAGATCAATGGTAAGTCTACTGGAAAGACCACCCCGCACTACCATGGAAGTATTCAAAATGCTTCCCGAGGGTACTCGCTGTGAATTAATAGAAGGAATAATCTATATGTCACCCGCGCCAACCATCAACCATCAAGACACTGTTCTCTCTTTGGGCAGCGAAGTGTTACAATTCGCTAAGAAGAAGAATTTAGGTAAAATCTTTATATCTCCTGTTGATGTCTACCTTGACAGTCAAAAAAATGCTTTTCAACCTGATTTGGTTTTTATCAGCAATAACAGGCTTAACATCATAAAAAAAGATGGTATCTATGGCGCCCCTGATCTGGTCGTTGAAATCCTTTCCCCTGGAACAAAAAACTTTGATCTTACGAAAAAGAAAAAAATCTATGAGAAATCGGGGGTTAAGGAATATTGGGTTGTTGATCCAACCACTAGAATAGCAATATGTTTCAAATTGATTGAAAAGAAATTTATCGAATTTAAAAAAGAAAAAGGCAAAATCGTTTCTTCTCTTTTGAATCGCACGTTCAAATTTTAATCAATCCCCTTGAAAATCACCTTCCTCGGTTCTGGTACTTCACAAGGTGTGCCGGTGATTGGCTGTCAATGTGAGGTTTGCCAATCCATGGACTACCGCGACAAGCGACTTAGGGTTTCCATTCATATTGAGATAGGCTCACATAGTTTCGTAATTGATACAGGTCCCGATTTCCGCCAACAAATGCTTCGAGAGGGCATTAAGAAACTTGACGCAGTCATACTCACACACAGTCATAAAGATCATATTGCCGGGTTAGACGATGTTCGGGCTTTCAATTACCTGCAACAAAAAGACATGCCGGTGTATGGCATGAAGCAAACCCTTGCGCAGGTGCAAACAGAATTTTACTATGCTTTTGAGACAGTGAAATATCCGGGTACACCTCAAATCATGCTGCATGAAATTGACGATCGCCCGTTCGAAGTCAACGGAATTACCATTGCTCCGCTTCCTGTCTTCCATTTGAGAATGCCCGTATTCGGTTTTCGAATCGGCAACTTCAGTTACATCACTGATGCCAATCAAATCCCGGCATCCACCTACGAAAAATTAAAGGGAACAGAGGTACTTATTCTTAACGCTCTTCAAAAAGAAAATCATCCCTCCCATTTTACACTATCCGAATCAATCGAAGTGGCGAAAATAATTGGCGCTCGGCAGACGTACTTTACGCATATGAGTCACAAATTGGGTTTACATAGGTTGATAGAAAAAGAATTACCCGAATCGGTTACCTTGGGTTATGATGGTCTTTCTTTCACCGTTTAGTTTTGCATAATAATTTCTATTTTCTAAGACAGTTAAGCCAAGCGCTCGACCAAAAGCTGAAGGGGTTTACGTTAGTTTCTTGTTTTAGCCAAAATAGAGAGGAGCTTGTCCTCGAGTTCAACAATTCGACAGAATCGTTCTTTCTAAAGGCGAGTCTTCAACCGACCTTTTGTTGTTTATCTTTTCCTTCATCATTCAATCGCGCCAAGAAAAACAGTATTGATTTGTTTCCAGAGGCTATACTAAAAAAGGTAGAGTCCATCGGGCAATTTGAAAACGAAAGATCATTTTCGATTGAATTAGAGCAAGATGTATCACTGCTATTTAAAATGCATGGAAGCCAGTCAAATGTGGTTCTTTTTAAAGAAAATAAAGCACAAGTGATTTTTCGTAATCAATTCCAAACTGACTTCGAAATCTCTCTACCTGGACTCAACAAAACAATTAATTGGAGTAAAGAACACTTTGCCCAACATCTTGACGAATTACAAAAAACATATTTTACTTTCGGAAAACCAGTGATCCATTACTTGCAAGAAAAATTCAAAACCTTGCCATCGAATGAAGATAAATGGTCATTCTTCCAAGAAACAAAGGCCTTACTGGAGGTGCCACGATACTATATCATAAAAAGGCACAGCACGCTTTCTATGTCGCTCATTCCAATGGACGAAATTGTTTCCGAATTTGAAAACCCTATTTCTGCGATCAACGATTTCTATTACCGATATACCATTTCAACCTCGTTTGAAACCGAAAAATCAAAGGCGTTAAAGGCACTAAACGATCAGCTCATAGGCAATAACAATTACATTGCAAAGAACGTCCAAAAAGTAAACGACCTGATTAACGACACCCACTATCAACTTTGGGGAGATCTTCTAATGGCACACATGCACGAAATCAAACCGGGTGTGGAAACGATCGAGTTGGTCAATTTTTATACTAATCAACCTGAAAAAATAAAACTTAAAAGAGATCTCAACCCACAACGGAATGCAGAGGTGTTTTATCGAAAAGCAAAAAATCAACAAATTGAAATTGCTAAGTTGAACGAATCCATCGTATCTAAAAAAAAGGCAAACGAAAAAATAATACAGTCTATCGAAACTCTGGAGAAGTCAGATCACCTAAAGACAGTACGGCAATTTGGCAAAGAAGAGTCATATTTAAACAAAAAAACAAAATCAGAACCCCTGCCCTATCATACATTTGAATACAAAGGCTTTCACATTTGGGTAGGAAAGAATGCTGAGGCGAATGATCAACTTACCCTAAAGCATTCTTACAAAGAAGATCTTTGGCTGCACGCAAAAGATGTGGCGGGTTCCCATGTAATCATAAAGTATCAATCAGGAAAAAATTTCCCGAAAGACGTGATAGAACGGGCAGCAGAACTGGCGGCCTACAACTCTAAACGTAAAACAGATAGCCTCTGCCCCGTAGCATACACACCTAAAAAATACGTGCGCAAACGCAAGGGCGATCCAGCCGGAATGGTAGTGGTCGAGAAAGAAGCTGTGATAATGGTAGCGCCAAAGTTGTAAATGATCGTTGTTGATTACTTCGGATTGACAATAAACGAAAAACGATCAACGAACAACCACTATTGCACCTCGTGCACTTTAATCATATTTGACCTGCCTCTTTCCTGGATAGGCATACTCGCCAGTACAATAAAAATATCTCCCTTCTTCACATGGCCATCGCGCTTCAATATCTCTTCTACATCGGCAATTGTCGCATCGGTTGATGCGGCTTTGTCGTAGTGATAGGCACGAGTCGCCCAAACCAAATTCATGGTGTTGATAATGGCTTCGTTACTGGTGAAAGCAAATATATTGGCATCAGGTCGATGTGAAGACGCTTTATAAGCGCTGTACCCTAACTGCGTCATCCCGACAATAGCTTTCGCGTTCACATCTTTCGCTAGTTTACATGCCGTTAGTATTAAGCTATCAGTAAAATAACTAGGTGATTTTGGGTCGACTTCTTTAAAATTATAAAAAATCTTTCCCTGTTTCTCAACAGAACCAATCGTCCTAACCATACTTCTAATTACCTCAATTGGGTACTTTCCCGCAGCCGTCTCGGCTGATAGCATCAGTGCATCAGCACCATCCATCACCGCATTAGCCACGTCATTCGTTTCCGCACGTGTAGGACGAGGATTCTCAATCATGCTCTCCATCATCTGCGTGGCGACTATTACTGGCTTCGCAGCTTTGTTACATTTGTCTACCAGCATTTTCTGCACCATCGGCACTTCCTCCATCCAGATCTCAACCCCGAGGTCTCCGCGTGCTACCATCACTGCATCTGTTGCAGCAATAATGGCATCAATATTTTCAAGGGCTTCAGGCTTTTCAATTTTTGCCACAATTCGAGTGGAGGATTTGTGGCGATTGATTACTTCACGAAGAATTTCGATGTCGGTTGCCTTTCTCACGAAAGAGAGAGCCACCCAATCCACTTTATTCTTCAAACCAAACTCCAAATCTTCGTAATCTTTCTCAGTAAGTGACGGAGCGCTTACTTTTGAAAACGGCAAGTTAATGCCCTTCCGTGACTTTAAAGGCCCTCCATAAATCACTTTGCAAACAACATCAATGTCACGCACCTCCACTACCTTCAACTCGATCTTTCCATCGTCAATCAAAATCATATCACCGCGCTTCACGTCCCTCGGCAAGCCCTCATACGAAGTGCTCACAAGTTCATTATTCCCTAGCACCTCGCGGGTAGTGATGACGATCTCTTGGCCTGCCACGATTTCGATGCCTGGCTGCATTTCGTTGACACGTATTTTTGGTCCTTGCAAATCTTGCAGCAATGCTACATTTGTACCCATCTCATTGTTCAACTCGCGAACGAAGTTGATCACCTTTAAATGATCTTCGTGCTTGCCATGAGAAAAATTGAGTCGGAACACATCCACACCCTCTTTAATCAATGCATGAAGCATCTCTTTGTTGTTTGAAGCCGGCCCAATGGTGGCTACGATTTTTGTCTTGTTGTAAGAAATCCTTTCCATGAAAAATGTTAGAAAATAAAGTAATCCTTGGCTTTTAAAGCGCCCAAAGGTATAAAAGCAACCAATTCTACGGAAGGGATCAGTCGTAAGACTTGCTGCAATCGATTGCTTTTGGTTGTATCATCACTTTGCGTCAATAAAATAAAATCATAATGCGGAAATTCGGGCACCAGCGGTGTCTTAGATAGCTCTGGTTCAAGTGGCTTGTTTCTAAACAGCTTCAGCACCCAAGCCTCGCCCGAATAACCAAATTGTGAGAAATTTTGATCGATGCCTTTCTTAAAAGAAATACATAAATCCCTATCCTTTACTAGTTTCACATCCAGACAATTATTGATCTCCCAGGCTAACTTATACCCTTTTAAGGGCGAAATGATGCCTAGCAGGTCAAAATCATAGGAATAGCTTATTTCAAGCGTCTTTTTCTTCATTTTTTAAAAGCCCGTAAAAGTAACGGGTATTCATGAACGTGGCTAAATGTTTGTCAATATTGGGTTAAATCTCTTTATTTGCACCTGATTTTTGAATCCTTAAACCTTATTATCATGTCCGAAATCGCACAAAAAGTAAAACAAATCATCATCGACAAGTTGGGTGTTGAAGAATCTGAAGTAACTCCTGAGGCTAGCTTTACCAATGATTTGGGAGCTGATTCATTAGACACTGTTGAGTTGATCATGGAATTTGAAAAAGAATTCAATATCTCGATTCCAGATGATCAGGCTGAAAACATTGCTACGGTTGGTCAGGCGATCTCCTATTTGGAAGAAAACGCAAAAAAATAATTTTGCTTTAGGTCGTCTACGATCATCTATCATCTATGACTTTTAAAAGAGTTGTTATAACCGGGGCAGGTGCGCTTACTCCAATTGGAAATACACTTCGCGAATATTGGGATGGGTTATCTCAAGGAAAAAGTGGAGCTGCCCCGATTACTAAGTTTGATACGACTCTTTTTAAAACCAAATTTGCGTGTGAGGTGAAGGGGTTTGACCCTACTGTACTCATGGAACGCAAGGAAGCTAGAAAACTGGATCCATTCGCCCAATATGCGATGGCCGTTGCAGATGAAGCTATTCTAGATTCAAAACTACCTCTTGATAAAATCAACAAAGACAGAGTAGGAGTTATTTGGGGATCGGGGATTGGTGGGTTGTTTACGTTTCAAGAAGAAATGAGAACGTTTGCTGCAGGAGATGGAACACCTCGATTTAATCCCTTCTTTATTCCAAAAATGATCCCGGATTTGAGTGCCGGCCACATCTCTATCAAATACGGGTTTCACGGCCCAAACTATGTTACAGTTTCTGCCTGTGCCTCATCTACAAATGCGATTTATGATGCCTACACCTATGTAAAATTAGGGAAGGCCGATGTAATCGTTTCTGGTGGCTCAGAGGCGGCCGTTTGCATCGCAGGAGTAGGTGGATTTAACGCCTTGAAAGCACTTTCGGAAAGGAATGACTCACCGGAAACAGCTTCCAGACCCTACGATAAGGACAGAGATGGATTCGTTTTAGGCGAAGGAGCCGGAGCGCTGATACTCGAAGAATACGAACACGCGAAAAGGCGTGGCGCAAAGATTTATGGCGAAATTATCGGAGGAGGAATGTCAGCAGATGCCTACCATATCACAGCGCCTCATCCTGAAGGTACAGGGATCATCAAAGTAATGCAATATGCATTGGAGGAAGCTGGTATCAAGCCGGAGGAAGTTGATTATATCAACACCCACGGTACGTCCACTCCATTGGGTGATATCGGAGAGATAAAGGCAATACAAAAAGTATTTGGGGAACACGCGTACCGAATGAATATCAGTTCTACCAAATCAATGACAGGTCATTTATTAGGTGCAGCTGGCGCCATTGAAGCAATCGCCTGCCTATTGGCCCTTGAAGAAGGAATAGTTCCACCTACTATCAATCATTTCACCGATGATGATGAGCTTGACCCCGGTTTGAATTTGACATTCAACAAAGCACAAAAACGAAATGTAAAGGTGGCGTTGAGTAATACCTTTGGCTTCGGTGGCCACAATGCATCTGTCATTATTCGAAAAGTTGAGTAAGGGTTGACTCGTGTGGAATTTACTCACTCTCACCAAGGCCAATTCTAAAGAAGACAAAAAATTGATTACCGCAATCAAAACGATTGCTGGCTTCCCTCCTACCAATCTGGCGCTGTACCGGTTAGCGACACTACACAGTTCCAAATCAAAAGAAACTCTCGGCTTTCGTGAATCTAATGAACGGCTTGAATATCTAGGAGATGCGATTTTAGGCGCTGCAGTGGCCGATTACTTATTCAAAAAGTACCCATTTAAAGACGAGGGTTTTCTTACAGAAATTCGCTCTCGAATTGTCAATCGCGAATCGTTAAACAATCTGGCCCGAAAAGTAGGCATCGGTTCAATCGTTCGATTTGATCAACGCAACACACAACTTCAACATGTGATCCTCGGCAATACGCTTGAAGCATTGGTGGGCGCGATTTACCTCGACAAGGGTTACTTGAAAACAAAAAAATTCGTCATCGACAAATTAATACAGCCCTATTTCAATTTAGAAACGGTGGTGAGCGTAAATACAAATCACAAAAGCAAGTTGATTGAGTGGGCACAACGCCAGGGAAAGGAAATCCGATTCGACTTGGTAGAATCTAAATTAGCAGGACGCAACCATAAAGAATTTTCGATTCAAGTCATTATCAGCGAGCAACCTTTTGGCCTCGGACATGGTTTTAATAAAAAGAAAGCAGAGCAAAGTGCAGCTGAAAAGACGTGTGTGATGCTTGAGATCTAGTTGTTCGTAGTTTGGATTGATCCAACGACTAACCATCAACGAGTAACCATCAACCAAAGAAAATGGATAGAGTTTTAAAAATAGGAGGCGCCACGGTCAATCAAACTCCCTTTGACTGGGAGAGTAATGTCGCTAACATTCTTTCAGCCATTAGTGCGGCCAAGGAACAGCAGGTTGCGATCCTATGCCTCCCAGAACTTTGCCTCACTGGATATGGCTGCGAAGATGTCTTTTTGAGCGACTGGCTTTCCGCGAAAGCATGGAAACATCTGCAAGAAATTATTCCGCATTGCGAATCAATTACTGTCTGTATAGGATTGCCGGTTCGGTTTGGAGGGGTTACTTACAATGGTGCTTGTGTCATTTCAGACCGAAAAATTCTTGGTGTCACCCTCAAACAAAATTTGGCGCGCGATGGAGTACATTATGAGCCGCGATGGTTTGATGCGTGGCCATCAGGATCAGTAAAGGAAATTGAAGTAGACGGTCAACTGATTCAAGTGGGCGATTTAATCTATGAAACCAATGGAATCAAGTTCGGATTTGAAATATGTGAGGATGCCTGGCGTAAGGAAAAAAGACCTGGTTACAAATTGCAGGAAAGAGGAGTTGATTTGATCTTGAACCCTAGCGCAAGCCATTTTGCAATGGGCAAAAGCGTACTCCGCGAAAAGGAAGTGGCCATCGATGGATCAAAAATATTTAACTGTGCTTACGTGTTTACCAACCTTTTGGGAAATGAGGCCGGTAGAATGATTTATGATGGCGATATTATTTTTGCGCAGCATGGAAGATTGTTAAAGATTAATGACCGTCTTTCGCTGAAACCGTTCAACGTTCAAGTTTGCGAAATTAATTTTGACAAACCGGAACTAACCGAAATCCATACCAACACCGATAATAAGAAAGCCAATGAAGAATTGGCTCGCGCAACTTCATTGGCATTGTTTGACTACCTGCGAAAAAGCAAAGCAAAAGGTTTCGTGCTTAGCCTGAGTGGCGGAGCCGATTCTTCCCTGTGCGCAGTACTTGTTAGCGAGATGGTGCGAAGAGCATCCGATGAATTGGGATGGGAAGAGTTTAACAAAGCAATGGGACTAATGGGCATCACGGACGCGAAGTCTGCGGTGGGCAAACTTCTTACATGTGCTTATCAAGGCACCAAAAACTCCTCTGATACCACCCTCACCGCGGCCCGTGAGTTGGCAAGTTCAATTGGAGCCGATTTTCATTCATGGCTGATTGATACCGAAGTGGAATCTTATGAAAACAAAATCGAAACAGTATTAGGCCGGAAATTAAGCTGGGAAAATGATGACATTGCCAAGCAGAACATTCAGGCACGTTCACGCTCACCCATTATTTGGCTACTAGCGAACCTAAAACAGTCGATTTTACTGACTACCTCCAATCGAAGCGAAGGAGATGTGGGTTACGCAACGATGGATGGAGATACCAGCGGTAGCTTGGCTCCTATAGCAGGATTAGACAAACCATTTGTTATCCAATGGCTGAAATGGGCAGAGAAAGAGTTGGGATACATCGGTCTTCGTTACGTCAATCAACTACAACCAACGGCAGAGTTACGTCCTCAGGAAAGAACGCAGACAGATGAAAAGGATTTGATGCCTTACTCTATTCTTGCTGAAATTGAAACACTGGCCATTGAAGAGAGAAAAGCGCCAATTGACGTATACGCCATCCTTTCCAATGGAAAGGCAGATCAGCAGCTGAAAGAGTATATCAAGAAATTCTTCCGCCTTTGGTCTGCCAATCAATGGAAACGTGAGCGGCTGGCACCCTCCTTTCATTTAGACGACATAAACGTAGACCCCCGAAGCTGGTGCCGTTTCCCCATTCTTTCTGGGGGGTTTGCTGAAGAATTAAAAGAACTAGATAATGTTTAGTTAACCTCAATCCTGCTAGTCGCGGGTTGATCATTCGTCATTAGTAGCTATCTTTGACGATACTTTTTTGAATTAAACGAACGACCACTATCAACGTCTAACAGCTTACTATGATTAGTTACATTATTTGGAATGGCAGCCCTGAGATATTCTCCTTTAGCTTCTTTTCTCTTTTTGATTTCACACTTCGGTACTACGGCCTCTTATTCGCGCTTGGTTTTTTGATTACCCAGCAAATTCTTTACTACATCCATAAAAAGGAAGGCAAACCTGACAAAGATGTTGACACGCTAACGGTCTATCTGATAGTTGCGACTATTGTAGGAGCACGATTGGGTCACGTCATTTTTTATGAGCCAGAGATGCTATGGACCAATCCACTCGGTGTAATTCTTCCATTTCAACTTTCTCCATTCCGCATGACGGGCTTTACAGGATTGGCCAGTCACGGTGGCGCTATTGCCATCCTCTTCGCGCTGTGGTTGTATAGCCGCAAAAAAAATCCAAATCAGAATTATCTTCAGGTGTTAGATCGTATTGTTATTCTTGTTTGTTTGGTGGCGTTCCTGATCAGGGTGGGTAACTATTTCAATTCAGAGATCATTGGGAAACCAACCGATAGTGCGCTCGGAGTTGTATTTTTCAACCCCGTTGCTGAACGAATTTTATTTGACCAAGATGGCCGTAACCCTGTGGCCAAATTGGAAATCGAAAAAGATGCTAGTCGCGCCAAAGGTGAAAATGGCCGTGTTCCCATCAATCTCTATCTATTTTTCAAACCCGGCACTACAGAAACCCAGGCGAATGAATTTATTCTTGGACGAGTGAGAAATCAACTTGAATTTCAGAATGAATTTGTAGAAGAGCGCTCAGCGATGCTTAATTATCAAGTTGCATTAGAACCGTCTGGAACATATGCAGGAAAAGTGAGTACAACAGGAATAGCGCGCCACCCGGCACAATTGTATGAGGCCATTTCCTATCTCCTACTTTTTATTATCCTTTTCTGGTACTGGTCAAAGCACAAGCTCAACTTGCCGGAGGGCCGAATATTTGGGATATTTCTTGTTACGCTCTGGGGACTTCGTTTTGTGTATGAATTCTTAAAAGAAAATCAAGTGGATTTTGAGGACCATCTCTCATTGAACATGGGTCAAATTCTAAGCATTCCATTGATTCTGACTGGCATCGTGATACTCATCCGATCATTTAAAATCCATAGAACTGCTTCGTAAACCTGCCTCTTGATTTGTTGACTGAAGAACCGTGTTGAAATTCGAAGCAAAGTTATTTTTAGTCGTTGGCCTTCTCAGTATTTGCTACGGTGTAGTTTTTTCCAATCCAGTCGAGCCGTTACAGCCTGACACGCTGGGCAGAATAACCATTGATTCAGCTAGACTGGTCACCATCAATCGGATTTTAATCATCGGAAATAAACGAACACGCGATCAGATCATCTCGCGCGAACTTTCACTGAAAACGAGTGACACCGTTCGTTTTTACAAGCTACCGGAAATACTTTCCCTAGATAAAAGAAAAATCTACAATCTACGATTGTTCAACACAGTTACCATTCGCAGCTTGGAAATGTCTTACAATACAATCGATCTGCTCGTAGAAGTTGACGAACGCTGGTACACATGGCCTATTCCTATTTTTGAATTGTCGGATCGGAATTTCAACGAGTGGTGGCAAAATTATAACCACGACTTTGGTCGTGTGAATTATGGACTCCGACTAGAGCAGTACAATTGCAGAGGCCGAAACGAGACTCTAAAGTTAACTGCACAGTTTGGCTTTGCTCAACGCTATGAGCTTAGCTATGTCATCCCCTATCTCGACAAAAGACAGAAGCAAGGGTTAATTCTTAATTTTGAATTTGGCGCTTTGCGGAACCTGGCAGCCCAAACAATAGACCACAAAATTAGATTTCTCCCTACAGATTCTACTGTTTTATTTGACGGCAACCCTATCCTCCGAAATTCAATCCAAGCGCAAGCGACTTACACCTATCGAAAGTCTTTTTTTGAAACGCATTCATTTTCTGTTGGCTATCGAGCCAATGATATCTTCGATCAGGTCGCAGTTTACAATCCAAATTATTTTAACAACACAACAAATAAGCAGAAGTATACTATGCTCTCTTACACCTTTCGGTCGGAGCATCGAGATGTGGTTATGTATCCACTAAATGGCTATCAATTCTCTGCACATATTCAAAAGAATGGCCTTGGGTGGGAAGGCGAAGTGAATCAATGGATACTTAACCTTACACATGCCTACCACCATGATTTAAAAAAAGGGTACAACCTGTCCAATTTCTGTTCGCTGTACTTAAGTGATCCAATGCGCCAGCCATACAACCTCCTGGGTGCCCTTGGCTATCAGCGACAAATCGTAAGGGGGTATGAGGTTTATGTTATTGAAGGGCCAAAGTTTTTTGTCAACAAAACTACGTTCAAAAAGAAAATCTACTCCAGCGCTAGCCGATGGGAAAATATGCCCCTGGAGCAATTTAAGCATGTACCGTTTGCTATTTTCTGGAAGGCTTTTGCCGATTTTGGCTATGTCCAGAATTACATCAACTATGAAGAAAAAAACCAGAACACACGCCTAAGTGACAAACTGCTGGCGGGTGCGGGAACTGGTGTAGATATTGTTTTACCCTATGACATAGTTTTTCGTCTAGAGTACACCTTTACCCGCGAAGCAACTCAAGGATTCTTCTTCAATTTGAAAAAAGATTTTTAGAGAATTACTATATTTAATCTGATATCACGATCAGATTGAGAGTTGCCATCTTTTTTTTGATGTTTTGCTGTCTAACTGGCCAGTCCCTTGGGCAGAGTGTTTCTACTTTGATGGGAGCTCGACAAGCGGGCATGGGCCATGCGTCTTCTACATCCAAGGATGAATGGGCGCTCTTCAACAACATTGGCGCACTGGGAAAGCTGCAACACCCAAGTGCTGCGTTTGCGTATGAAGCCGTTCCTGCTTTAGAAGGAGCTAATAGGATGGCAGCCGTCTACAATCTTCCCCTACAATGGGCAAGCATTGGACTAGGTGCTTTTCGGTTTGGAGATGCGATCTATAGCGAACAAATTATTTCGCTCGGAATTGCAAATCAATTCGGCATAACTTCACTCGGTGTCAAACTTAATTACATACAATACCGGGCTGAAGGCTTTGGTGTACAAAACACGATAAGCATTGACTTTGGTGGAATCACGCAACTGACTGACCAGATTAGTGTTGGCGCGTATATCAATAATTTAACACAATCATCGCTACAGACACGCGATGGAGACAAACTACCAACCCGATTGGTAGTAGGTATTGGCTTGAAGCCAAGTGAAAAGGTTTTTATTACTAGCGAGCTAGAAAAAGATATCGACTACAAACCCACTTGGCGAACCGGTCTTGAATACTCTGTTTTCAAAAATCTATTTTTTAGAACTGGTTATGCCCTAAATCCACAGGCAGGTTTCTTCGGGTTGGGATTCCACAAAAACAAATTGAAAATAGACTATGCCATTCGTTTTGGTCAGTTGTCAGGAGCAGCCCACCAAGCCTCTGCCATCTACTTGATTCCTCAGAAGAATAAAAAATGAAGTTGGGGATTTTTTACATCAGCTTATCTTTATCCATCGGGGCAACGTCTTACGCACAAGACTATCCCCGAAAAGAGATAGACGCCTCCTCACTTGTTGATGAAATTTTTGCCACACAGGACTTAGATATTGACTATCAAGATCTCTACGAAAATTATCTCCAACTTATCTCGAATCCAATAGATCTCAATAGTATTACTAAAGAACAACTGGCGGCATTTTATATCCTAAGCCCACAACAAATAAATTCCTTCATAAGTTATCGTGAGAAGGCAGGCAAACTGCTTTCTGTATACGAACTTCAAAATGTTGAGGGATTTACAAAAGGGCTTTTTTTAAGGCTTGTTCCGTTTGTCAAAGTTACCGAAGTAGGTTCAGTATTGGACAAAAGTATTTTCCAACGGATAGGCGGTGAAAAAAATAATTATCTATTGCTTCGGTATGCACGAACGCTAGAAGAGCAACAAGGTTATGCAAAGGAAATGGATAGTAGTCGAAGGTATGCTGGTTCGCCAGGGAACTTCTACGCACGTTTTCGTACTAGCAGGCCTGGTGATTTTAGTTTGGGGTTTACGGTAGAAAAAGATGCCGGAGAAAACATCAGTTGGAACCCGTCAAAAAAGCATTACGGTTTCGATTATATTTCTTTTCATGCACAGATTGTCAATAAACAAAAAATAAAAAATTTGATTGTGGGCGACTACCAAGCGCAATTTGGCCAAGGCATCGCGCTGGGATCTGTATTCGGAATTGGAAAGAATGGGGAGGCTGTTACAACTGTCCGAAGAAGCAACCTGGGATTCCTTCCTTACACATCCATTTATGAAGCCGGTTATTTTCGAGGGGCTGCTATGACTTATGAGCCGGCTAAAAATTTCACTCTTCACACGATGCTATCTTCGCGTGGCCGCGATGGCAATGTGCAAGACACCATCCAAAATGTATTGTCCTCATTTAACTTTTCCGGGCTTCACCGCACCCCATCCGAACTTGCAAACCGAAATAGTTTGACCGAAAACAATCTGGCAGTAGTTGTGAACTACAAAAATAAATCGCTGGATGCAGGACTAATTTTTCACACTACTCAGTTAAGCATTCCCATTTTTAGAAAAGAAAATCAATACAATCAATTTGCGTTCAAAGGAAGTGACAATACAAATGTCGGGGCGTTTCTAAACTATTCGATCAACAACGTGTCCATCTTTAGTGAGTTTGTACAAACCATTCAGCATGGGCAAGCGCTTGTTGCGGGAATCTTGGCAAGCATAACCCCGAAGCTCGATATCTCGATGCTCTATCGAAAGTTTGATCGTAACTTTTATAGCTTTTACAGTAATGCCTTGGCTGAAAACTCAATAGCCCAAAATGAGTCCGGTTTTTATTGGGGTTGGAAATATTCCTTTAACAAGAAATACTCCCTGGCTGGATATGTAGACCTCTTTCAGTTTCCCTGGTTAAAATTCCGGAACTATGCACCTTCTGAAGGAAGTGAATGGTTGATCCGGTTCAACTACAAACCCTCGAAAACCATTTCATTCTTTCTACAAGCACGCGAAGAAATCAGGCAGCGCAATACCAGCGCAGATGTGAATTTGTATCTGACTGACTTAGGTACTAGAAGAAACTATTGGGTTAACCTCGATTATAGTGCCGCTCCCTATCTTAGCTTTAGAAGCAGAGCACAATTCAGCACTTTTGATTTCTCCGGGAAAAGCACGCAAGGTTTTGCAGTCATGCAGGACGCGTCACTCGATTGGCGAAAATTTTCTATCTCAGGTCGTTATGTTTTGTTTGATACGGACGATTTTGACAATCGTCTTTATGTATACGAAAAAGATGTTTGGCTTGCGTTTACGTTTCCGGCCTATAGTGGTCGCGGAGTTCGGCATTTTCTACTACTGCAATATAGGCTCTCAGAAAAAATTGACTTTTGGGTTCGCTGGGCGCAAACACGCTTTACAGATCGGGATATTATTGGTTCAAGTGGAGAAGCAATTCTTGGAAATACCCGAAACGATGTTAGATTTCAGGTTAGGATAAGGTTTTAGTAAACTGCCGTCCGTTGTACTCAAAACAAATTGAAATAACCTAAAATTATGCACGCAGTTAAATTAGTAAGTCCGGGAGTGTTGGTCATGCTTTGTATCGGTCTTTTTGCCTTTATCCTGGTTTTTAGAGCTATTTTCAACAGTAAAAAGTGAGATTAGTATTCAGTTGAAGTGAATATTACCTATCCCAACTGCAATTTGTCGTAGTCGATTACATTTATCGAAGCAACTACTCATTCTATAAATACAGCGATGCAACTTGCCGCTCAATTCAACCCATTTCGTGATTTTGGTTAAACCCAGATTATGCAATGCTGACGGTACTGTCAGCATTGCATAATTGACGAATGAAAATCAACGATTTAGCCCCAAGTAAGAAAACCAAGTTGGTGATTTTCATTGTCAGGTCAGACGATAAATGTCTGACTCTGAC
>JADBYK010000107.1 GCA_020403045.1 Cytophagales bacterium
CCAGATTATGCAATGCTGACGGTACTGTCAGCATTGCATAATTGACGAATGAAAATCAACGATTTAGCCCCAAGTAAGAAAACCAAGTTGGTGATTTTCATTGTCAGGTCAGACGATAAATGTCTGACTCTGACCGAAAGAGTCACGAGGTTTAACCTTGACATCCGCCTCAGGCGGATCGTCAACCCCCTGGGCAAACTATGCAGTCCTAATGCATAGTTTGGGTTAATAAGATATTATTCCCCAAATGGGACAATTGGCGTGCTCAGATGTATGTTATATTTTTACCGCTTACAACCACTAATTGTAACCCATGTATTTGATTTTCGACACGGAAACCACAGGGCTTCCGAGAAATAAGAACGCCCCTTTAACTGATTTCGAAAATTGGCCTCGCCTCGTGCAGCTCGCTTGGCAGTTGCATGATGGGAAAGGCAAACTCCTTTCGCAACAAAATTTCATCATCAAACCGGACGGTTTTGATATACCCTTTAAGGCCGAGCAGGTACATGGAATCTCCACCAGCCGAGCGATAGAAGAAGGGTATGACTTAAAATCAGTGCTCGCTCACTTTTCGTCAGACGTAGAAAAAACCGAAGTGCTTGTTGGGCACAACATAGAATTTGATATCTCCATCATTGGCGCAGAGTTACTCCGATCTCTCCTTTCCACCAAGCGTTTTCTCTCCCTTCAAAAAGTGGATACCGGGCTTTCATCGATTGAGTTTTGCCAATTGGCAGGAGGAGTTGGTGGCAAATTGAAAATGCCTCGCCTTTCAGAATTGTATGAAAAACTTTTTGGCGAAAACTTTCAAGATGCCCACGATGCAGCCTACGATGTAGACGCAACGGCCAGAGCGTTCTTCGGACTGCTTGAGAGGAAAGTGTTAACACCTTACGATGCAACTGACATTCATGATATTGTTTACGAACCGCCCCAATTAGATGCTGGCAATTCTACTAAACGAGCAAAAGCTAAAGGGATCGACTACGGTGACGCACAAGAAACTCAACTGACCGACAAACCATTTGTTCACCTCCATGTTCATTCACAATATTCGGTGTTGCAGGCCGTACCCGATGTAGCTGAATTAGTAGCGAAAGCGAAAGCCAACAACATGGAGTCGTTGGCCCTCACTGACTTTGGCAACATGTATGGCGCTTTCAAATTTGTTAGCGAGGCGCTAAAGCATAATATCAAACCCATCGTAGGTTGCGAGTTTTTTGTGTCTGAAGAAAGGAAGACACTTAAGTTTACAAAAGACAATCCCGACAAAAGATTTCAGCAGGTATTGTTTGCGAAAAATAAAGCAGGCTATCAACATCTGGCAAAGTTGAGTTCGATAGGGTTTATCGAAGGACTCTATGGAATTTATCCACGTATCGACAGGCAACTTATCACACAATACAAGGAGGGATTGATTGCCACCACCGGAAGTTTGTTGGGAGAAGTTCCGTATCTGATTTTACACGTAGGCGAGCGCCAGGCAGAAGAAGCGTTCAAATGGTGGCACCAACAATTCGGAGCTGATTTTTATATTGAATTGAACCGACACGGGATGCCCGAAGAAGATCGCGTGAACGAAACCCTTCTAAAATTCGCTCATAAATACAACGTGCGCTACTTCGCTGCCAACGAGTGTTTCTATTTGGAAAAAGAAGAATCGAATGCCCATGACGTTCTCCTTTGCATCAAAGAGGGGGAATTTCAGTCAACACCTATTGGGCATGGAAGGGGAACCCGGTACGGCTTACCCAACAATCAATTCTATTTCAAATCGCAGGATGAAATGAAATCGCTTTTTCGCGATATGCCGGAAGCGATTGAAACCATCAGCGAAATCATAGATAAAGTAGAAAAATATGAGCTCAAGAGAGATGTGCTTCTTCCGAAGTTTACCATCCCTGCTGAATTTTCTACCGAAGACGAGTATCTCCGCTTTCTCACCTACGAAGGAGCTAAGAAACGATATCCCACACTAACACCAGAAACGAAAGAAAGAATTGATTTTGAATTAGAAACGATAAAGAAAACCGGCTACCCCGGTTATTTTTTGATCGTTCAGGATTTCACTTCGAAAGCGCGCGAAATGGGCGTGTCCGTTGGCCCCGGACGTGGATCGGCAGCAGGATCAGCAGTTGCCTATTGCATAGGAATTACCAATGTAGACCCCATTGCTTACGATCTACTCTTTGAGCGTTTTCTAAATCCCGATCGTGTTTCTCTGCCAGATATTGATATTGACTTTGACGATGAAGGGCGCGACAAAGTTTTGCAATACGTGATCGAAAAGTATGGCCACAACCAAGTGGCACAAATCATTACCTACGGCACCATGGCAGCCAAATCATCCATTCGCGACTGCGCGCGTGTGATGGAACTACCGCTGACAGAATCGAACAACTTAGCCAAGCTCGTCCCCGAGCGTCCGGGCACCACACTGGCAAAGGCATTTGAAGAAGTAAAAGAACTCAGCGATGTAAAAAAGGGAACCGACTTAAAGGCACAGGTCTTAAAGCAAGCCGTTATCCTAGAAGGCTCTCTTCGAAACACAGGAACGCATGCCTGCGGTGTGATCATTACACCCGATGACCTTACCAAGTTTGTTCCGGTTTCTACCGCTAAAGATTCTTCGATGCTAGTTACGCAGTTCGACAACAGCGTGGTAGAAAGTGCAGGCATGTTGAAAATGGACTTTTTAGGATTGACTACCCTAACCATTATAACCACTGCCATTAGAAACATTAAGAAGCGCAAGGGAATCAGCATCGACATTGATCAGATTCCTTTGAATGATTTAAAAACATACCAACTCTATCAAAGAGGAGAAACGACTGGCACGTTCCAGTTCGAATCGGATGGCATGCAAGCTTACCTGAAAGGGTTAAAGCCTGATAAGTTTGAAGACCTCATCGCGATGAATGCCTTGTACCGGCCTGGTCCGATGGAATACATCCCTAATTTCATTGCTAGAAAGCATGGTCGTGAGCCCATCAAATACGACTTGCCAGAAATGGAAGAGTATTTGAAAGATACCTATGGCATTACCGTTTATCAGGAACAGGTGATGTTGCTTTCGCAAAAGCTTGCCAATTTTTCAAAGGGCGATGCCGATGTGTTGCGTAAAGCGATGGGAAAGAAGCAGAAAGACGTTCTCGATAAAATGAAAAGCAAGTTTGTCGAAGGATGTAAAAAGAATAATCACGATGAGCGCATTTCAGAAAAAATATGGAAAGATTGGGAAGCGTTTGCGCAATACGCGTTCAATAAATCACACTCGACATGCTATTCGCTTGTTGCTTATCACACCGCTTTTCTAAAAGCCAACTACCCGGCTGAGTACATGGCGGCAGTGTTAACTCATTCACAAAGTAATTTGGACAGCGTTACCTATTTTATTGAAGAATGTAGAAAGCAGAACATCGAAGTACTAGGCCCACACGTCAATGAATCGGGTGTTTACTTTGAAGTAAACAAAGAAGGTAAAATTCGATTTGGATTAGGCGCGATCAAGGGTGCGGGCGATGCGGCAGTAGAGGCCATTATTCAAGAGCGTGAAGCCAAAGGAGCCTTCAAAGATATTTTTGAGTTCGCGAAACGACTCAGTCAACGAGCGGTTAATAAAAAAACATTTGAATGCCTCGCGTTGTCGGGAGCGTTTGATTGTTTTCCGGAATATCACAGAAGACAATATATTGCCGCGAAGGACGGAGATATTTCACTGACGGAGAAAGTCATTAAGTACTCTGCCAAAATGCAACAAGAATCGCAGAGCGCACAGGCTAGTTTATTCGGTAGTGCCAGCGGCACACAAATGCCGCTACCGAAGATTGACCCAATCGAACCTTTTAGCGAAATCGAAAAACTACATTTCGAAAAAGAAGTAGTGGGCGTGTATATCTCAGGACATCCATTGGACAATTTCAAGTTTGAGATGGAAGTATTCTGTAACACACCGGTAGCTTCCTTAACCGAACTAGAGGGCAACGAAGGCAAAGAATGTAAAGTGGGTGGAATTGTGGCGTCAGTAGAACATCGCATGACAAAAACAGGGCGGCCTTTTGGAAAGTTATTCTTAGAAGACTACAGTGGAAAAAGTGAGATCGTGCTGTGGAGTGACGATTACCTGAAGTTTAAATCGTTTTTGATGCCCGGGTTATTCTTATTTATTGAAGGTAACATTGTGCGCAAATCATGGGGCGAACAAAACCTGGAGTTTAAAATCCGCTCAATGGATCTGCTAAATGAATTGGCAACCAAAAAGGTAAATGGCCTAGCCCTTCGATTTAACGTGCAGTCAGTGACATCACAATTCATTGACTCCATCGACAAACTATGTAAAAAGAATGCAGGCAGTGCTGCGCTGCGCATGTATTTGAAAGACGAAAGCGCTTCGCTTCAAGCAGAGGTTCTTTCCCGTTCTGCACGAATTAAACCAACAAATCTCTTGATCAACGAATTGAAGCGGCTAGCTGATGTGGGTGTAGTGACCGACAAGCAAGAAGTAAGGTGGTTGACTGATCAACCGCTAAAGCTAAGTCAAAAAACGGAGGTTGGAATGATTCCAACACCGTTCGCGCTGGAAGAAGTAGAAAGCTAATTAATTACGTTGTACTTCTCTTTCTTTTTTCCTTGCGAAGTCTCTGGCTCGGGACTTCGTGTTTTCTTTGCTCTTAAACATCCTATTGTACTTCCCTTTTCTTGAGACTTTATATTTATTGACCGTTTCCTTTCCTGACTTGTCCGCGGTAAATTTTTCAAAAAATTAAGTCGTTGATTTTCAATTCACTGCGCCCATAAAATTTGTATTGTGTCGCACTAAGGGGTAAAGTAAGGCAATAGAATGTATCATGTTCGTGTGGTGCCCACAGGTTCAGGGGC
>JADBYK010000108.1 GCA_020403045.1 Cytophagales bacterium
ATCAACGATTTAGCCCCAAGTAAGAAAACCAAGTTGGTGATTTTCATTGTCAGGGTTTAACCTTGACAAAACATTGGAAACCAATGTTTTCGTCAACCCCCTGGGCAAACTATGCATTCCTAATGCATAGTTTGGGTTCAACCAAAACGGCAAGAAAAAAGCGTAGTCGCAATAAATGAATTCTCACTGAACTAGACGTAAACACCCTACTTCCTCACCATCAAAAATAAATCGAGAGCTTGCTCAGCGTTGTCTACTAGCAGGTAGTCGGAATGGTGTATACCTGTCACTAACTCATCGGCTCCGTCTTTCAATTTATTTCTATTGATTCGGTTCAATAATTCGTAGGGGATTCTCAACAAAGCCGCTGGTAATTTGTATTGCAGGTTGAAAATATCCCACCGCATCATCCTATTCACCGACTCTTTATTTCGATTGTAGTAGGTCATCACTTTCTCATTACCCGCCACTCCTTTCATCTCAACCGAAGTAAAAAACTCACTGGCAAGGCTTGACAATTCCGCGAGTGTGTACTCACGAATGTGCCAGGGATTGCGCGAGAGCGACATCGGCCGGTTGGGTGTAGAAAGTAAGGCTATGCCACCCGGTTTTAATACGCGATGGATTTCTTTTAGAAAAAACCGGTCATTTTGAATGTGTTCAATAACTTGAAAACTCACGACCGAATCAAAAGTATTGTCGGCAAAGTCTGCTAGCGGAGGTATATTCCCGCTGACGAAACTGGCTTGTGGATAGCGCTTTTGCAGCTGCTCAACAACCGGAGCTATTTTGTCAATGGCAGAGTAATGACTGATTTTTGGTAATAACCAGTCTATCCCACGGCCTTCTCCGCACCCCACCTCTAGCAAATTGCCTTTTACATACCCCGTGGCAATCACATAGGCTTTCAGCAAGCGCTGGTGAATAGGGTTATCCGATGCAACAGAATCAGAAGCAATCTCAGTAGTATAAACAGATGCCATCAAAAAAAATTAAGCTGCAAAAATAACGCAATTCGCTAAATTTAACGTTTAATAACCAGTTATCAGTTCCAATAGGTGGAGCATATAATCACAACTATCCTTATGAAGCGATTCGTTCTATCCCTTGCGCTTATATTACTTCTGAATGAATTATCGGGGCAGTCGATTACCGGGCTTAATTTTCGGCACTGGTACGACCCTCAAAATGAAGTGAGCCTACAGCTGGATTTGGCTCGTGGCCAAAATCAGCTTATTGTGAATTATGTGCTCCGCACTACTCAATTCCCTGCCGATCAATACTCGGTAACTTGGGAGCGTAGGGATTCTTATGTAGCTCGGGAAGGCGCTTCGGTTTCTGAAAATGACTCTACAGCTACCCCTGGCGGCAGTGAAAAATCCGGCCAGCTTTCTTTTGCCATTCCTGAAAAGCCCTGGATTTTGCTTGCCAAGGTCACACACCTTCAAAGTCAAAAAAATTGGTATTACTTCAAACTGATGGAAGGTATCTATCCGAAAAAAGGATGGATTGAATCGAAGACAGGTGTGCTCTCAGAAAACTTTCTACGATCAGGAAAAGACTACACAATCAGGAGCTGTGATGAAAAAACAATGTTTGTATCGTTTTATAAAACGGCATCGTTCTATCAACCTTATCCGCCTTTTTCTGAAAAGTCAGCACCCGTAGAACGGTTTTTGTTTCATGACTCGACCTTTCGATTAGAAAACAATGCGACATTTTCTCTAAAACGCGAAGGCCTTTACCTTTTTCAACAAGACACCAATGCCGCAGATGGGTTTGCGCTGCGGGTTGTGCCCGAGAATTTTCCGAAATACTCAAAAGTACAAGAACTTGTTTCTCCACTCATCTTTGTAACTACACCGGATGAGTTTAAACAGCTCGCAGCTGCAGGCATTGAAAAGCCAAAGTTTGACAAAGTAATTTTAGATATCACCCGCGATAAAGACCGGGCCAAAAATTTTATGCGGAGTTATTTTAAACGTGTTGAAACGGCCAATCAATATTTCAGTTCGTTCAAAGAAGGATGGAAGATGGATCGGGGCATGATCTACACAGTGTTTGGTGTTCCGGACGAACTCAGTAAGAACGGTGGCAACGAGGTGTGGAATTACAAAAGCGCCAACGTGCGTTTTACGTTCGTGAAAAGCGGAAGCGTCTACGACCCCGACAACTACGTGCTATTGCGCGACAAGCGTTTTATGGAGCCGTGGTTTAGCACCATTGACTTGTGGCGAAAGAGTCGCTTTTAGGAGATTCGCTAATTTTTATCCCACCATTATTTTGGCATATCTTTGATTAAAATCATTGAAGTTTTTGATAAACCCATTGATCGTTCTGGATTTTTCGTCTATCTCATCCATTGATCTTATCTAAAAATAAACACTGAAACATGAAAAAACTCTCTTCGCTTCTGCTCTTCATCTTAATAGTGCAGTTTAGTTGGTCGCAAGAAAACCCGGCTGCTAAATATGCCAGCCTGATCACCACTGCCGACCTCAAAGAAAATCTTTCCATTCTGGCTTCAGATGCATTAGAAGGACGCAAGACAGGAACTCGTGGCCAGAAAATGGCTGCGGCATTCATTAGTTTTTACTTTGAGCAACTTGGCCTAAGTGCACCCGTAAATGGTTCTCATTATATGCCCGTTGATTTATTCTCTGTTGCACCTGCAGATATTTATGTCAAAGCAGGTGTCTCAAAATATGCCAACTTCAATGAGATTATGTACTATGGCTCGGCCGATTCCAATGGCGAAGTCACAGCGGATATCATTTTTGTCGGCAAAGGCACAGAAGTCGATTACACGAACTTGATTGTAAAAGACAAAGCCGTGGCGATACAAAGCGACCCGTTGTCGTTTAATATTATGTCCAGCCTTCGAAAAACCGTTTCGCTAGCAAGAGAAAAAGGAGCGAAAATGGTTTTCATTATCCCTGCAGGCAAACCGGAAGAATTCAAAACATTTGCTGCTCAAATGCAAGGTTTCTTGTCAGGGGGAAATTTGACATTAACTAAGCCCGACCCAACAAGCCCCAACAAAGGAATTTTCTTTTTAAACCAGACCGCAACAGAGAAAGTATTCAACACAACTTCCGCAAAACTCGCAACCGCTGCTGCCGCAGATCCATCTAAAAAACTGTTAGCAAAAGTGAAGCCCGGAAAAATCACTTACCAGGTAGCGATGAACATCACCACAGTAAAATCTGAAAACATTTTGGGTTATATGGAGGGCACCGATAAAAAAGATGAATTGGTTGTGATCACAGCTCACTTCGATCACATCGGAAAAAATCCGGGCGAAGGAAAAGACGTAATCAACAATGGTGCCGATGATGATGGCTCTGGAACAGTAAGTGTTCTTCAAATGGCGAAGGCCTTTGCTCAAGCGAAAAAAGATGGCAAAGGCCCCCGCAGAAGCATTTTATTTATGACCGTTACGGGAGAAGAGCAAGGTCTATTCGGTTCTGAGTACTATTCTGAACATCCGGTGTTTCCGCTTGCCAACACGGTGGTTGATATCAACATTGACATGATTGGAAGGCGCGATCCTGAACACAAAGACAAACCCGATTATGTATATGTCATCGGTGCTGATAAGCTATCTTCCGAACTGCAGGAGATCAATGAGAGAACCAATCGTGAAAACGAAAAATTAGAGTTTGACTACACCTACAACGATGAAAATCATCCTACCAACCTGTATAAGCGTTCCGATCATTGGAATTTTGCCAAGAAGGGAATTCCGATTGTGTTCTTCTTTGACGGCATCCACGAAGACTATCATCAAGTGAGTGATGAGATCAGCAAAATTGAGTTTGACCTACTTGCTAAAAGAACCAAGACTGCTTTTCACACTGCCTGGGAAGTAGCGAATAGAGAGGGAAGATTGGTGGTAGATAAGAAATAGGGAATCAGTTTCCTGTTCCCGGTTTCTTGTTTCTGTTTCCCGGGAACGGGGAATCGGTAACTTTATTACATCGGCACATTGACATGTCGCTCTGCATGGTAGGATGAGCGAACAAGTGGTCCTGCCTCCACATATTTCAAGCCTCTCTTCAACCCTTCTTCTTTGTACATCTCAAATATCTCGGGGTGAATAAACTCTGCTACGTCTAAGTGCATTTTGGTGGGCTGTAAATATTGACCGAGCGTCAAGATCATTAGTCCATTTTCAACCAAATCATCAATCGCTTTATAGAGCTCTTCCTTGGTTTCGCCCACACCAAGCATGATGCCCGACTTGGTTCTCTTTCCAGCTTCGCGAGTTCTTTTTATTTGCTCGAGGCTTCTTTCATACTTTGCTTGCGGTCGCACCATACGATAAAGTCGTCCAACAGTTTCCATGTTATGAGAAACGACTTCTTGTCCGCCATCGATCATTCGGTAAAGTGCATCCCAATTTCCTTTAGTGTCAGGAATTAACGTTTCGATGGTGGTAGCAGGGCTTAGTGCTTTTGTTTGAACAACTGTCTGATACCAAACCTCAGCACCTCGGTCTTTCAACTCATCGCGATTAACAGATGTGATCACAGCGTGCTTTACGCCCATCAATTTGATTGCTTCCGCTACCCGTTGTGGTTCATCAACATCGTATTCGGTAGGTCGGCCGGTAGCGACCGCGCAAAACGTGCAACTGCGTGTGCAAACATTCCCCAAAATCATAAAGGTGGCAGTGCCTTCTCCCCAGCACTCACCCATATTGGGGCAATTGCCACTTTCGCAAATGGTATGGAGCTTATGCTCGTCTACCAATTTCCGAACTTTAGCATACTCGGGGCCAATGGGCAACTTTACTCGAAGCCAATCAGGTTTCTTTTTACGGGTTTGCTCAGCTGATATAGTTGGGAGTTCGATCATAGTACTAAGTATTGAGATGTGAGATATGCGTATTGAGATTAATGTTCTCTATACTCAAATCTCAATACTATTTTATTTACCAATAAGTTCCTTGTATTGAGCAGCCGTTAGCAGGCTCGCCACTTCCGAGGCGTTCGAAAGCTCAACCTTAACCATCCAGCCATCGCCATACGGATCGCTGTTTACCTTTTCGGGAGCTGTATCCAGTGCCTTGTTGAACTCTATCACTTTGCCCGAAATAGGCATAAACAAATCCGAAACCGTTTTTACCGCCTCCACCGTTCCAAACACCTCATGTTGACCAACCTGATTACCGACCGATGAAATATCAACGTAAACGATATCACCCAGTTCGCCCTGTGCAAAATCTGTAATGCCCACGGTAGCGATGTTTCCGTCTACTTTAATCCATTCATGGTCTTTGGTGTATTTTAGCCCTTCAGGTATGCTCATAATAGTTAAGATTAGGCAGCAAAAATACTTTAAAAGTGTGAAGTACAAATTTGTTGTAGTCAAATCTTTAAAATCGCTTAGAAAACAAAGGCTTCAGACGGCTGAGAGCGGTCTGACGCCTAGCCTATAGAAGAATTTAGGGTGCCAGATTGAAAAGTATCTTAAAACCAACCCTTGTATTGGTGCGCGGGAAGGAGTTAGTGACCAACGGCTCATTCGTATTATGGTCGCCATACATTTGAATGGTCAGTTTTTGGTTTACCACATAACTGATATTCGGCCTAAACTGAAAATTGATGTTCCCGTTGGTGATGGTACTTCCCCCCTCTACTTGTTGTGCCGCATCGGCAAGCGTGCGCTGAATAGTTTGGTTGTTATTCATGCTCACGTTCAACAAAAATGTGATATTGTTTTTTAAGGTGATGATTCGCCCTTGATCTCTGAATGGCATTCTCATGTTGTTTTTGGTGAAGCTTATCTCTGCTGACCAATCTTTGCCATTTATTTCAGTTACTTGAGCATTTGATACATTTAATGAAACATCTCGTTTTGTTTTGTATTCAAATCGAAAACTCAATTTGCTTTTGGTGCGAAAATTAAGACCAACCAACGGTTGAAAAGATTCATTGATCATGACCTGATTGATAATGTAAACGGGTATTAAAAGATCTGTGGTCGCACTAGCAACAGAAGCGAAGCTAGTCTCATTGTAATCTTCCACGCGATTGCTAAGGTTGACTGCTCCGTATTGAAGAGAGTTAGAATAATTTACTACTGAATAACTTGATCTATATCCATGTGTGAGCGTCACGGACTGAAAAACATCTTTGATACCGGAAATTTTGTTCAATCCCTCATAGGTAAATCGCCAATTGGGAATAGGAATTTTTGGGAACGGACTTAGGTTGACATCAGTAGCCGAAGTGCCTGAATAAGCGGCTATGAACGCAGGGATAAGTACATCTTGTGATTTATCCTGATATGTTTTTCCGGTAATGTCCTGGAATCTGCCTTTAATAGTTTGAATATTGGCTTCAAACTGCTTGAACACATCTGAATTGATGCTGGAGTTATTGGCGAAAGCAGTATTGATAGTCATAAATGAAATTTTGTATGAACCTGATCTGCTAGGGCTCAGTCCACTAAATTTGTCTGTAGCAGAATCATACCGGAAGATTTCTTGAAACGCTGTATTGCTTACCTTGTTGGCGTCTAACTGAACTTTAAAATCGGGAGAAAGATCTACGTTGGCACGTAGAGTAAGTTCGGTGTTTTGGTTTTGAGTAAAGGGCGCTGTTAGCCTTGAATTTTTAATCAACCACCCATTTCGGGAAGCAGTTTGAGCAAAGTTGGCGTCTTGGTCGCCCAGAATAAATCCAACCCCAGGCGAGCCCCATGTGTCGTCTAATCCAAACAGCCGTGGTGTTTGGGTGAAGCCCGGTAAAATCGTTCCCTCGGTAAATTTGTAGGTAGCATTTACGTTGCGCACCGACATCAACAAGCGGAGCAGAAACTTTGCCCCTTTAAGCTCTGGAGGCCGCTTCACCGTGTCGGGTTTTGCCGGCTTGTTTTTATCGGGCGGGGGCAAAGGCCGAGGAGGCGAGTTAATATTTTTCAAAAACCCGATTTTGTTGTACAGCTTCACCATATCAATTCGCCCTGTCACATTTTGGTCGCGTGAGTTCTGAATGGTATTACCCAACTGCAACTCAGGCCTTCTCTCTAATGGCCCTGCACGCCAGTTGTACCCTGCCGTGTATCGGTAATCTCCATCGATCCAATTGAATACGGGAAACTTGTCAAATGGTAGTTTGTAGTTGGCGGTAATAGTTTGATCAAAATTCTTTGTACGCCCAAATCGCTTCAAGTTATTTAAAAGTGAATCTTGTTTTTCGGGGGTGTCAATGGCTCCATTGGGTTCGTCAATAATTGCATTGACGGTAGAGTTGTAATCCACCGAAATCGATTTGGTCAAATTCCATCGCACATTGTAATACCGGTTGAAGACAAAAAACTTTTGATAGTTGGGTAGGTTGACGCGCGAATTGCCATCCCTCACTGAACTTCTATACGTGAGTTCACTGTACGAACGATCCAGATCTCCCCGCACCGAGATCGAGGCAGGCATAGGGTTAAAGTTAAAGTCCTTGATAAATTGTAAGTGCTTCGAAGAAAAAACCTTCATATCTTTAAAGGGCTCGAAACCTTTGAATGTACTGGCGTACTGCCAGGCAACAGCGCCTTTGATACTTCTGCGGGTGTCTGTAATCAAACTAAAGCTGGTGTGGTTCGCCTCGGCATACGCATAGGTGAAAGCAAAATTTTCAATGTCATATATATGCGATTTGGCGTCCTTCTTTACTTTCACTTTTCGCACGTTGGTGAAATTCAAACTTCGCCTGGTGGTGCGATCTTGAATGAGATCGAGGTAGCTGCTTCGCTCGGCATCGGTATTAAAACTTTTTAGCGCTGCCGAGAGCCTTACATCCGGATTTGCCGGATCAAAATTGGGGCTGATTATATTCGACTCATAGCTAAAGAACATCGGGATTTTTAACCCCAACTTGGGCGGCAACAACTTATCTACATTGATGCTTCCTGAAATATCAAACGCATTGGTCTCGCCCCGCGCACGCTCTGCAATTTTTGATTGCACCCCGCCAAATCCGAAACCAATATGCCGATAGGAACCAGAAATATTTCCGAGATCTGCAAGTTTTGCATTGAGCACCACGTTGGCCGCAATACCGGCTGTCCGATCAAATTCAGTAAGCCGAAGTTCATTTGCCCAAATACACACACTGAGTGGCTGTGCATCGTCACTGCGCGGATTGCGCACGCCAATCATCATCACTTGTACTTGTGCTAAATCAGGTCGCCCCACGATTCGGATACCATGCTTGCCAACTTGCTTCGCACTGTTCTGTGGAAAGGGGCGGGTCAATTCAAAATTTTCACGATCGCGCTGCACCTTCAATGCGTACAGTTCATTGAGGTCTAAATCGATTTGATTTTGTTCCGGCCACACGTCATTTGCTATTCGAGTACCACCAGGCGTAATTTTCAAGGGTAATTCGATTTCATAATAGTTTTGTTCAAAATCAGTACCGAGGCGCAGGAAGCCCGTCAACTGATTATCTTTTGCTACCCCGCTTTGGTCGTTGGCGCTTAAGAACATTTTAATACGACCATAATTGAAAAAATCCAGCGAAACATTTTTAAAGACTGCCCTAGCCTGGCCATCGGGTAAATTGTTCACGCACATTTGCAACGATTGCTCATTTAATCTTCGTTGCTGCACAGATGTTACATCTCGATCTCTCTTGAGAGGCTCTACATAGCCAGGCTTCTTGTCATCAAATTGTCCATTGTCTTCGATGTTAACTGCGGAAACCGTGAAGTTATCGATGTTGTCATCTGGCTTTGAAATGTTTCCTGGGTCTTTCAATGCCACTTCGTATCTTCTCCAGCGGTTTCCTACCATTCTAAAGTTTGCAAAACGTAACACCACAGGATCCGCAAAGCCTGTTACCATCATCCGCGCGAAGCGAATGGATTTAAAACCATTGATCTTTCCAACCGTGCCAGCCGGATCAAACTGACGAATGGGTATGCGGAAGAGATACCATGTTAGATTATCATTATTTGGTTTCCCATCAATTTGTTCAGGTGTTATTTTGTCTACAATGTATTTTTTACCTACGTCTAAGCCCCCTACCCCTGCGGGTAAATCAATATTGTAGGAATAGTACTCTTCCAAGTCGCTCAGCGTATTGTCTTGGTTTAAATCTTCATTATCGGGTAACGGACTACCTGATTGTGCAAATGACTGACTGGCGGTAACAATGGGTGAGTTGCCATCCTGGCCGTTGATGTTTTTGTAGCGCTCTAGGATTTTTGCGTCTTTGTTATCGAAGTCAGCGCCAAGAAAATATTTAAAATCATCTGATGATGGGTCTTCTAAATTGGCGGTAGCTGTAAACTTTCCTTTCTCTTCCACATTATTCAATCCGTCCATACCCACATCCTGGCTTGCACGAGAATTGGGGTTGCTGTCAAACGCGTTATTTAAATACGGTTGAGTAGTTACTTTTCCCCAATTGGTTGACGTTACTCCGGTGCTCGACCCTGGTTCGCGTGGCAATCCATTCTCGAAACCATGTTTACCATCACGGGTTACATCCTCCGAAATACTGCCAAGTTGAAGAACCATCTTACCACCTGTTGTGTTTGTTTTCCCGCTCGTCCCGTCAACAAGTACCTTACCATTCTCAGTGGTGTTGAAAGGATCCATCAACCAAAATTCAACATACTCTACGTTCGCTTTGTCAAAATCCACCTCATTGCGAATAGCGGTTGTGATCCCCGCCCAATTTGATCTTTCATTTCCACCAAAAGTGGGACTATAGTTATAAGGCCCACGCTCATTGGGGTAGTAGGCTAAATCCAAAATGGGTTCATAAAAATTTCCGATGAATGCATCGCGGTAAGGAAAAATTTCTTGAGGCAACACGGGGCGGCTGTAATGGTTTTTCAAATCGTCCAATGAAATGTTAGTGGGTTTGAAACTTCCACTTTCTCGATAAAACAAATTGTCTACCTGATACCACGCCAGCTTGGCGCGCTTGTAGCCGGCTGCTATGTCGTTGGATGCTCCAAGTGCTTTATCAAATATTGGATCATTGAGTGGAACAGCCGCTAGTTTCCATGCCTGCGGAGAAATGAGACTGTAGGGTGTGATCGTATTCTCAAAATCATCAATGAACGATGTGCCCTCGCCATCAATCACATTGCTGGTACCGGGAAGCAGCTGAGCAAATTCGGCATTGACGGTGATGCTTGATTTCTCTTTCGTTTGCAAAAAGGGCAACGCATCTACCATCTTGGTTAAAATGCGTGAATCCTTTTTCATATTGAAGTCGAGGCCATACTGAATATTTTGAGCCGGTTCGGTACCGATGAGATTGCGTGAGATGAGAGGCCGTTCGTTGAAATACAAAAAAGTGCCGCCCAAATTGATATCGTCAGTGAGTTTGTAATCGAACCGGGTACCTAACAAAGATCGCTGTTGAAAAGCAAAGGGATCTTGTTGCTCATAGGTTATTTCAATGTCTTTCCCCGAACTTAGAATACCATCGTTTAGAATAATTACTTTTCCAAACGTATAGTCCACTGAATAATCTGACCCCTCGCGCAAGGGCGTGCCTCCGGCAAAAACTTTTACGGAGCCAGGGGAAATATTAAATCCCTGAATAACAATTTCTTTTCCGGAGCCTGCCTTGAACGAACCATCGATCCAAAATTTGTTTTTGGTGGCAACTGTTGCAGCCTCTACTTGGGTTGTTCGATATAGCGTATCATACAAATACTTGTCTCGCAGTGTGGCCGCTAAGGCAGGTTCCTCCTTTGCAAACAGATCGCGGAGTGGTTTATTAAACGGCTCCAGGTTGGGAAAAATAATTAATCCCGTGGTGGTATTCACAGTAACGCCCTCCACAAAATCAAAATTGCCATCGGGCTGCGGATCGTTATACGGGTTCAGTCTATCCAAACCAAATGCTTGGATTAATTGTTGGGTGCGGGTAACAACTCCATCCTGCAACACTGGATTATCTAACCCGGTGCGGTCATCCCGATAGATCATTCGCAGTTGAAATCCATCCCGCGTCAGCGAAGACACATTGAGACTATAGATGTTCTTCATCATCAAATTCCATGTCGGCAAAATTTTTCCTGTCTCATCTTTTACTGCAATTTTTCGAGGCCGGAGCATCTTTAAATAAACCACGTCCTTTGGTGGCTTGTTAGAATAATCTTCCGTAAGCTCCCCCACTTTGAATACCTGCCCATTGTAGGTGTATTCAAAAGCGACCGCCAGTGCTTCGTCATTTTGCAGTTTACGTTGAAGCGTGATATATCCTAGCTGACTATTGAACGAAAACTCAGATGCAGCCAGTTTTCTGGCACTGGTGATCTTTTCGAAATCTGTTCCGTTAGACAAACCTAATCCCCCAACACTAGTGGGGCGAGTTAAAAATCCATTGATCGTATCAGAACGAGCTGGTATGGTTTTCAACTTATCAAACAAGTTATTGTTTTCGTTTTTACTGGGAGCACGATCACCACCAAAATTCGTGAAGGCAACTTTGTTATAAATTTTGTCAGACTCTCCCATATCCATAAAGGCCACTACATCGCGATTGGTTTGGGTGTCGTTTGAGCGGTTAATGGAGTACACTTCAATCCGTGTAATGTTAACGCCTGAAAAAATCTGTGGCAAAGTATTGAGCCATCCTTCATAGTTATCTCTAAAAAACTGACTGAGAAAAAAGTGACGATTTTCGTCATAATTAGATCCCTGAATTTTAAAGGGCCTGCCTTGCGCGGTGCCGCTCGAGTTACCTGCAACTTTGATCGATGATTGCTTACCGCGTTGAGTGGTAGCAATAGCCGTCACAAATAATTTTCCAAATTGAAGTTGTGCCTTGATACCAAACAAATTTTGCGATCCATTGATGAGACTATTGTTCAACGGCAAACTCACATTCCCTATTTCCAATTTTTTTAACAGATCTTCTTTAAAGCCGGTGAATTCAACCTTCATGTTATTTTGAAAGTCGAACGAGTTGTTGTTATCAAAGTTGGTAGTGACCTTCAGCTTCTCCCCAACCTTGCCCGTCACATTTAAATTGATCTGCTGATCGAATTCGAAACCTCCATTGGTCTGTTGACGAATTGGAATATTCGGGTTGTTGATGGTCTGAAACGATGCCCCAAAATCGAGTGCGACAAGGCCACGGGGAATCAATTCAACCGAACTACCTCCGAATATCCTGTCAAGTATCGGGCTGATGTATAATTTCGGAAGCAAATTGCGTCCGCTTACGGCACTCTCTCCGTCCAACGCCTGACTTTTGGTTTGCCAATATTGCTTTCTAAAAAGCCGGTCTTGCTGGCGGCTAAATTCATCAAAATTCATGGAAGAGTTAGGCCTGAAATTGACCCGGCCAATTCGTTCGCGAATGTTATAGTTCATGCCCGAATCGATCTGCACATCGGTGTTCAGGCTCTTGGGGTTTCTTAAGTAAAGCGGAGAGAAAGTTGAGTAATTAGAGAAGGGATCTCCGTACCGATCGGGCGGGCGATAGCTGGGTCTGTACGGATTGATTGTTTTGAACTTGACTGTATCGGCTGAGCCCCTACCTGTAGAGTCCTTTTTTTGGGCATAGGCAGTTGGCAAAGAGCCTAGCAAAAACAGGCAAATTGCCAGCCCAAGGCCGATGTGTATCTTCCGAATAATTACAAACAAAAGGTTAGGCGTTTTTTAATGCTTGCTTCACTAGCTCCTCCAAACTAACGGTATTTCCAGACCTTTTTAGCACCGCATCAATGCTTTTTTCAGCGGCCGGTTTGGCAATACCCAAAGTCACCAACGCACTTAACGCCTCATGGCGCAAGGTATTGCGTATGAACCCCGTATTTCCGGGCAAATCTTCCGTTGTTTCTCGCTTCAATTTATCTTTCAATTCCAGTATCAGCCGCAGGGCAGTCTTTCCTCCAATACCCTTTACCGCTTGCAAAGCCGCAGCGTCTTCTCGCACAATGGCAGACTTCAATTCTTCGGGTGGCAAGTAAGATAACACCACCATGGCTGTACTTGGCCCAACTCCATTTACCGATATCAAGTATTGGAACATTTGCTTCTCTGCCTCCGTGGCAAATCCAAACAAAACCTGGGCATCTTCGCGCACGTGAAAATGAGTGGTTAATTTGATGTCTTCTTTGTCTTTTATCTCGGCAAATGTGTTCAGGGAAATATTAACCTGATACCCCACTCCATTCACCTCGATAATAGCGTGAGTCGGGTCTTTGTGAACGAGTTTTCCTTTTAAGTATGCAATCATTTCGATTCGTTGATGTGTTGATTCGATGATTCGGTATTGTGCAATTAACGAATCATCAAATCAACGAATTAATCAATTAAAGGTGTTCATTCTTCTCATGCAACTGCGCATCTACTACAGCAATGGCCGCCATGTTTACAATATCGCGGATCGAGCTACCGATTTGCAATATGTGCACAGGCTTTTTCATTCCGAGCAAGATGGGACCAATGGCCTCCGCACCACCAATCTCCATTAACAGTTTGTAAGCAATATTGCCTGCCGCCAGGTTTGGGAAAATGAGTGTGTTGGCACCTTCGTTGGCCAATGCGCTGAAGGGATAAATCTCCTTTTGCAATTCGGTGTTAAATGCCATGTTGGCTTGAATGTCTCCGTCTAAAATTAAATCAGGATACTTTTGCTTTGCCAATCGAACGGCTTGCTGCACTTTTTCCGGAATCTCTCCTTTGCTCGAGCCAAAGTTAGAGTAGGAAAGAACAGCGACCCGCGGCTCGATGTCAAAAAACTTTACGCCACGAGCGGCCAGTCCAATGATGTTCACTAGTTCGTCTGCTGAAGGGTTAACATTCACCGAACAATCCGCAAAAAAGAAAGTGCCCTTTTTATTCATGATGATGTACATACCAGCCACTCGATTGACACCTTCGCTCATGCCAATGATTTGCAACGAAGGAAGAATCGTTTTCGAATAATCTTTCGTAAGCCCCGATACCAATGCATCAGCCTTTCCAAATTCCACCATCATCGCCCCAAACACATTTCGATCTCGCATTTGCCGCTGGGCTTCCTTTCGGGTAATTCCTTTGCGAGCACGCTTTTCAAAATAGGCCTCCGCATATTGATTCGTCAATTCCTTTTCTTCACGCGGATCGATGATCTCGCAACCTGTCAAATCAAGACGATGTTCAACGATCAATCGCTCAATTTCTTCACGGCTTCCCAATAAAACCGGAATAGCTATTTCTTCATCTCGCAAGATTTGAGCGGCCTTTAAAATTTTATGATGATCTGCTTCGGCAAATAAAATGCGTTTTGGTTTTTTCTTTGCCAGATCGATAATACGTGATGTTAATTTTTGATCGATGCCGATACGCTTCAATAGGTCGCGATGATACTGACCCCAATCGGTGATGGCTGTTTTGGCAACACCCGAATCCATCGCTGCCTTTGCCACAGCAGGGCTCACGGTAGTGATCAGCCTGGGATCCATCGGCTTGGGAATAATATACTCTCTCCCAAACTGAATTTTGTTTACGCCATACGCTTGAAACACAATATCAGGAACTGGCTCGCGCGCCAACGCAGCTAATGCATGAACAGCCGCCAACTTCATGGCTTCATTTATTTCAGTAGCTCTTACATCAAGCGCTCCGCGAAAAATGTAGGGGAACCCTAATACATTGTTGACTTGGTTGGGATGATCTGATCGTCCGGTACCCATGATCAAATCAGGGCGTGATTTTTTGGCGAGATCGTAGGCAATCTCCGGATTGGGGTTGGCCAATGCAAACACAACGGGATCTTTAGCCATTGTCAAAATATCGGCAGCCGTTAGAATGTCGGCCACTGACAAACCGAGAAAAACATCGGCTCCTTTGATGGCTTCCTGAAGCGTGGTGATTTTTCGCGCAGTGGCAAATTCCAATTTACTCGCATCCAACCCTGGCCTATCTTTGTTGATAACACCTTTGCTATCGCACATGATCAGGTTTTCTTTTCGTAAACCAAGTGCGAGATAAAGTTTAGTACAGGAAACGGCAGCTGCTCCGGCACCGTTGACCACCAACACAATGTCTTCAATCTTTTTTTCCACGATGTGCAATGCATTAATCAAAGCCGCACTAGAGATAATAGCCGTACCATGCTGGTCGTCATGCATGATAGGGATGTTCATCTTTTCACGCAGTTCTGTTTCTATCTTAAAACATTCGGGCGCTTTAATGTCTTCCAGATTGACTCCGCCAAACGTAGGCTCCAGCGATTTTACTATTTTGATAAAAGCATCGGGATCTTCTTCATCAATTTCAATGTCGAAGCTATCGATGCCCGCATATTTTTTGAATAGCACAGCCTTGCCTTCCATCACAGGCTTGGCTGCCTCGGGGCCAATGTTTCCTAAACCCAAAACAGCTGTGCCGTTGGAGATCACTGCTACCAAATTGCCTTTACTGGTATACTTATAAACATCTTCTTTGTTAGCGGCTATTTCTTTACACGGCTCTGCCACCCCGGGTGAATAGGCCAGTGCTAAGTCTAACTGCGTGCTTAGTTGTTTTGTTGGGACAACTTCAATTTTTCCGGGTTGCCCATGAGTGTGATAGTCGAGGGCGTCTTGCTTTCTGATTTTAATAGACATGTACGTTCGATAAAGAGTGAAATTTACACTTTATCGGGGAGATGGCAATAGAGAGATCGATTCATCGGGATTCGTATCTTTGCACCATGAGTAAAAAAGAAATCATCGCTCATTGGCTGACGATGGCAGAACGTGATTGGAAGAGTGTACTGGCGTTGCATGAAGCAGGTCAGCACATGCACGCGTTGTTTTTTCTCACTTGGTTATTGAGAAAATATTAAAGGCTCATTGGGCAAAAGATAATGAAGAAAGTGAACCGCCTCGAATACACGATTTGGAATATCTCTACAACCAAACAGAACTCAAACTATCTGCTGATCAAGTAGATCTTTTGGGCGTTATGAATTCCTGGAACCTAGAAGGGCGCTATCAAGATTACAAAGACAAATTTTACAAGCGAACCACGAAATCTTATACCGAAGATAAACTAAAACTAGTAGATACGCTACGATTATGTTTACTATCCGAATTGCAAAACAAATAATAGGTAAGCTGATTGAAGACCTTCGTAAAAATGGATATAATCCTGCTCGGGTTATTTTGTTTGGATCGGTAGCTAAAGGAAAAGCGCATGTCCATTCGGATATTGACGTGGCGATATGGGATGAGCGATTTACCGGATGCAAACCGATTGACATAGAAACGATTGTAAAAATACTTCATAGTTATCCACGGGTAGAAGTACATCCCTACCATTCTGCGGAGACTTCAGCGGACAATCCATTTATTAGAGAGATCGAGAAAGATGGGATTGAAATTCTTGAAGTTCCTGCTGGTCAAGTTTATTGACGGCCTTTCGTTTTCTCAAATAAAATAAGGCAGATTTACCGGTTCGTGGTCTTAAACGTATGCAAGATCGTCTCTAACTCGCGCAGTAGCTCGCGCTGCTCGCGATCGGGGCTGTACACAAATCCCTCTATGTAGTACAGCATGCCCTGCTTTTCGTCTACTAACGAATAAGAAAGAAATGGACCGCCCATGGTAAGGTTGTTGGTGCGCCAAAGTCCACGTATTTCTACAGCATACTTGCCATTAAAACTCACCTGCCTTGCCTGCACCAACTTGTAAGGGATGCCCAATTCGGTAACTAAGTAAGATTGTGGTTTCTCCGGGTTGCCAAACAAGTACTTTTTGCTAATGGCATTGCGAAAAGCAATAAGACTATCCAATTGCAGTTGGTCTTGTGATGTGTATTTCTTTCTTGCAATAAACACGTCCTTGTCATCGCGCGGGTTGATCTGGCGCACCCATAAAAAAGTGCTGTCTTCCTGCACCAACTGATAGCCGAAAGGAATTTTAAATTCTACACCAAAATTCTTTTTGATCAACTCACTGACCCCTTTTAGCTGACCCGATTTGTAAAGTGATTTGGTCAGTCGCTCTTGCTCCGCCTTATTGAAATACTCTACGATTTTACCTGCATTTTTCTTGAATTTTGCCAACAATTCGTCTTGTGTTCTGCCTACCAAAAACATCACCTCTTGATTTTTGGCAAACCTGTTTTTGGAAGCCGTCAGGTAAAAAGAGGTATCTCTTCTGATCTTGTCTAGCGATTCTTTTGTAAACATTCCCTTAATCCGATTGGATCCAGCAGAATTTCGATCGAGTGTAAAAACAAAAATCAAATTCCTCCGCTGCTTCAAAACAAAGTTTAGTTTTCGCGGATCAATCCAACGCAATTTGAAAATCGGCTCTGTTCGATTGATCACTTCCATTTCAGCATTAAACACCGAATCGATGGCAACGCCCAATGGCCCTTTGTGTTGGAGAGAGTCCATCACCAGATACATATCCCCAGAGAGCCCAGTGGCAGGTGGGAGGTTGGTACTTCGCTCTTCCGAACAAGACCAGCATAAAATACTTACCAGTGCAGCAAACAAGATAAACTTCATGGATAACAATTGTTTCAATGTGGAATGCTTGTTAAACAAAATAGACACAAAAATGATAGAGGTGCAAATTGAAATCGTGTTGATAAACTAACACCATCTCAAAAATAGGAAATGTCAAGTTGAGCCTGTCGAAACCTGGCGATTTGTTTTCAATAGCTTTCGACAGGCTCAGGCTGACACTTGCCATGGCGAAACTTGTTTAGTTGATCAGTTTACCCCAGAATCAACTTTTGACCAGGCTTTAGCTTGTTGTTTTTAAGGCTATTCAGACTTTTTAATTTTTCTATCGAAACACCGGGCAGCCTTTTAGATATATCCCAAAGGGTATCGCCCGGTTGTACCGTGTATGTCTTTGTATCGGAAGAAAGAACCGTGTTCAGCACTTTGGACGAAGAAAGCGAGCGAACGGGAAAAGTCCAGATGCTTAAGCGCTGCCCCACCCGAATGGTATTACCGGAAAGGCTGTTCCACTTTTTAATATCGTTTACGCGCACACCAAAGCGCTCAGAAATAGAACCCAGCACATCTCCCGACCGGACGCGATAGATTTGCACCTCACGTCCATATGTATTACCAGAGCTGTTTTTAGCTAGTGACTCCAATTCCTTCCTTCCTATTTTTGAGGCAGAGTCAAGAATGAATTGTCTGTTCTTACTCAAGGCGGCTTTCGACCAAATAGGAATTTTGATCACATGCTTTTTCCCATTGTCCGGCAAAGCGCTACGCATTACCGATGGATTGAGTCGTTGCATATCCTCCAGACAAGTGCCGGTGAGATTGGCAAACGTTTCGAAATGTAAAAACTGCTGCACCTGAATAGTGTCGTGCGGTTGCACTTGTTCTCTCGCCATTTCCACCAAGTTATGCTCCTCTGTATAATTCATGGCATAAATAATCGCGATGAATTGAGGCACATATGATTTTGTTTCGCGCGGGAGGCGCGCGTAAACTTCCCAGAAATTCTTCTTGTAACCTGATCTGCGAATAGCATTGCGAACTGTACCGGGGCCAGAGTTGTAAGCTGCTAAGGCCAATTGCCAATCGCCAAAATTAGAATACAATTGAGCAAGGTAGCGACACGCTGCATCGGTTGATTTCTCCGGATCCATGCGTTCATCAATGTACCAGTCGTTACTCAACCCCATGTAGCGCCCTGTCCCCGACATAAATTGCCATAGCCCTACTGCTCTTGCGCGCGACATCACTCTTGGATTCAAACCGGATTCTATAATGGATAAATATTTCAGTTCATCCGGCAAGCCATATTCCTTCAGCTTTTTTTCAAACAAAGGGAAATACAAATCCTTCCTCCGCTGCACCATGCGCGTATATTCTCTATCGCGAATAGTAAAATAGTCGATGAAGGATTGAACTTTGCTATTATACGTGAGTTCGATTATACCTTGCAGAGAACTCAATCGCTCTGCAATTAATTGGGGGGTCGCCTCGGCCGGAACATATTCCAGATTACTCGGCAGCAAAAGGGTAGCGGTTGTATCGATGGGCAGCAGTAGGTCTGCTACCAACGTATCAGAAACGAGTACTTCTTGCGATCGCACTGTTACCGTGCCAAACATAAATGCCAGCACAAGCGCCCTAAAAAAAGGTCTGTTTTTTACCTTCACTCTACTCATAATCCTCCTGTTTGATAAGTTAAAAAAATCGCCTCTACCATCCCTAAATCCTAAAAAATCACCCTAAGGTCAACAAAATCTTTGAAAATTGAAACAATTTCAACTCTTGAAAATCGTCTGCCATAATTTGAAGCCCAATCGGCAACCCCTCCGCATCCTTCCCACAGGGCACAGAAATGGCCGGAATCCCAGCCACGTTAGCTTGAACGGAAAATAAGTCCGCTAAGTACATCTCCACCGGATTTTTGGAATGTGCGCCCAACTTGAAAGCCGTGGTGGGAGTCGTTGGCGTCACGATAATGTCATACTTCTTCAACACTTCTTTCAGCTGATCCCTTATGAGCCTTCGCACTTTTTGAGCTTTTGTGTAATACGCATCATAATAACTGGCACTCAGCACAAAAGTCCCCAACAAAATTCTGCGTTGCACTTCTTTACCAAATCCTTCAGCCCTCGTTTTTTTGTAAAGCGATGCCAAGTCGGTGGTGTTCGGACTTCTATACCCGTAACGCACGCCATCGAACCGCGACAGATTTGAACTTGCTTCGGCAGTTGCTAAAATGTAATAAGTAGGCAGCACATATTCGTTCAACGGAAAATCAATACCCTCTACTACATGACCGAGTGATTTCAATTCGTTCAACTTACTTTCTATGTTAGCTTTGATCGCTGGCTGTAGTGCAGGAGATTGCAGCACATCATTCATAAAAGCGATTTTATACTTTCGATCTGGCGGCTGCATCAGTGCTTGCGAATAATCAGGTACAGGCAGCTGAGATACTGTACTGTCATAGTCATCTGTACCCGCAATTACCTGCAGCACTAATGCACTATCTTCCAAACTTTTTGAAAAGACTCCAATGCAATCAAAGGATGAACCATACGCTACCAAGCCATAACGTGAAATGCGTGAGTAAGTAGGTTTCAAACCAATCACCCCGCAAAAGGCAGCGGGCTGACGAACACTCCCACCTGTATCTGATCCAAGTGAAATCTGGCAGAGACCTGCCATAACAGCTACGGCTGATCCTCCGGAAGAACCGCCTGGAACACGTGTATTGTCGATGTCGTTAAGTACTGAACCAAAGGCGGAATTTTCATTGGAGGAACCCATCGCAAATTCATCACAATTCTGACGCCCAATGATGATGGCATCCTCATCTAACAGCCGCTGAACAGCCGTAGCATTAAACTGTGATCTAAACCCATCGAGAATTTTGCTTCCCGCTTGCAGCGGGTGATGCTCGTGGCAAAGCACATCTTTCAATCCCACCACAAGGCCCGCTAAACGTCCAGCACTACCGTTCTTTATTTTTCGATCAATCTCCTGCGCGCGAAGAAGAGATTCTTCGGAATACACAGTTAAAAAAACATTCAAATGTTTTTTAGCCTCGATTTTTGAGAGGTGATGCTTGACAAGAGAATGACAAGATATAACCCCACTTTGAAGATCGTGCTGGATTTGCGCGAAATTCGAATACGACTTCAATGGCTATTTATCGTCAATTTTAGGCACTTCTTTGCCTGCATCATCGACTTCTTTCTTCACATCTTTCACGGCATCTTTAAACTCACGGATGCCTTTGCCTAATCCTTTTGCGAATTCAGGTATTTTTTTTGCCCCAAAAAAGACAAGCACAAATATTCCGATGATAAACCACTCCATCCCGCTCGGCATTCCAAACAAAAATATTGTATTCATAAAATTGAATTAAGGTGGTAAAGATACGGTTAATTGTTTGATTCAAAAACAGCGACAACCTAACGGAGTGTACGACAGTTTTGCTTTTCTCCGTGACCCTTGTGGTTTCTTTGTGTTCCCTGTGGTAAAAATGCAAACCACTAAGTGCTCAAAGGTTGCACAAAGTACACCATTGAGCTATCCCCCTTGAGCAAAACTGTCGTACATCCACCTAAAGAGGTCTAAAGGGAGGTCTAAAGGGCAAGTTCAGAAATGTGGTCCCAAGCAAATGCGCAGAGGCGTAACGTCTGGTCATTTTGCCTTTCACTTTGCATTCTTAACAACTTTGCGCGAAAATTTTTACTAATCTCCTATTTGACTTCTATCTCTTTCCATTCACTTTTGCGGAATGCCAGAAATTGATTTTTGGACGGATCAAATTGGAGTTTGTCGTACTGCATGGGAATAATGTCCAGCCCCGAAGAACTAATCATTCCCCATTTATTCGCTTGCTTAACCAAGAGCTGGCCGTTCGCCAGCACTTTGAGTTCATCAAACCGTGGCTCGATTTCGATTTTCCCGTTCTCATGAGCAACGCCTAGCAGGCGATTTGCCTTCAACAAAAACTTCCCCGTTGAAAGCCGGCCAATATGTTCGTATCGAAGGGGTAACACCACTTGCCCGCGTTGATCAATCAGACCCATTTTTGCATTACGTTTTACTAACGCAAGCCCGTTGCTGAACGTGGACACAGATTCGTAGTTGGGTTGGATAACAATCTTGTCATCTGTATTTATAAATCCCCACATGCCAATTAATTTGACAGGAGCCAATCCATTTTGAAAAGCGCCAATGCTATCATACCTGTTGGCTATTCTCAACTTTCCCTTACCATCTACGAAACCATACTTTCCGTTTCTGCGAATGCCTTGCAACCCTTCATTCATTTGAAATAAGCTCGGTATATTAACTTTGGTTGCGGAAATTTTTATTGGTTGTTTTTCCTCAATTGTTATTTTAACTCCGTCATAACTCAATTTATTTTGAATTCCGTTAGGCAAATGCTCAATCCAATATTTTTCTTTGAATTCGACCGGATAGGAAGTAAAATAAATGACTTTGCCTTCTATACTTTTCAAAAAAGAATTACCCTTTTGAATGAGAAGATAACGAGTATCATTTGCTAATCGAATGGGATATGGTTGCGGAGCAAGTATCCAGTTTTCATGAAGGTCGATGATTCCATAAAGCCCTTTGAATTTCACGGCTACCAATTGGTTAGTTCGATCGCCAATAGAATCAAATACACAATGCACCACTTCGTTTCCGTCTTGATTCAATAACCCCCAATAACTACCATTTCGAACTTTCCATGTAGAGGAGTCAAACTGATGGATGGAGCGATAGGCTCTGGCTGTTTTTACAGTTCCATTTTTATCTAACAAAAGCCAACCATCTGCTTTGAGAAACGCTCGGAATCCTTGTTCGTAAAACTGAAGCGTGTCATATATTACTGGAACTTGAAGTTTACCCGTAGCTGTAATAACCCCCCAACGATCGTCCTTTCTTGCCAAAAATAGGTCGTGTGTTAACTCACTAAGCGAATCCCATTCTGTGGCAATGAGCGGCTGATGGAGTTCATCAATTAACCCAAACCTGTTGCCCGATTTAATAATTGTTCTCTTTTTACTGACCGGGATTAAATCATCTGCTACTAATGTCGTCAATACCCTATTTTGATTGTCCAAATAAGTCCATTCTCCCGGCAACTTGCCGAGGACGCGTCCGTCTTCTTCGATCTTAATAGACTGATAACGCGCTGGTGCTTTAATCACTCCTTCCCGATCAATCAATCCCTGGAGTCCATGTTCATGAATGATTGAATATCCTTTATAGAATGCTGACAAACTATCGATTGTAAAATCACTGATCGCACTTCCGTTTTCACTAAACAATGCAATTTTCCCCTCTCTATTTTCAACGGCATAGCGCAACGTGCCGAGTGAATAGATGTCCTTATACATCAACGGAATCAACACTTCATTTTTTAAGTTCGTGAGTCCAACACTAAATCTTGATCCCATCAAATTAAAAACAATAGCGCGAAGCCCATTGACTTTGATACCATCGTACACAAACGGAAGTTGTATTTCGCCACGCAAATTGATGCACCCCGATTTGATTGCAACTGGGCTTACTTTTTTTCGAGCTACTACAAACTCCCCGCCCTGATAGACAAGTTCTTCAAACTCAGCAGGAGTAATAAATTGTTTCTTTAAATTAATAAGCCCCCAATGGTTTTGTGCCCGATAGCCGGTAGTCTCGCCAATGACGGAAAAACTTCCGTCTGACCAACCAAGTGCCTCGAAGGCGGGAGGAATAACAACTTGACCGCGATCATCTTTGATTCCCATCTTTCCGTTTTGCTCAAAGAGCTCATAGGGGGCAGCTTCCGATGAAAAAACGCAGGCTATAAATAGTAAAATAAAAATGGGTCGCACATGGCAAAGGTAGTGAGTATCCACGTATCGAAGAACTTCGAGCTAATCAACTTGGCGAAATCTCCTACAAGTCAACTAATGCATCAAAAATTTTCTCCTGACTTTCGCACAGGGACACCCGCAGTTATATAAACATATTAAGTAGAGCTTTTTGCTCCTTCGTTTTATCTAAAAGCATCAGCTTATTTTCTTTTGATTGAGGTAATTGGATGGTAATCC
>JADBYK010000109.1 GCA_020403045.1 Cytophagales bacterium
AGTTATAACCCTTCGCAAATCTATACCCGATCACTTGACCAACCTACTAACCAAACTCAGTCTGCCGCACTAAACCGGACAAGTCAGGAAACAACTAGATCAACAAATCAAAATGCACAAGGAGGCGCAAAAGGTAAAATAAACCAGTTTCAGAAAGACATCAAAAAAGTCAGGTGCGGTGCCTGACTTTTTTTATAGTATTAACAGCCTCCATGGTACTTTCTCAAAAACCACTCTGCGCTGAGCAAGGACACCAGTAAGACGAAAAACCATTTCAGGTTGATGAGCGGGTTGGATGACTAATCGGTGTGAATTTCCAACGCAGAGGTCTGCTAAATCCCCAAAACAATAGAAGCATCTATTCCCAGCTTCAGGCTTATTTCTCTGGCTACTTTCAAAGTGGGCTCACTTTTTCCATTGAGGTACTCGCTTACTCTGGATGTGCTTACACCCAAAAGCTCGGATAGCCGTTTTTGATTCAATCCCATTTCGGCCATGCGCAATTTAAGGACTTCAACAAGCGAAGTTTTTTTCACCGGATAGTTTCGCTCCTCATATTCTGCTACGAGATCAGACAATACATTCAACTCTACATACCCTCTGGCATCTTTGTTTTCGATGTTGTCAGAGTTTTGCAAAAGTTCTTCCATGCGCTCAACAATGGCATTGTAATCTCTTTGCGTCTTTATCATGACTCAACTATTTTTAACATTCTTAATCTTATCATATTGCGAATGAGTACCTATAAACCGGATATAAACTTTTTTGGCGTTGAATGAAATAATAGCAACCAATCGGTAATCATTTGCTTTGATATTGAAGACGAAACGGTGATTTCCTACATAATCAACGTTATTAAATTCTAGTCTCAAATCGTTTAGGTTATCCCAGTTTTTCTTGGTTACAGTATGGTACCAAAAGTTTAAAGGAAGTTCTGAATCGGGGTGTAATTCGGAAAACTCCTTTATCCTTTTATAAGTCACTATACGCATTTTAGGTCTTCATTTTTGCAAAATTTGTCCATAATATTACAAATTTCAATATAAAATTCTATTATTTGTAATAAATCTAATGGTAGAAACCTGTTAATCGGCAACTAAAAAGAAGTTATTCTCGTGCCCTTTGCAATTGAACTTTATGCAATAAAGGAAATCAGTAGCCTCCATGATACTTTCTAAAAAACCATTCGGTGGCAATTAGAGCAAGCAACAGAAAGCAAAACCATTTCAAGTTAATCAGTGAATTGAATGACTCGTTTGATCGAATAATGGCCTGAGGCTTCTCGTTTTCAACATCGGTTTTTAGCCGGTCAATTTCATTGTTCAGATAAAATTTACCACCTGTTGCCAGTGATAACTTCCTCAACAGTCCAAAATCTGCGGTGAGATTTTGAGATTCGATATTTTGTGCGGTTACTAAAAACTGGCCACCTACCTGTTCACGCTTTCCCTGAATGTCAGTAGAAGATTTGAATTGATATACACCTTCAACCAAGCCACCTATTTGATAACGGCTGCCGCCAGGGCTAGTGGTATACTGGTAGGAAGTAATTTGGCCCTTCTCGCTTTTTAATTCAATTGCTATCTTGTTGCCATAAATCGGTTCGAATAAATCATTATATACTTGACTTTCGATAACAACGGGTGTTGCTTCACTGAATTCATTCTGAATCGCAAAGCTTCTGAATTTTCGTTTGTCCTCCAATGTGCTTAGGTATTGGATCAGTTTAGAGAACACATCATCAAATACAATTGTTTTTTCTGTCTTGCCATACTCACTCAGTCTCCATTTCCAAAATCCTTCTCCCACGATTGCTGCCACCTTATGTTTGTCTTCTGCCCAAGTGAGTAACAAGGGCCGGTCGGTTGCCACACTTCCTATTCGTTGATACAACAAAATAGACGCATTTGTGGGGAACGAAAATTTTCCGAAGGGCACATTCAGAGGTGGATACTTTGCAAACACCCCATTGCTATTCTCCAAAAAATTGAAGTCGCGAAAGGTTGTATTTATTACAGGTGTCACCTCGTCCCATTGCCCATTACCTTCAAAATTCAGTGGAATCTGATTAGCCCCCAGTTGACGTAAATTTGTTTGCATCCCAATAACTAACAGTAACGATGCTGATGAATTTTTAAACTGTTGGTAGAGACTTGCGGTTCTGTTGTTGCGATCGGCCACTTGATGGAAAATGACCAATTCAGCAGCATTCGGTTTAAGCATGGACGGGTTCAGTTCCGTCACTCCCGGAATGTGCACGACTAGCTCATAATTGAAATTATTATCTACTACGGCTTTGATGGCTTTAATATCCGGGTGAGGAGCCGGAGCAATCAACAAAATCTTCTTTCGCCCTTCGACTACCTCCACAAAAAAACTAGATCTGTTATTTTTTAGCGATGCTTCTCCCCGAACCGGTTCTACGACAACATCTAACCGCTGAATACCTTTTTCTAACGCATCAATTGAAAAGTCAAAACCGAGAAATGAATTTGTGCCTGAATCCTTTTGTTGGGTGGAAAGTACTTTGCCATTCTTTAAAACCGAGATCGTTACCTTCTGGTTTGGCAATTCCTGAACTATCACTTCAGCACGAACGGGAAATTTGTTTCCCTGATAAGTAATCTTGTTGTAGGCAACATTTTTTAGCACCAGATCAACGCGATCCGTTGTGTCCCCCACACCGATTGTAGATATAGGCACGCGACCGGGAGAATAAAGAGGTGACGTTCCGGTATTATAGATACCATCTGAAATCAATACAATGCCTGCCAAATTCTTTCCCTCATACCGGGCAGTGACACCTCGTATAGCGGAGGTCAAATCGGATGTTGGACTCGTAAAATGAACCTTATCAGTCGGGCTATTGTCTAAATTTGTTGTGGTGATTTCATAGCCTTGCGCCTTGAACTTGTTCTTTGCCTCTTCAGTTTCTTTCACGAGGCGTCTTCGAGTTAAAGAGTCAGTAGATTCCTGAACAGAATTTGAATTATCGATAAGAAAAGCTACGGTGGGCTTTTCAACCATTTGATTAGTAATCTTTAGAATTGGCTCCAACAGCAAAACTGCAAGAAGCGCAACCAGTATTGCCCGCAATACAAATAAAAATTGATTTACTCTTTTTGTCCACGGTGCCTTCGCCTTGTACAATAGGAAAGAGTATCCCAGTCCTACCGCGAGGCAAAGAAGAATGTAAAATGGTGATGACTCAAACTGAAGGCTTTTCACTTATTCATTTTTTGTAAGGGCTTTCATGATCATCCCTTTTAGTATCCATATTTTTCCTTCCAGAGTTTCCTGAGGTGACTTCTTATTTCCAGCTCCCGCGTATTATTTCCCGGTTCGTAGAATTTAGTCCCTTGAATTTGCTGTGGCAAAAATTCCATATTCGCAAAATTCCCCTCAAATCCATGGGCATATTGGTAGTTCTTACCGTAATCCAGATCCTTCATCAACTTCGTGGGTGCATTTCGAATTGCCAAAGGTACTGATAGATCGCCTGTTTCACGCACAGATTTTAATGCCAATTCAATTGCCACATAACTTGCGTTACTCTTTGCAGAGCTGGCTAAGTAGGTAGCGCATTGCGCAAGGATTATTCTTGCTTCCGGGTAGCCGATCAAATTTACAGCTTGAAAAGTTGTGGTTGCCATTACCAAAGCCGTTGGATTGGCATTGCCAATATCTTCAGAAGCTAGAATTACCATTCTCCGCGCAATAAATTTCACGTCTTCGCCCCCTTCAATCATCCGTGCTAAGTAGTAGACGGCCGCATTCGGATCGCTGCCGCGGATGGATTTGATGAAAGCTGAGATTATATCAAAATGTTGCTCGCCACTTTTGTCATAGATGGCAATATGCTTTTGAGCTACATTCATCACCAATTCATCGGTGACGATCACCTCGCCCGGAATGGCTTCGGCAATCAGGTCAACCAAATTGAGGAGTTTGCGCGCGTCTCCACCGGAAACAGAAATGAGCGCCTGCCTCTCTTTTATTTTGATCACGCGCTTTTTTAAACTTTCATCCTGACTAAGTGCATGTTCCGCCAATTGTATTAACTCATCGTCAGTTAGAGGCTTCAGCACATATACTTGGCACCGGGAAAGCAAAGCGGAGTTGACCTCAAACGAAGGGTTCTCGGTCGTGGCTCCAATCAATGTAATGGTTCCCTTCTCTACGGCCCCGAGCAGTGCATCTTGTTGAGATTTATTAAAGCGGTGAATTTCATCGATAAACAAAATGGTACGGGAGGTATATTTTGCCTTTTCAATAATCTCGCGCACATCTTTCACACCTGCACTCACGGCACTTAAAATATGAAAAGGCCGCTTCACTTCATTGGCAATAATATTGGCGATGGTGGTTTTGCCCACACCGGGTGGCCCCCACAAAATCATGGAAGGAACATTGCCCGTTTCAATGGCTTTGCGGATGATGCCGTTGGTTCCTACCAAATGGCTCTGCCCAACTAAGTCAGTTAACTTAGCGGGGCGCATGCGTTCGGCTAATGGCACTCGGTTGTTAATCACAACTTAAATCGATAAGAACACCACAAAAGCGGTAATTGCAAAAGCAATTACTACCAAGATGATGAACAAAAAACTAAAGACTAAGTATTTCAAAATAGTTTTCCTCCAGCTTTGTTTGTACATCCGCTTCATTGCGAACACCAAGTACAGTACAATCCAAAACCCGATAAACGTGCTCGTCCACGCCAGCCAAGGCACAAGACCAACGAGTATTTGTAGGGTACCCGCAAGATAAAAGAAGTTGTAGTAGTAAATCGAGAATACCAAGTGTTCGCTATAATAGTATCCCCTGCGGACATACAGCAACTTTAGCAGCAGTGCGAAAAACGGAAGTAAATAGAACAACACTTTGGAAAAGTTGTCTTTAAAGGCAGAAAGAAATTCTTCACCCAATTTTTCCGAATCTTCGCCATACTTGTTTCGTACATTAATAACCCGTTTTGAAACAAGCCGAACAAACCAATTGTCACGGTCAGACTGCGGTTTGGTCAGCTGAATGGAGTCATATGCCTCAACCGTCTTGTATTCTGCTACATCATCGAAATTAAAATTTGCAGCACCTTTCTTTTTCTTTTTTGACTTCGTGGTGTCCGAGCTCGCTTTCACTTGCTTCTGAATAGAATCACCTAGGGCTACAAATGATGAATCGCCAGTAAACTTTACTACTTGGTCAAAACCTTTCTTTGTTTTTTCAGCAATTTCCTTTTCTTCTTTTTCGGTCAACTCAACAGTCTCTTTCTCAGATTTGTCTGTTTCATCTGAGTCCGTGATGGCGAAAAAGGCAAAGAAAAAAACAAAGCTGATGAACACGTACATGCGTGCGGGATGGTAGTATCTTTCGCGCTTACCGGCACAGTATTCTTGAGCCAGAAATCCGGGTTTGGTAATGAGGTATCTAGTCGTGCGGAAAAACTTTCCTTCATAACTCCAGAAAGACGAAATAAAGTTTGTCCACAACTCGCCCAGCGTTTGGCGCTGCGGAATATCTTTTTGCCCGCAATGGTGGCAAAAGGTATCCAGCAATTTCGTACCACAATTCAAACAAAACTCGTTTGGCTGTTTGCGTTCACCTCCTTGCTCGGCATCAATCATGCCCTCCGACACAGGTATCGATTTTCCCAATTCGTCCATCATAAAAAACGAAGTTGATTTAATGTAGTGATTGTCTTTTGTAACATGGCATCATCGAAATCCAAGTGGGTGACCATTCTGACTTCATTAGCACTAAATGCCAGTGCCTTTATTTGGTGCTCTCCAATTTTCTCAAGAAACACGGCAGGACTTACGCTAGACTCCAGTTCGAAAATCACAATATTGGTATCTACAGGCATCACTGACTTAACAAACGAAAGTTGTTGCAGACTTTTACCAATCGCTTTTGCGCGCGTATGATCCTCCTTTAATCGATTAACGTGGTTATCCAATGCATAGATTCCAGCAGCTGCCAGGAACCCTGCTTGCCGCCAAGCTCCACCAAATACTTTCCGCATCCTGCGTGCTTTTTTTGCAAACTCTTTTTTGCAAACCAAAACGGAACCCACGGGCGCACCTAATCCTTTGGAGAGACAGATCGAAATCGTGTCGAAGTATTTACCATAGTCGCCTGCATTTTCTCCTGTGGCTACTAATGCATTGAATAACCTTGCTCCATCCAAGTGCATGTGTAAATTTTTGCTGCGTGCAAAGCCACTGATTTTCTCGATGTCCTTCAACGCGTAAAAACTTCCCGCCTCACGAACTATCGTATTTTCCAAAGCCACGACAGCTGTGCGTGGATAATGTTGATCATCATTGTTGATATTGGCCGCAATTTCATTGACCGAAATTCTTCCGCGATCGCCAGCCACTAGCTTCACACTAACATGGCTATTGCCCATCAACCCACCTCCTTCGTACTTATAAATGTGTGCGCCTTTGTAGCAAATCACTTCATCGTACGGATGTGTCAACACGTTAATTCCAATTTGATTGGTCATGGTGCCGCTAGGGCAATACACAGCTGCATCCATCCCCAACAGGGCTGCACATTTTTCTTCCAATTTATTCACCGTTGGATCTTCTCCAAATACATCATCGCCTACCGGGGCTAAAAACATGGCCTCTTTCATTGCCGGTGTTGGCTTTGTTACCGTGTCACTTCGCAGGTCAATTGTCATTGTGAAAAATAGAAAAAAAATATGTTACTCAACGTTACTTAATTCGGCCGCAGGCCACATGCTTCAGGCCGCGCGCTTGTGGCCTGAAGCTTTGATCCAAGATTTAAAGCAGCTCCCTCCGTGGATCCCAAAATTTTTTGTCAAAATCCTGAACCTGATGATCTTTTACTTTGATACCTTCTTTTTCTAAACTCTTTTGCATGGAACTGGGCGGCACAAAATGCTGACGGCCTGTGAGCAGCCCTTTTGCATTTACCACCCGGTGCGCGGCAATGCCTAGTCCGTGACAAGCGTTCATGGCCCAACCAACCATTCGCGCACTCATCTTGGTTCCCAGGTAATTTGCGATGGCACCATAGCTTGTTACACGACCTTTCGGCACAAGACGCACTACCTCATAGACATCCTCAAAGAAGTTATTCTTCTCCTTGCTTTTGGTTTTTTCAGGTAGCTTTCTTTTGGGCATTCCCTCAAAGTAAGCTACCTTTTTGGAGGAAAAAAAAGAGATGGAATAGATATTTCCTATCCAAAAGAGATATCCTTGAGCTAAATTTGCTGGCATTAAATTACTAAGTTGAATGTGCAGGGGTTTTGTTTTTCTTTTGTTACTACCGGGCTTTCTGAAAAGTCAAAGTTTCATTTTTCCTTCCGCTGAGAATTGGACGGAACTGAGGGAGGGTCGGACGTTTTCTTTTAACCTGGATGTGACGGAAGCAGAAAAACCGAAATACACGCTGGAAGGAGTAAATGGCTATCGGGTTACATTTGACACTTTGGGGCATTTTTCGTGGACACCCTCTTTCGATCTCGTAGATCGACTGGAAAAACAAAAAGAGATTTCTATCCTGTTTCAAGCGGAATGGAAGAGTGGGCATCGTATCCGGAAGTCAGTTTCATTCCTTGTGCTTCACCAAAACCGTCCACCCATAGTCGATGATCTGCCTACATTTTATGTCAAGCAATCTACTCAGAACCAATACCAAATTTCTGACGATTATGTAACTGACCTCGATGGAGATCCAATAAGTTACAAACCCATTGTTTCACAAATGCCCGAAGGCATGCATTTTTCATCGCAAGGGCTTATCACATGGAATCCTTCGCGCAATCAGTTCATTGCACTAAAGAACAACCCGATGTTAGTAGAGTTTATTGCTCAAGACCAGCCGGATAAACTGGAGACAAAAGCGCGAATTAGGATAGCTCAGACGCAGCTAGACCTTCCTCCCGATTTGCTTTTGCTCCCCGGAGATTCCGTTTTTACCATTAAAGAAGATGAACGCTTAAACATTAAGATTTACGCCTCAGATCCCAACGGTGACGAAAACCTGACAAACTTTGGTTTTGTGGCTTCTGACGATAGAATCCCCGAAAACGCTCTGCAAAAAGGCACCAATGCCCAAGGTGAGTTTACCTGGCTGCCGGGCTATGGCTTTGTGGATGAAGCTGAGAAAACGAAAACGTTCCGGCTCACCTTTTTCATTTTGGATAAATCGGGCAATCGGGTTGAACGACAGACAAAAATCAAAGTCGTTGATACCGAGAACGTAGAAGAAAAAGACAAATCGTTGTTTCAGAAATACAAGAACTCACTCGTGAGCGCTAAAGCACTGATTGACCGATTGGATGAAAATCATGAAAAACTCAGCAAGACCCTCAAGCAAGCCAAAAAAGGAAAAAAACATCGGGCGATTTTGAACGCTTCCCTTGGCGCCACTACCGGGTTGTCGCCTGTTATTCTTTCCAGTGATCCAACCAGCTACAAGGCAGTGTCAGCTATCGGAGGCACCACGGTGCTCACCCTTGGCACACTGGAAGCAACCGAGGTTATTGGCAAATCAAAAAACGAGATTTTAGATAAGCTAAAAATCAATGTCGAAATCCGCAACCAACTCCAGTTGGAAGGCGACAATTTTGCGCGAAAGTATGCCCTGAAGTCAGCACGAAGAGAGAAGACTTTTGATGTTGACCGCGACAAATTGCTACCCATCATTAATAACCAGAAGTTGGAGTTTTTGGAGTTGAACGCAGCACAAACAGCTCAGCCAAAATACAACAATAAGGAAATCAAACAGACTTTTGTGGATTTCAGTGAAGAGTAAGGCGCGGCATTTGTCAAAAACAAAATAACCGTTACTTTTGCAGTCCTTAAAACGGGAATCGCATCTAGAGGAGTGGTAGAGCGGTTTATTGCACCGGTCTTGAAAACCGGAGACCCTTCACGGGGTCCGGGGGTTCGAATCCCTCCTCCTCTGCAGGTTACAGATCAATCAAAGTCAAAAGCCCGAGTTCTCTATGAATTCGGGCTTTTTTCATTTTATCCCTTTTCGATTTATTCGAAGTTGCAGAATCCCTAGGCGCCTCTTTGAGTGTCTTTACCCAATCAGATCGTGTTCTATCTGTTCCAATGTTTTTCCTTTTGTTTCAGGCAAGAACTTGAATAGTACAACAAATCCAATCGCACAAATAAGGGCATATAGCCAAAAATTGTTGGCCCAACCAAGACTTTCTTTGATGGCAGGAAATGTATAGGTGAGTGAGAAATTTCCAATCCAGTGTGCCAGTGCAGCAATGGACATGGCTGCTCCTCTTATTCGATTTGGAAAGATTTCAGATAATACAACCCATAACAAAGGTGCAAGCGTGAACGAATAAAACATCACATTGGCCAACACCAAAAGAACAATTACCACTCCGTTATAATTTGCGTAAAAACAATAACCAATTATTCCGTAGATAATTGCCATCGCAGATGTACCAACTAGCAAAAGTGTTTTCCTTCCCAATCGATCCACTGTAAAAAGTGTGATAAAAACAGACAATACCATCACCGATCCGATCACTACAATATTGAGCATCATCTCTTTCAGATTATATCCCGCAGCCTGAAAAATATCAGAAGCATAGTAGATAACTACATTCAGACCGCTCCACTGTTGAAGAAATGCCAGAAATACTCCAATGCCAATAATCTTCAACACTTTTAAGTTAAATAACTCTCGAAAATTCACATGGCCAACGTTTTCTTTCGAGAGCGTCAATTCAACTTCCCGTATTTGATGTGCCGCATAGTCTTTACCCCCAATTCGGTCAAGAATTGAAGTTGCTTTTTCGTTCTGACCATTTTTAACCAGCCAACGCACACTTTCTGGTACCAAAAACATAAGTAAAAAGAAAATAGCTGCCGGTATGGCTTCCACTCCAAACATCCAACGCCAGCCGTACATTCCACTCCAACTCTGCGCTATAATTTCATTTGATGCATTGGACGGCAGGGCGGTGTCTAACAAAGATATCTGCCAATTGATAAGTTGCGCCAATAATACCCCAATCATAATCATTAATTGATTGATGGTTACTAGCATTCCTCTTTTCTCCGGTGGAGCGATTTCAGCGATGTACATAGGTGAGAGATTCAGTGCAATACCCATGGCAACTCCGCCTATAATTCGGTAAACGTTGAACCACATAAAATTGGTTGCCAAAGCAGTACCGACACCTGTTAAGGCAAACAAGAAACCGGCAAAAATCAATAGCCGTTTGCGTCCGAGCCGATCCGCCAGAAAGACGCAACCTAATGCGCCAGCCATACAGCCAAGCAGAGCTGAACTAGTTCCCCAGCCTTTTTGAGCCGATGTTATTAAATTAAAGTAAGGCTCATAGAATGGCTTTGCACCACCAATGACCACCCAATCGTATCCAAATAGAAATCCACCCATGGCAGCCGTTAAACTTACAAGCCAGAGAAATTTTTGATTGTATTTGACTGCCATAATGAAATGCTTGTTGAAATATTATGATTAGATGGCGTTCTATTTTTTTACCTGCACTTTGAACACCCATGCATACTTGCCGGGTCGGTTGCTTTCGGTTTGCAAATTATCAGGAATGGAAATTTGAACATCCTTTCCTGTCTGGGTCCACTTTAGTGAACTCTTTGCGCCTAACATCGTCACTTTGGTACCAGCAATAGGTGCAATGTTCTTTATTGACAACGTCTTGCCAGGCCATACCGTGCTATGTACATAAACATACTTACCCTCTTTGCTTTTTGTAAAATATGTATCACCATCCTTGGTAGAACTCCACGGCCGAGTGCCATAAATACCTTCGCCATTCATCTTCAGCCAGGCGCCTAATTCTACTAGCCTGCTTCTCTGAACCTCAGGAAGTTTACCTGATCCATCAGGGCTCACTACCAAAAGTAAGTTTCCGTTTTCTGCCACAATCTTGACAAACATTTTAACAAGGTCAGCACTGGAAAGTGAACTCTGGTCATCATCCTGCCAGTTGTATCCGAACGCAGGGCTTATGGAGCGGCACACTTCCCACTTTTTTGTGATGTCGACTTCGCCAATGGTGAATTCAGGCGTACCATAATCTCCTAACTGAGTAGACGAAAGATAAATCTTCATTGCCTTTTCCATCTCACCCTTTTTCATCAACTCGCCCACCTGAGCAAGTTCAGCTTCAGAAAGTGTCGTGCCAGCTCTATTATTTATCACAACATCTTTTCGGCCTGTTGCCTGATTATAAAAGTATGCGGATAGCTCAGCCGCGCGGCTGACAGAAACCGGACTTCCCCAACCTCCATCATACCAAACCAAATCCGGATCGAATTTATCAACGGCTTCTTTGAAAGAAGGCATCATATAATCTGAGAAATAATTCCGAACAGGAATTTTTCCAGAAACCATTCGGTCGTAAATCTCCGGAAAGTAACTTACCAAAGGTGTTGCTCTCGGAATCTGGCCGAGCTGATCCTGAAAAATAGCGAGATCTTTTGTAGGATCCCACTGACTCAATGGTCGGTCAACAATTACAGGGTACTCCCACTCGGAAACTGAAAAATAGAAACCTAGTTTCATACCACGTGCTTTTGCTGCCGCAGCCAGCTCCTTATAAATATCTCTTTTGGGTCCCATCTCTACCGCATTTCGTTTAGTGTAAGAAGATTCCCACATCGTCCAGCCGGCATGATGTTTTGAAAACGGAACGTAATATTTAGCTCCCGCTTCAACAGCCAGATTCATGTATTCATCTGCATTGAGATTGGCACCTGTTAGCATCGGCAGCAAATCATCTCTTCGAAAATCTGTTCCGAATGTTTTGTCATGATACCCTTTGTATCGGTAGTCCATCAGAAATTCATACCAATCGGGATAGGAACCACCTGTGCTTGCTTCTGCTCCTTTCTTAGGTGCATAACCAGCCGATGACCAGGGACCCCAGTCAAGAAAAATACCCAGTTTGGCGTCCTGAAACCACTCTGGTATGGCGTGTTTAGCGAGGGATTCAACGGTTGGTTTGTATGCACCCTTTCCGTTTACTTCTTCAATTTTTTTAACTTCTTCCGCGGCCTTCTTCATCATCTCTGCTGAAAACTTGTCGCGAAGTTCTTCGATCGTGTATTTATATCGAAAGGGTTGGAAATTGACCGGGCGTTTCGGTTGTTCTTGTGCCGTCTGTGCCAGTACATTCGCTTGAATGAAAAGACATATGATAGCAACAAATAATACTCTCAAATACTTCATGGGTGTAGATTTTAAGGTTGACACGTAATTATTTGACTTGAATTCTTATGGCAGTTGAATATTTACTTGGTCTGTTGGCTTCTGTTTGCAATTCAGGTGGCAGACTCACTTCAATGTCGTCACCTACCTGCTTCCATTTTAGTTGACCTTTATATCCCAAATGAGTAATTCTGGAATTCTTGGTTGGTGTAATATTTTTTAGTTTAATCAGCTGTCCAGGCCAGATGGTGTTGAAAGCGTAAACGAACTTTCCATCTTTACTTTGTGTGAAATAGATGTCTCCGTCTTGCTGAACCTTCCAGGGTCGTGTTGAATAAATTCCCTCACCGTTTATTTTCAACCAATCACCCAGATCGGTTAGTCGTTTTCTTTGCACATCGGAAAGCTTACCTGAGCCATCCGGGTTGATCACCAACAACAGATTCCCGTTACCGGCAACAATACCAACAAACATTTTTATTAAGTCTCCGCTTGATAGCGAATTGGATTCATTGTCCTTCCAGTTATACCCAAACGCGGGACTAATCGATCGACACACCTCCCACTTCACTTTGGAATCGATCTTACCAATGTGATATTCTGGTGTGGTGTAGTCACCCAGCTGCTTATTGTTTGAAACAAGTTCAGTGAGTGCCTCATCATTTCCCGTTTCTCGAAGTTTTCTAATCTCTTTCAATTGCTCGGCAGTAAACGTGCTGCCCGCACGGTTATTGATAACTACGTCTTTTCTTCCTTGCGCCTGATTGTAGAAATAAGCAGACAGTTCTGTTACACGGCTGCCCGAAGCAGGTGTGCCCCAGCCTCCATCGTACCATACCAGGTCAGGGTCGAATTTATCCACTGCTTCTTTAAACAATGGCATCATGTAGTCTGCGTAGTAATCACGAACCGGAATTTTTCCCGAGAGCATTCTATCGTGGATGGCCGGAAAAAAACTGGCATAAGGCGTTGGTCTTGGCAGTATTGCCATTGCATCCTGAAACACAGCGAGGTTTGGAGTTGGATCCCATTGACTAATTCGCTTATCAACAATGACTGGATATTCCCACTCAGCAATTGAAAAGTAGAGAGCAAATTTCAAGCCTCTCTTCCTTGCTGCTTGCGAAAATTCCAATTGAATGTCGCGTTTGGGCCCCATCTCTTTTGCATTTCTGAAGGTATAGTTGGATTCCCACATGGTCCATCCGGCATGATGACGACCAAAGGGAACAAAATATTTAGCTCCTGCCTTCACCGCTAAATCCATATAGTCTTCCGCGTTCAGATTTTCTCCTGTGAGCAACGGAAGAAAATCATCTCTTCTGAAATCCACACCCCAAATCGAATCATGATAGGGCTTATAGGAGTAGTCCATTAAAAACTCATACCAATCCGGATAAGACCCACCCGTACCAAGGCTTGGGTCACGTGGGCTTGCGTATCCTGCCGCAGACCATGGCCCCCAATCAAAGAAAATACCCAGCTTTGCATCCTGAAACCATTCGGGCATGGGATGCTTGGCAAGTGACTCGGGAGTTGGCTTGTAGGCACCTCGCTCATTAAGTTCTGTCATTTTCTTTACATCTTCAGCCGCTCGCCTCATCATATCTTCTGAGTACTTCTGGTGAAGTTGCTCAATCGAATATTTATACCGGAACGGCTTGAAATTAGCGGGTCTTTTGGGTTGCACCTGCTGAGCCGACATCGACAAGGAAATCATTGTCATTGCAACTGCAAAAATAGTCTTGATGATTTTCATAGGCAATAAATTACTGGTTTTCAAAAAAGTCCGATTAAGTTCGTCAGGATAAAAATAACGTTGTGATTGACCGAAACAATCCTGCTCTATCCTGTAAAGACAGTCATAGCAGGGTATTTAAATTGAATCGGCTGTTTCGGCTATTGAAATAACGCTCACGAAATTGCAAGTGCAGGATTACCCGGACCAAAGTGCTTAAGCATTACAATCGGATCGGTCTTCGAGGTATTCATTATTTTAACGCCTTCTATTGCTGCCTTTTCACTAACGAAATACTCATCATGGGTAAGTTGACCGTATCGAATAAGTGCTGGCGTTTCAATGTCCCAGACTCCAAACTTTCCATGACCTTGCATCATGATCATGCCATAAGCTGCCTGATCTTTCATGGTGACGGTTACTCCGGGAGAAATAGTCAATTCGGTTGCACTGAAATCAGCGGATTTGTAACAAACCCAATTCTCAGTATAGCCTTCCGATTTCATTTCTTCAGGCTTTTTTATTGGCTTCGGTTTCATGAACCGTGTGCTCATCATATTCGGATCCACGTTCAACTCCCAATCCAGTACACTCATGAGATGATCAAAATCTCCCAATTTAGATTCAGGTGTGCAATTCCATAACAATTCTTCTGGGATGATAGCGTCATTCACTAAAGATTGATACATCGCAAAAACATCGGACGCTTTTTGTGGCTCATACGTACACAAACTTCCCGGAGCATGTAACAAGCCCGGAGGAACATCCCATCCGGTGCCTGGCTCCAATTGAAAGGCTTGTGAGTAAGCTGTAATCTTGTTATCACCTTTTGCGAAATTGATGAGGCATTGTTTAATCGTGTCTTTACTGGTGCCAGGTGTTATACCAAAGAATGTATACGGAAAATCACCACCATGATTATTTAATTGAGGGGGAAAATAATAAGCTTCTGGCTTTCCCAATTGCCCAACAAGTTTTGCCTTGTCATCATTGTGATGGACGTGATGAGGCAGAGGTCCTTTATTATCAAAGAACTTTGAATACATAGGCCAGGCTCCGTACTTACGCCATAGCCGATCACCGATCAATGAACTCTTTAGTTCATCAATAGCATCTTTTAATAAAAATTGAATTTCCTTTTTTCCATCTTCAAAAACCACAGCACTCAGCCCCTCATTTTTTCCAGTCAATGGACCATTTTTGGCCGGTGTTGTAGACGCCAACCAACGTTCATCAATGCCTCCGCGTTGACCGCCCAAGACATAATAATCATCGGGGTGTAACTTAATTCTTCTGCCAGGCACACAAAATGAGCGAGGAACCCAAGTGGGTGCCAACCGGAGTATTCCGTTTCCTTGATCGAATGCTCGTTGAGCGTATTGAATGTTTTCCATAAACCAAAACTATTTTAGTGAGTAAAATTTGTTAGAAAATTCTTGATGGAGCTTTCCTCGACCACAACTTCCAATTGAAGATTCACTTGTCGCTTCTCACCAGGCGCTATGAATATCAATTGATTTTGTTTCCGCGCCATCGATTGACCTATTGGTGGATTGGTAGCGGGCTCAAGGGCTGTTACGTATTCGTTAATTCCCCAATGCTGCCAATTAATAAGCCAGGGTAACTGATCTTTATTAAATCTAAGGCCAAGAGCTAATTGTATTTTTGAATTATATAATCCACAAACACAATTTCCTTCCTTATCTGCTACAGGTGAAATAAATGCTGCTTCTTCACCATCTCCATTATGATCTTGAATTGGCGCTGGGCAGAGGCGAAAGTCATTTCCTTGTTTGAATACCTTGCTTCGCAGTTCTCCTTCTCGTGAAGTCCATGCTCCCTCCCACAGTATTTTGGTTCCTTCGTCCACCAATGGCCAACCAAAATTAATGTGATATAAGACCATATAAGGGATGGCCGTATTTCCTCGGTTTATCACTTCGTCATGAATCGATACTTTTGGATCTCCTAAAGTACCCGATATCTTCCGTCTCAATTCAAAGCATGAACCAAATATTCGTGTCTGTCTAATAATACCCGTTATACTCATCTCCAATTTGCCGGCCAATGGATCAGGCTGAATAATAGATTCAATCTCTGCGGGTATGTTAGAAATCTCTCCATGAAGGCCACGCCTTCCAAATTCATCTTCTTCGGGGCCACCAACATGATCCAGACCACATGTAGTCAGCAAACCACCACCAAAAGTTTTTAGCCAATCAATTCCCTGATTGGAAAAGGGCTGTGGCGCTGTTACACCCAGATGACCAAGCCATGCAAGGCTATAATTATTATAGAAGGCATCAGCTATATCCATTGCCCGGTCAATCACTATCTTAAAACGCAGCCCACCCCCTGTGTTAAACCAAGCAATCCGGGTTCCCCTTCCACTCCCATTATCAAGCGTAGAAGTTTCAATGCCACCCAGTTGCAGCGGGTTTGATATTTTATCTTTCCAATGTTGTTCCATTCATCAGTCTCGAGATAAAAATTGGGTGAAGAATTCACACTAACCACTTAGAATGCGTCACCCAAAAACAACGGTTGTGTTTTGCGTGAACCTATGAACATCCACTTAGGTGTTCATCCTGTACTGTCTGCTTAAGGAGACAAGCAACCAAGGTTCACGATTTTCCTTAAAAGGTAATTTAGCATTATAGGTTTAACCAGTAGGTAAATTTAAATACGATTGCTCTATTTTTTACTTTAAAGGTTTCCGGAAAATAATTATCAGTATACACCAAGAAAAAATCGGAAACTGGGCGAAAGCGCCATTGTAGCCTGCTATTAATATTGAAATTATCGAATTGGCTATTGTACTGCAAGAAGGTAGTCCAGAAAAACTTATTCGAAAAGGTAATGTCGATACGCGGCCCGACCAGAAACAAATCGGCACTCTTAAAATCTCTTGTAAGAATGATTCGGTTAATGTTATAGTTCAAAGCTATGGTTGCATATTGCCGATATCGATAATTAAAATTACCAGAGATTTGCCTGAGGCTGCCATTATAGTATTGACCCGAAATAATCTGAACCAGAAAATTAAATGGCTGTCGCTGATTGGATTGAAAACTGGTCAAAAAGCCGGTTTGAGAAAAGCTATCTCCAGACTGGAATAGGTTACTACTATCTCCGGTTGGATTGAATGGAGAAAATAGTTGAACATAATTACTGAGCAAGGAAAAATTAAATCTCGCTGTGTTTCTAAAGAGTATTCCCCAATTGGCAGCAAAATTGTAGTCGGTAATGTTTCTTGTTTTATTCCACGTCACATTATTTGACATGGAAAACTGATGCCGGATAATTCTTTTCGATTTGGGAAAATAATTAAATCCAATCACGGGGTTTACTCTGTTAAAATCCGTTCGGGGCACAAAACCCACTTTGGCATCAAATCCATTCTCTATAATCTGGTGCGTCCACGATCCAAAGTACTTCAATGTATTGTAATTAAGCATCACCCCATGAGAGAGTTTGCCTTTTGCATCTGTCTCGTTAAATGAATTATGATAATATGCTTTCCCTGTCCATTTGCCATCTGCCGAGGCCAGATTGTAGTCCAACCCAATTAGTTGATTTGAACTTCCATCAGTAGTATCTGTAACATCAACGGGCTGACCATCAAAATTATTCTTTCCCACGTAGATGGCACTTACATTTGATCTTCGAAACACTTTACGCTGAACTGCTGCCACGGCATAATTGTACGCGGGCAAATTCTTCTCTTCGTTTTGGTCAGTATACATGTTCATTACACCAACCCTCCAATTCGATCCAATTTTGCCGCTTAATCTGGCACCACCCACTATTCTGTTTTGAATGTTCTGACCTGTTTTGGAATCAATACCTACGCCTATCCTTCTAGAAAAGAATGGAGCCGCATTTGCGAATCCAAAGCCACTGAACAAATCAGCATTCTCAAGAAAAAACTGCCTTCGCTCTGGAAAGAAAAGTTCAAAGCGGTCAAGATTGGTTTGCTGAACATCTACTTCAACCTGAGAGAAATCAGGATTAACGGTAAGGTCAAGATTTAACGACTGCGTCACACCAATTTTTACATCTCCACCAACAGCTAACTCATCTCGTCCGCTATTGTCAATGAAATTTTTACTTGTTCCGACTGCAGAATAGGGTATTAACACAACATTTGCTCCTACTTTTGGAGGTGGTTGATTCCAGTTCAGTCTTCCCGTAAAGGCAAGATTAAAAATCTCAAATTGCTGGGGCACTCTGTTCCAAACAGACCTTTCATTGTATTTTGTATCAAAACGGCAAAAGTTAATTCCCCATGAAGGAATACCTTCTTTGAAACGGAGTGTCTTGAAGGGTATGGCAATCTCGGCAATCCAACCATAATCATTAATTCGCGTAGATGAATACCACTTATTGTCCCATGACAAATCTAAATCCAGACTAGTAGCCCCCCCATTTGCGATTAGCCCCTCACTCTGCACATTGTAAGGATTAATGGCAAAATAAAAACCATTCGTTTGATCTAAAAAAGGATCAATGATTATAGCAAACGCGTCTATGTTTGACCCTCTGAAATCCCGCCTCAAAGAGGTGGATACATAGTCTCCCTTAAGCGAATCAATAACTACTATTGACACATAAAAATAATTCTGATCGTAAGTGGTCCGGACCATCGATTTACTTTTCGAGAATGAAGAATCAAAAGGGAAATGTTGCGTAAAATCGACCGCACTGTCAGCAAATAACCAAATTGGTTCGTCAAGAATTCCATTGACAACAATGTTATCTTCAGTTTTTGTTGTCTTGTTTTGCCTTCGTACATCAATCTGTGAAAAAACCGGAATGCTTAGAACCAATAACACTACTATCAAAAAAAACTTCATGAAACAAAAAACAATTGAGCTGAGGTGAATAAATACTTTGCTATTATGAAGCAAAAGACCCTATGAATTTTATCCATAATGGTTAATAGTAGTGAACGAACCAGATTCAAAAGAAAGCTGCTCCCATCAAGGATAGGAGCAGCTTTAGTCCTTCTTCCAATTCGATATCAATAACCAGGATTCTGAGTTAACTCCGAGTTGACTACAATTTCTGTTACTGGTATAGGATAGAGCAATAAACTTGCTGTAATGTTAAAAGAATTGGGAGGCGGAATATTACCGGTTACATAATAATAGTTCTGAGGATTCGCCTTTACACTAGCTCCAAACGCACTCATCACAGAAACTGCCTTCCCTGCTCTGATCAAATCAAACCAACGTTTGTTTTCAAAAGCTAATTCAACTCTACGCTCCTGAAGAATATCGTCCCTCAATGCCGCTTGAGTAACACTTGCTTTGTTAGCCAACCCAGCACGGGTTCTTACCTGGTTTAGGTAACCTAGTGCACCTGTCTTATTTTGCTCATTTAAACACTCTGCCAGCATTAATAACACCTCCGCATACCTATACACTGGCCAGTTTACATCAGTTTGCCCATACACCGCATGAGGATGTAGGTACTTTTTAACATAGGGTTGATTGGTGTAGGTAGGAATACCTACCAACGCACCCGCCCCTGTGAAAAACCCTATTGATGCTGCGAAGCGCTTATCGATCACCTGGCTTTCATATGCCGCGATTAATTCGGGAGTTGGAATGTTCAGCGATCCACCACCATTTGCATTGGCAGGACTCACACCAGTAATAACAGCAGGATTAGGTGTCGCTGGTAAAAAGGCGTATGGTGAGGAATTGAACAAAGGTTGGGCTGTACCGGTAACATATCCAATGTCAAAAATAACTTCGTTATTACCCTTGTTTGTTGGCTTAAAAATATCCGCATAGTTAGGTAAAAGACTATACCCCATAGTAGTAACAGTAAGTAGAGCTGTTTCAGCTTCAGCCCACTTGCCTTGCATCATATAAACATCAGCCAGCAAAGTGTTTGCTGCTCCGGAGGAAGGGCGGCCGATCGTTTGTACAGTTTTGGTCGGCAATAAAAGTGCAGCATCTTTTGCATCCTTAATAATCTGATCATAAACTTCAGCGGCTGTTGACCTTTTCTTAAAGGTTTCTTTATAAGAAGTTGGCGGTATGAGGAACAAGGGTACCCCTCCAAACTTTCTAACAAGATCAAAATAGGCAAACGCCCGTAGGAAAAGCGCCTGACCTTTTAGATTATCCTTTACAGTTTGTGTAAAAGTTACTCCATCAATCTTAGCTAACATTTCGTTCGCTCTTGCTATGACCAAGTAGTCGTTTGTCCATTGATTGATCACCGTTGCGTTGTTGGTCTCCACAGTAAACGTTGCAATATCTTCAGTTGGCTTCCCTCCTCGGTTTCCAATGTTGTAAATGAAATAGGTATTGTCCGATCTCAATTCGGTCAGTTGCCAATCTTGATTATAGATCTCTTGTAATGGTGCATAGATGCCTGTGACCGCCTGTTCAAAATCGGTCTGAGTCTTAAAAAAATTACCAGTTGGTAAAGTTGTCTGAGGTTTGATGTCTAAGAAATCTGAACACGAACTAAATGTTGCGATCAGAATAATTGTAGTTATAATATTCTTTTTCATAATATATTCTGTCAATATTTTTTAGAAACTAATGTTTACTCCAACACTGATTGTCCTTGGGATTGGATATGAATTCTCATCCACTCCCGGAGTAAGCCCAAAACTTGTTTGGTTCGCTGCTGTAGCACCATTCGTTTGTGTGTTTACTTCTGGGTTTGGTCCTTTGTAGGAGGTAATTATAAAGGCATTTTGAATACTTGTATAAACCTGTGCCCTTGTTAGTAAACCCTTTCCACCAAGTGGGATGGAATACCCCAATGTGATATTTTTAAAGGCAAGATAACTTCCATCTTTAATAAAGCGGCTATTCCAACGATCGCGCTCTAGGAAGGTCGATCCAGCCTGAACTGTACCGTACTTACCATCACCGGGTTCAGCTTCTGATTTCCATCTATTTTTGACTTCATCCAATACATTGAAAACCCCGTCAAGGTTTGTGGTCCAATTCTCATGAAATGCAAGAATTTGGTTTCCATAAGAGCCGGCCATCGTAACGGAAAGATTGAAATTGCCATACGTTAAATTATTAGTCCAGCCAAAGGTAAACTTGGGCCAAGGGTTACCAATAAAAGTCATGTCTTCAGGAAAAGAAATTTTCCCATCGCCATTCAAATCCCTGAATTTTACTGAACCTACAACTGATGAAGGGTCCTTGGGCGAAGCATTGAAGTCAGCCTGGTCTCGGTAAACGCCATTGTGAACGGCACCATAAAACTGAGCAATCGGCTGACCGACTTGGGTACGATGACTATCAAATATATAGAGCCTGATTCCACTCGGTAAGAATCCATTCTGTGTCGCAAGTGCTTCTGTTCTGTTTCTATCAAACGAAATGTTAAAATTGGTATTCCATTTCAACTTTCTGCGTTGAAGCACTTCCGCATTAACACCAATTTCATGACCCCAGAATTTGAGTTCACCAATATTGGTTTGAATATTACTGAAACCCGAAGACACTGGTACCGGTACATTGTATAACAGCTCAGTAGAATTCCTTGTATAGTAGTTATAGGTAACTTGAACCCTATCTTTAAAAAGATTGAAATCAGCTCCAATATTAAATTGTTTGTTGTTTTCCCAACCTAAATTCTGGTCGCCTAGGTTATTGGCTCCTCTACCACTTGACACGCTATTTCCAAATGGATAGAATGACGTGGAAATGCTAGAGATATGCGTGTAATTGCCAATGTTAAAGTTGCCGGTAATTCCGTAACTAGCTCTTAGTTTTAGGAACGAAATGGGAGCGAAATTCCAAAAACTCTCTTTTGAAATGACCCACCCAGCAGAAACTGCTGGAAAACTTCCATATCTATTATTTGGACCAAAACGTGACGAACCGTCTCGTCTTATGGATGCCGAGAAAAGATATTTATCCTTGTAAGTATAATTTAGTCTAGCTAGTTGTGAAAGTAATGACCATTCTTGAATGTCGCTTGATACTAAAACATTTCTTGCTGCATTAACTGTTTGGATTTTGTCATCAGGAAAATTTGTTCCACTTGCAGTTGTGGCATCAGATCTAAATTTTTGGGATGTAAATCCAATTAATGCATCTATTGCGTGATCGTTTCCAATTTTCTTTTGATAGCTTAATGTGTTTTCGTTTACCCAGTTAATAAATCGTGAGTCACTATTCGATCCAGACGGAACCCTAGGAGGTGGAATAAACAATACTCCATTTGTGGAAGGATTGAATTGAAAAATATTGCGATTGCCTGTTTGAACGTTGATTGTTGCTTTTGCTGTCAACCCACTAATTATTTCATATTCGAGATAAGCATTTGAAAGTAGTCGGAAATCTTTATCCTCAAACACTTTGTTCTTTGCTACTCTAAGCCAATTGGGATTGCCAAACGTTGCTGGATCACTCGCTGTTAACGCTAAAGTACCGTCTGGATTATATGGACTAGCAAGTGGTGTGGTTAACAAAGCAGAGGAAATAATATTTTCAGTTGCATAAGGCCAGCCATCTGTATTGAAATTGGTATTGAATGTACTAGTAGGTGCAACATTAAATCCAATACTTAATTTCTCGGTTGCCTGATAACGAGTATTTAACCGGACTGAGAAACGATTAAAGGATGTTCCAACAATCACGCCTTCTTGATTAAAATAACCAGCGGTCACTGACGTCTTAAATTTATCAGTTCCGGACGAAAGTGACACATTATAGCTCTGAATTACACCTGATCGGGTCAATTCATTAAACCAATCTGTCCCCTTTCCATATTGAGTGGGGTTTTGGAAAACAGGATTAACTGGGCGCCCGTTTGTTGTTGCGATCTCCTTTTGGAATTGAGCATACTCAGTAGCATCCATCATATCGAGTCTTCTGCTCTGAGGTACATCTTCAACACCGACATATGAATTGAAATCAACCTGAACTTTACCTGGCTTCCCAGACTTTGTATTAATGAGAACTACTCCATTCGATGCACGAGATCCATAAACCGAGGCAGCGGCAGGGTCTTTCAGAACCGTGATGTTTTCAATTTCGTTTGGATTTATAAAACCTAAATCACCAGTTATCGGCATACCATCTACCACATATAAAGGATCAGCGCCAGCAGTTAATGAAGCTGCACCTCGAATTTGGAAAGTCATGCCCTGCCCAGGTCTGCCCGATGGTTGTGTAACCCTTACTCCGGCAAGCTTGCCTTGCAGGGCTTGCCCAATATTTGCTACCGGCATAATCGGCTCGTTCTTCATCGACACTGTTGCTATTGCTCCGGTAATATCTTGGCTTCGTTGAGCTGCATACCCAGTCACAATCACTTCTTGAAGGGCTTGTGTGTCGCTTTCAAGTGATACGTCTACTACACTCCGACCTGAAACAGCGACTTCCGTAGATGCGTACCCGATAAAAGAAAATACAAGAATGGTATTTTCGTTCGGGATATTCATCGCATAGTTCCCATCGCTATCAGTGACGGTGCCAGATGAAGTGCCTTTAATAATAATATTAACTCCTGGCAGCCCCGCCTTTTCATTGCTATCGGTAACTTTTCCTGTTACTTTCTTTGTGTCTTGCTGCAAGCTGCCAGCCAACGCCATGGTAGCAACGGCAACCTGAATTAAAATCCAACAGAGGGTTGGTTTCAATTTAGGCAGTGCCTTTTTTAGTAGATCTTTTTGCATAAATATTTAGGTTAATTTTTTATGAAATTAATCTTACGTTCGCTCCCTCGCATCCTGCGGTATCCTGCATACGATCGCGCAATCGATAATTTTAAGTGACTTATGAATTACAATCTGCCAAAAAGATTTATATTTATTCACATTCACACTTAATAAGAAGCATGACTGTACAGGATACTAAATTTTAAAAATATGAAGAGGCCAGTATTAGAAATAGACGAAACCTCCACAATACCTAAGTATCGGCAAGTGGCCGATTACATTATCTCCAACATCGGAGAAGGGATGATGAAAGTAGGAGATCGTATTCCATCCATCAACGAAACAAGCGAAGAGTTTTTGCTTTCGCGGGACACTGTCGAAAAGGCCTATAAGAATTTAAGAAGGAGAGGTATTATTACTGCAGTTCACGGGAAAGGTTTTTATGTTTCCAGTACTTCGCGAAAAGAAGGAAAAACAATTTTACTAGTCTTTAATAAGTTAAGTGACCATAAAAAAGCGATCTACAATTCTTTTATTAAAAAATTGGGCGATACGGGTAGTGTAGATTTACAAATTCACAACTCAGACAATAAGATATTGGAGAAAATTATCATTGAAAATTTGGGTAAGTACGATTACTTCGTCATCATGCCTCACTTGCGGCTCGAAACTGATAGTGTAAAAGATGCCATTAATAAAATTCCAAAAGAAAAATTATTATTAATTAATAAAGATCTGGAAGGTATTCAAGGCAACTACGGATGTGTGTATGAGGATTTTGAATCCGATATAAGACAGGCTTTATTGACAGGCATTGAACGTATTAGGAAGTATCATAAGCTTTTTTTAATCTTTCCAACTGAGAATTTTTACTGCACAGGAATTCGCGATGGGTTCACAAACTTCTGTAAACGCAACGGCTTTGAGTTCGAAGTTATTGAGCATGCACACCATCATGAAGTAAAAGCTCATGAATTGTATGTTGCGATTGAAGAAACTGATTTGGTGGAAATTGTAAAGAAAGCCACAATAAAAAAATTAAAGCTGGGGAAAAACTTTGGAATTATCGCTTATAATGACTCACCCTTCAAAGAAATCTTGGCCGGTGGCATTTCCGTACTAAGTACAGATTTTGACCGCATGGGTGCTGAAATTGCAGATATGATTCAAACAAAAACACAACGCAAAGTAAAGAACCCCTTTTCTCTTATTCTAAGGAGTTCTGTTTAGGATCTAAGCTTTTTATAGTATTCGCAAAAACAATTGATAATTGTTACATTAGAATATACTCCATCCAAAGGAAATTTCTAGCAGTCAACAATTTCTTCTGTCTTCATACACCCATGATAGTACAGAACAGTTAACTGATCTGACCATTGTAATTTAGCAGAAAGGTCAGTTGACACTAAAACTCAATCTACCATAAAGTACGTATACTGAAGATATTCTGATCATGACAACCCTCAAACATTCAGCCATAGTAAGTTCAGCTACATTCAAACATGTATCCTATTTGTGGGATGAAGTTAAAGCCCTTGAATTAAACGGCAATGAAGTTGAATTACTTATCTACCGATCCAATTTACTAGGCGCTGATTTAAGGCTTACCAATTATGGCGGGGGCAATACATCATGCAAGGCAATCGCAAAAGATCCCCTTACCGGCAACGAAACCGAAGTGATGTGGGTTAAAGGATCCGGTGGCGATTTGGGTACTCTCAAACATTCAGGACTTGCTGCTTTGTATGTGGATCGTTTGCGGAGCCTCAAAAACATCTACAAGGGTATTGAGTTTGAAGACGAAATGGTAGAGCTTTTTAATCACTGCATTTTTGATCTCGCTTCAAAGGCACCTTCTATTGACACCCCTCTTCACGGCTTTTTACCCTTCAAGCATATAGATCACCTACATCCCGATGCCGCCATTGCCATTGCAGCCTCAAAGAATGGGAAAGAAATAACAAGAGATCTATTTGGCGGTAGAATAGGTTGGGTCGAATGGCAAAAGCCAGGCTTTGATCTCGGCTTAAAATTAAAAAAGTGTCTTGACGAAAATCCGGGAATACAGGGCATCATGTTGGGCTCACATGGTTTGTTTACATGGGGAGATACAGCGTATGAAAGCTATGTCAATACACTTGAAGTAATTGAGAAATGTGCTTTGTACCTACAGGCCAATTATGGCAAATCGAGGCCGGTATTTGGTGGTGTTAAAATAGAATCTGTAAAAAAAGAAGAACGTAGTAAAATAGCAGCAAACATAGCTCCCATCCTGCGGGGGCTGTGCTCAAGTGAAACACGAATGGTCGGTCATTTCACGGACGATGATCGCGTATTAGAATTCATTAACTCAAAAGATCTTGATCAACTAGCCCCCTTGGGCACCAGCTGCCCGGATCATTTCTTGCGTACCAAGATCAGCCCATTGCTGTTAAACATCAAGCCTGAAGACGGGGATGCCGATGCAAAAGTATTGCACACAAAGTTTCTTCCGCAATTTGAGGGCTACCGAGCAATGTATGCAGAATACTATGCGACTTGCAAGCACAACAACAGTCCCGCCATGCGCGATCCGAATCCAGTGGTAATCCTATACCCGGGAGTCGGAATGTTCACTTTTGCAAAAGACAAACAAACTGCACGGGTTGCAGCAGAGTTCTATATCAACGCAATTAATGTAATGAAGGGAGCAGAAGCAATTTCTTCATACATCTCCCTCCCCAGGCAGGAAGCATTTAACATTGAATATTGGCTTCTTGAGGAAGCTAAGTTGCAACGAATGCCCAAGCCAAAACCCCTGACCGGTAAGGTGGCTCTGATTACTGGAAGTGCTGGAGGTATTGGCAAGGCTATTGCCAAAAAGTTTGTTCAAGAAGGAGCATGTGTCATAATTAATGACAATGATGCCAATCGGCTGGCAGAAGCCGATGAAGAATTCAAAAAACAGTTTGGAAAAGATGCCTTTGCCTCTATACCACTTGACGTAACAAATACGAATCAGATCACCGGCCTATTTCAGTTTTCGACATTAGCCTTTGGGGGAGTAGATATCGTTGTCAACTGTGCTGGTGTTTCGATTTCAAAACCTATCGAAGAACACACTGAAAAAGATTGGGATCTTTTATATGATGTGTTGGTAAAAGGTCAGTTCCTGATGACGCAAGCTAGCATTTCAGTGATGCGTAAGCAAGGCATCGGAGGGGATATTGTTAATATCGTTAGCAAAAACGCTTTAGTGTCTGGCCCAAATAATGCCGCTTATGGATCTGCGAAAGCAGCTCAACTTCATTTGAGCAGGTTAAATGCTGCTGAATTAGGCAAAGACAAGATTCGTGTGAACGTGGTAAATCCAGATGCAGTAATTTCCGAAAGTAAAATCTGGGAAGGAGCCTGGGCTGAAGGTCGGGCTAAAGCCTACGGTGTATCCGTTGAAGAACTTCCTTCCTTCTACGCAAAACGCACCTTACTTAATGAAATTATCTTACCCGAAGACATTGCTAATGCTTGTTTTGCTTTCGTGGGCGGGCTATTGAATAAATCTACAGGCAACGTATTGAATGTGGATGGCGGAGTAGCGATGGCGTTCGTCCGATAATTTTAACGTTTGAACCGAGTGGATTACATAATGAAATCGTACCAAGGCAAAGTAGAAGAATACAAAAAGCGGCATGATGAAATTTGGCCGGATAATGTACAACTTTTGAAAGGAAGTGGTGTCTTTGACTACTCTATTTTTTTTGATGCAAAATCGTTTCTAGTAAACCATGCCGAATTGGCGAATGCGCAAGAGGAACCCGATGTGGCGCGTGCGGAGAAAATGTTAAAAGAAGCCTTTGAAGTGAATACCCGCCCCATAGTGGCCGAGGCTATTTGGCGAAATATCGTCAATCCTAGTGTGGTTTTTCGAGAAGCAAAAACAAGAATGCTGGTTGCAGCGAGAGGCAAACAAAGTGTTGCAACGGGTTTATGATAAAAGTCACAGCAATTTTTGACGTTGGCAAAACCAACAAGAAGTTGCTCTTGTTCGATGTCCACGGAAAAGTTTTAAAAGAGAAGCTGACGAAATTTAAGACGATCAAAGATGAGGATGGTTTTCCCTGCGAAAACATTCTTGCGATTACAAAATGGATAAAAAAAGAATGGGGGCAACTCTTAACTTCGAAGGAATTCCTACCAATAGCCGTCAACTTTACTGCTTTCGGTGCCAGTTTTGTGCACCTAGATGTAGACGGAAAACCAGTTGCCCCGGTTTATGATTACCTCAAACCCATTCCAAAGGCAATTTTAAAAAAATTTTACGTTCAAATCCGTGTAAAGCACGGCCAAAATTCAAAAGAGTTTGCTGAAACTACCTGCTCGCCAAAGTTAGGAATGCTGAATTCGGGCATTCAACTTTTTTGGATAAAGAAATGTAATCCGAAATTGTGGGAAAAGATCGACTGCTCTTTACATTTACCTCAATACCTTTCTTTTCTAATTACTAACCAACGTGTGAGTGATTACACTTCTATCGGCTGTCATACAGCATTGTGGAATTTTAGAAAATTTAGATATGCTTCATGGGTAAACAAAGATATCGAAACCAAATTGGCGCCCATCGCTTCTGATCGATTTACCTTGATTCATGAAAAAAAGAATGGCCAAAGGGCAATTAAAGCCGGTTATGGATTGCATGACAGCTCCGCAGCATTGATACCCTATTTACATCCTTCCAATCAAAGTTTTATTTTAATTTCCACTGGCACCTGGAGTATTCAACTTAACCCTTTTAATTCATCTTCACTCACCAATGAACAATTACACAAAGACTGCCTTTGCTATATGCAAACAGATGGAAGCCAAGTGAAGGCGTCCAGATTATTATTAGGTAAGGAACATGATTTTCAAGTTGCCCGAATAGCCAAACATTTTAGGGTAAAGGGAGGGTTCAGCAAACATCTTGAATTTGATGAAACTATTTTTTGGAAAGTGAGAATACAAATAAAAAATACGTTTTATCCTGCCTGCATGGAAGGCAGTGGGCCATTTCCCAAGCCCCCCGAAGATGTGTGGGATATTTCCTGCTTTGAAAATGAAGTGGAGGCCTATCATAGCTTGATTACTGAACTGGTTTCTATGCTGAAAGTCTCCATACAACTCATCGATGTGCCAAGGGTAAAAACTTTTTTTGTCGATGGAGGATTTGCGAGAAACAACGTTTTCATGAATACCCTTGCCTACTCTCTCTTTAAAAAGAAAGTAGTCGCTTCCTTTCTTCCTCAGTCTACCGCATTGGGCGCTTTCCTATACCTTCATGAACTAAACGGTATTTCAAACGAAAATTTCAACCGTTACTTTAAAGTCTATCAATACTCAAAAAAATATAAGGATATAAATCGAGTTACAAGAAATCGATCAATTAAATGAAGTCTGAAAAATGAAGTTGACATTCAATACCAACTATCCCTCCATCGAAGATCTTCGCGGAAAAGCGATAAAAAGAATACCTCGTTTTGCATTTGAATATCTGGATGGTGGTTGCAACGAAGATATAAACCTTTACAAAAACACCAGCGAGTTGAGAGCTGTAGAACTGGTACCTCGGTATTTAAAGCCACAGGTCAATGTTGACATGACAACGGAACTGTTTGGACATGTTTACGATGCTCCTTTTGGAATTGCGCCCGTGGGTCTGCAAGGTTTGATGTGGCCTAACGCAGCAGAGATTTTGGCCAAGGCTTCCGCGCAGCATAACATACCGTTTATATTAAGCACCGTAACTACTTCGAGTATTGAAAGAATAAGTGAGTTGACAGAAGGCAAAGCTTGGTTTCAACTCTATCATCCTGCAGACAATGCATTGCGCGATGACATTATCAAAAGATTGCAAGCAGCACGTTGCCCGGTATTGGTTTTATTGTGCGATGTGCCCTCTTTCGGCTACCGTCCACGCGATATACGCAATGGCCTTGCCATGCCACCCAAGATGTCGTTAAAAAACATTATTCAAATTTTGGGCAAGCCAATTTGGGCATTGAACACCTTGTTTCATGGACAACCCTCTTTCGAAACACTTAAGCCATACATGGATAAGAACTTAAACATGAAGCAACTTGGCCTATTTATGAATCAAACTTTTTCAGGGAAGTTAAACGAAGAGAAAATTTCTGCTATACGCGATCTGTGGAAAGGCAAATTAGTTTTGAAAGGTGTGGCAAGCGAGGAAGATACTGAGCTCGCAATTAAACTTGGCTTGGATGGCATTATTGTATCGAACCATGGAGGAAGACAGTTGGATGCTGGAGAATCTGCCATTCATTCAATGGTTCCCATCGCAAGGAAGTTTAACGACAAGATCAAGGTTATGATGGATAGCGGGATTCGCTCTGGTCCTGACGTGGCAAGAGCGCTGGCGAGTGGCGCAGAGTTTACTTTTTTGGGAAGATCATTTATGTATGGTGTTGCTGCTCTTGGTAAAGAGGGTGGAGACCATACTATTTCCATTTTAAAAACACAACTCAAGCAGGTGATGGAACAAGTAAGTTGTGCTGACAGTAAGGGCCTACATCGATACTTAAAAAATTACTCTTAAAGCTTACCGAAAAAAGGTTGCCACTAGCTACTGCGGTTGCCAAATGTTCCCAGCCTAGTCTTACCAGAGTCATGTTCTACTGTAGCAGCAGGGGGAAAAAGATTAGACTGTTGAAATATCTCAAATTATACTGCCGCGTATTTAATATACAAAAAGGCTTATTTCATGTCACTGCCAGGTTTGCAGGTGCAGTTGACATTTGTATAGAATATTTAGTTGTCCCTTAAAAAGCTGAAAGGGATAAGATGAATGAGAATATGAATTGATTTTGGTTGAAAAAATCTGCAAGAAAGTAGAACTTCATGTCGAAAATCTGATAGATTTTTTATGCTCTCGACAAATGCCTCTCCATCTCAACTTAGTTTTTACAGCACCTTTAATGAAGACTATTTTTCGTACAACCAGGGTTTGTTCCCATGCAGTAAAAACAAAACGAACGAACCCGGTGAACAAGGGCCTTATGGATTTAAAAACGCAAGAGGTGTCCTTGTAATTCCTTGTATCTATGATGATGTTATGAACTTTTGTGGTGGTTACGCAATGGTATTAAAAGAAAGAAAATAGGGCTTTATTGATCCTTTGGGCAACGTAAGCATTGAATTTTATTTATGATAAAGTCTCATATGGCTTTAGTGAAGGTCTTGCAGCAGTTTCAATAGATGATAAAGTTGGGTTTATTGACCCAAAGGGAAATACGGTAATCCCCTTCAACTATTTTTCTCCACTTTGGTTTGAGGGGGTCAACCACCTGCACAATAGAACATATATGTTTTGCAACGGGCTGACAATTGTTCATGTTGGTCATCAAAAGCTGTGCTGGGTAGCTATAGATGGTTCTGAGTATACCAATCGAAAGGGGCGCACTCAAGTTTAAGCAGCCATGTATTTAAAAAAAAATCGCAAAGGTAGCCGGGCGCACATATGCCCTCACCATAAGCAAAGCAAGGAACTACGGCATAAACACATGCCGCGCGCATGCCATCATTTATTCCGTTCCTCCTTACTTTGCTTGCCTCGCCCTTCAAGTGGGTTAGCTTTCTTTTTTTCCTTTTTTTTGTCAGCATTTTCTTGGGATGTGTGTAAAAAAAGAATCCTGACTGCTACATCAGGATTCTGTTTATCCACCGAAGCCTTAGCGCAGGTGGAAATTAGTTCGATGATCTTCTCATTTTCTTCGAGATACACTTCATCGCTACGGAGATTGTAAAACTGACCACCGCACCAATACATTCTAGCACCGCAGTCTTTACAATATCCTCCGAATGACTATTCGCGAAGATCGTGAGGAGGGTACCACCGGCCGTCCCCCGGCCACGGTACCGCCATGGTTGCTATGAGTCGTCATCTTTGCAATCCTTTTCACCGTCTACAGCTGTCTGACTCACTGCCGTAGTAACACCACCTGCCACCGTTATATATCCAGCCACGGTTATAACCGCAACAGGTAAAGCAATAGGAGCCGTGAGCAATGCACCACCGGCAGCTGCGAGAGCGAGTCCAACATTTCACAACACTCTGAAAAATTTCGGAGTAGGTGCCTTTAATCTTTGTACCAATTTCATGATCACGTGGATTTAATCGTGATAAATACTTTCTCCTTTCGTTCCAAAGCTTCCAGCACAAGTACTTTTAGCTTTTCATTCGCTAAGCGCGATTCGTTTCCCTTACCTGGTCCGGTCAACTGAGTAACGGGTGCTATGCATCCTTTCATTTGCGCCATTGCGTCATTCGCAGGAAGAATAAGTATCCAGCTTCTATCCGGCACATCCACAACCAACAAGTGCAACCCGAATTTTTTTATGAATCGCTTCCGAAGCTCGTACCTTCCTTCAGGGATGCAGGAAACATTCCGCTGATTCTGGAGCCAGGGGAGCTCGATGGTGTTGCACACCACGAGCTTAAGTTCCCCATTGGTTCCTTCAGGGTCATAAGTCCTGAATAACTCCAGTTCCATTACACGCCACCGTCAACAGCCACTAACGCTAAAGCGTTATAAACTCCGTTCTTCAATGGGTAGTAAGCGCCATTGACGAACTGCAGGAATTCAATACCGAAGGCTGCAAAGAGCGGCTTCGTGCTGGCAGGTGTTACTGCATTGGTCAAGGTCACCGCTGCTTCAGTTTGTGGACCAAGCACCACTTCAGGAGTTGCAGAAGTAGTTACCACATAGCTTCCTGCTTCAAAGTCAACTTCAACACCTGCTGCGATCAACCGGAAATGAGTCGCACCTTGTGGTGCTCCGATCATGTTACCAGGGATATAATCCGGAACATCAACCGAGAGATTGCCAGAAGGACGATCAATGGTTGGAGTGAACGGAGCAAAAAATGTACTGCCAAGCTTTCCGTCCAGGTTGAACTCAAAGCCATTGAGCAACTCTGCTTCTCCATCGATCACGTTACGCTGTCCGCGGATGTTCGTGGCGTCAGCCTGGATTACCTTCACCATCTCACGCGTCAAGCGGCTAGTCATCCGACTGTCGGAGATGTTGGTAAGCAATGCACGCAACGCGGTTCTCAACAGCTTGCCGGCCGCGCCAGCGCGCCCGAACTCTGCACCGTTCTCCCGTGTGCGCTCAAAGTTGGGATCGTTCTTGATGCGGTCTGCATCAACGCCTCCTTTTTCGCGCGCAAGAAATCCATCTTGCTGCGACTTGTAGAAGGATACACCTCCCATTTGTCCTTGTAATTTGATAGTACCTTTTTGTCTTGCCATAGTTTAAAAAATTAGTTGTCCAACCTGTTCACGGCACAGTCTGGTTAAGCCGTTGTTGCAACAATGGCCAAACTTATTCGATGGAATGATCAAGACATAAGAAGCACTTCCGCGGGTGAACACTTGCGGGCTATTATTCCGTTATTTCCAAAAATGATTTACTTTAAGCCCAGGATAAGGCAGGCTTGCCTGCCTGAGCATAGCAGAGGCAGGGATGAAGTATAGATAGTGTATGAAAGTCAATAGGATTATTATCTACCCAAAAGATATTCAACGCATCACGGGCAAGAGTGAGCGCCATGGTAGTTTATTGATCAGACGTATCAAAGATCATTTCAAAAAAGAAGATCATCAGCTTGTGAGCATTTATGAATTCTGCTCTTACACCGGATTAAAATATGAACAAGAAACTTCATTTTTTACCGTATAAACATGTTTAAACTTGGTACTAGTATCATCGAAATTTTGTATTTTTATTTCATAGAGAACGAACGTTTTTGATCACAAAAAGAAGGTGCCAAACGAGGTGCCACTAAGATCAGAAGCGATAAGACACATTGATTATCAACAAATTCGGAGATGGTTAAAACACCCTCTTCCTCGGCAAAAGAAAACCCAGAGACTAGTTTCTCAGGGTTTTTTATTTGTGCAATCTGATTGGCCTTTATCCGAAAAAGCCGACCCCTCGAGCCATCAGACCAGCCAATAACGGAATCACAAAAAGTAAAAGTATTTCTATTCGCAACATCCAGAAAATAGCTGAAGGGATTTGTATTTTCTCTTCCGGATTCCCCTTACGACTCTTAATAAAGAAGACGGTTGGATAAATAGACAAAATCCCAATCAAAGAAAACAGACCAATCTTTGTGAGAAAAATCCAGTTCTTCGAATAGTAAACGGCCGGCTTGCCTATGCTTCCTAGCCAGAGGGTAAGCCCAGCGGCTAGCAAAACAACAGCTGCAATCCCATACACTGCATCAATACGTGACAGGCGATCCATTTCTTGCCGGGTAAGTTCCTTTTTAAGTAACAGGTGCTCAGCAACCAAAGACCCGACAATTGCGAAAATGCTTATGAAGTGAACGTAGCGAAGCGTTATTTCTGTACTCATAAATCGACAAAGGGTTGGTACGCAATACTACCAAATCTTGCCGGCAACATGTTACACAATCCAGGCCCAAAAATGTCAAATCAGAAAATAATTGCCAACTTGCAACGAATCTAGCCTATGAGATTTCTTACCGCATTATTCTTCTATGGTGTTATCATCCCGATATCTCATTTACCCTTTCGCATGCTCTACGTGCTATCGGATGGTCTCTATATTGTGATGTATAAATTGATCGGTTATCGAAAAAAAGTAGTATTTCAAAATGTGGCCAACTCATTTCCGGATAAGACCACCGATGAACATCTGCAAATTGTAAGTGATTTTTACAGACATTTTTGTGATTTAATCGTAGAAAGCGTAAAGGTCTTTTCGATTTCCCAAGAAGAAGTGAATGAGCGAATGAAAGTAATCAATCCTGAATTTATTGATCGCTTTTATGAGCAAGGGAAGAACGTTATCATGGCGGGTGGCCATTACAATAACTGGGAACTTTTTGCCGTGGCCATCGATGGTCCTCTTAAACACAAAGTAGTTGCAATTTATAAGCCGCTTACCAGTTTGTTCTTTGATAAAAAAATGCGTGACTCAAGAAGTAAATATGGCTTGGAAATGATTTCTACCAAGAAAGTGGAGGAAGAGTTTAAGCGAGTGAACGCTCCGCTTCGCGCGATCATTTTTGGTTTCGACCAATCTCCTGGTTCCGCCAGAAACAGCTATTGGGGTACTTTTCTGAATCAAGACACGGCCATGCTTTTTGGGGCAGAGAAGTACGCGAAGGAACACAATTTTCCAGTAGTGTACTTACGAATCAACAAAACAAGCCGTGGGCATTATACAACGGAATTTGTGGAAGCAATTGAAGAACCTTTGAAAACAAACTACGGAGAGATCACCAAAAGAATGAATGGCCTATTAGAAAAAGATATCATCACTCAGCCAGAATATTGGTTGTGGTCACACAAGCGGTGGAAGCACAAACGACCAGCAGATTTAGTTCAACAATAGCAGTAACTAAATAGTCCGAAGAATTTCTCCTGCATTTTGCAATGTCTGTTCACTTTTCGCAAAACAAAATCGGAGTAGTTTTTGATCTGCGCCATCCTTGTAAAAAGCAGAAACAGGGATAGGCGCAAGACCTTTCTCTTTTGTCATCCAGGCAGCCATTTCCATTTCACTTTTGGTAGAAACCCCATCGTAAGACAGCAATTGAAAATAACTTCCAAAGCAAGGCAGTGGCTTTAAAGAAGAGCCTTTTATCTGATTCAAAAAGAAATCACGCTTTTGCTGATAGAATTTCCCGAGATTCAGATAATTCTCTGGATCTTTTAAGTATTCTGCCAATGCAAATTGAATGGGTGTGTTTACACTAAACGTAATGAACTGGTGTGTCTTTCTAATTTCCCGAGTCAATTCTTCCGAGGCTACTGTATAGCCAATTTTCCAGCCTGTGGCATGAAACGTCTTTCCAAAAGAAAAAACGGCAACAGCTTGTTTAGCTAAAGTCGGATACCGGAGAATCGACTGATGTTGTATTTCGTCAAAAATAATACGTTCATACACTTCGTCACTCAGAACAATCAGATTATGTTTATGCGCTATTTCCTGCAAGGCTAACATATCCGAATCATTCAACACTGCTCCGCTTGGATTATGCGGTGTGTTCACCATGATCACTTTTGTGTTCGGTGTAATTTTGTCTTGGACCTCTTGCCAATCAATAGCAAAATGCGGAGGCTTAAGATTAATATGAACAGGGATTCCTCCGTTAAGTCGAATTGCGGGATCATAACAATCATAGGCCGGATCAAATAAAATCACTTCATCATTTGATCCAATTAAAGCAGCAATTGTAGAGAAGATAGCTTCCGTGCCGCCTGCAGTTACTGTTACTTCTGTGTCAAAGTCAGTTAGTCGATGATAGGTGTTGGCAATTATATCTGCGATAACTTTTCGTAAAGCTGGCACACCGGGCATGGGAGCATATTGATTGTGCCCTAATTTCATATTCTGGTGAATAAGGTCAATCAACTTTTCCGAAACCGGAAAATCAGGAAATCCCTGAGATAAATTGATGGCCTGATGCTCGAGCGCCATCTTTGACATGACGCTGAAAATAGAAGTGCCCACTTCAGGAAGGCGGGATTTTAGATTCATAAAATTCAACGTTCAAAATTCCAAATCACAGCGGGCATCTTTTGAATCTTGAATTTTGAATTATTTCCTCAGGGGCGCTAGAATACGATACTCAGTATCTACGTCACCTTTACTGATGTCTGCTAATTTCCCCTTCAAAATCTTCTTTTTAAGAGGGGTGAGATAATCGATGAATAATTTACCTTCTATATGGTCGTACTCATGCTGGATGATACGTGCTTTCATGTCGTCAAATTCTTCTTCGTGTTGCACCCAGTTTTCGTCAAAGTATCTGATCCGGATCCTTTCCTGACGCCATACATCCTCGCGTATGTTCGGGATACTTAGGCACCCTTCCTCGAAATCCCACTCTTCGCCAGTTTCTTCTAAAATAATTGGGTTGATAAATATCTTTCTAAAATCCTTCAATTCTGGCTTCTCTTCCAACACGGTTCCGTCTACCACAAAAAAGCGAATACTCTTGCCGATTTGTGGAGCGGCCAATCCAATGCCATGAGCAGCGGCCATCGTCTCAAACATATCTTCCGCAAACGCCTTCACATCCATCTCGCCCTTCACAATGTCTTTTGCTTTCTTGCGCAAAACAGGGTCGCCATACATTACAATCGGGTAAACCATATCATGAAAATAAAATGTAAAGGTAGGGATTGACAAGTATTTATCGCAAATCTCAATATCCTTTCGACTGAAGATAGTTTTGTAAAATAAGCGTGGCACTGATTTTATCTACATTACCTTTTACTTGCCGATCTTTCTTTTTCATTCCGCCTTCAATCATCGATCGCTGCGCTTGACTACTGGTGAACCGCTCATCTGCCAACGCAATAGGCTTGTCTGGAAAAGTAATTTTGAAGACCTCTACGAACTTTCGAACAAGAGGTGCCGTCTCCGAATCTTCGTTATTAAGTCGTTTGGGCATACCTATAACGACCTCGTCCACAGCCTCGCGAACAAAATAAGTTTTCAGGTAATCGATCAGTTTTCCCGAATCCACCGTGTCCAATGCGGTTGCAATAATGCGCATCGGGTCAGTTACTGCAAGTCCGGTGCGTTTCATTCCATAGTCGATAGCGAGGATTCTGCCCATTGGTATTACTTTTTGATTGTTGTGAAAATCCTTGCCCATCTAAGGCTCATTAACTCAACATACTTTTTTTTCATTTCTTCTGAAAGGAAACTAATCTGTATCTGTTTGTACCACTTCAATTTTTGATTCTCTATTTCCTGAAGTGTTTTTTCTATTACGATTGGTGTCAAGCCAAGTCTTTCACTCCCAAAATAGTCGATTAGATTTTCCTTTGTGATTTTGCTTTTCCTACCTGCCAAGGTAAGGGCAAACTCTTCTTGTGGATTGGACATCGCAATAGTTGTGTTCAAGAGGTCATACGAGGGAGATATTTCAACTTTTCCATTTCGCCTGATCAACGAAAAATTCTTCAAATGCATATCTTCATTCCCGCAGAGAAAGTTGAAGATCGTAAGCCTAAATAGTTTTTGTTTTTCTATCAATGGAAAGGTACAGAACTGATCTAGTACGCCAGCCACTTTTTCCATGGATGAACTATATTTTGTTTCTCTTGTCTGTCCAGTTAGTTGAGCAAAATCCTCAACCGCTACCCTTTTCTTTTTTGGCAATCGGTCAAATCGTTTGATGAAATACGAACGCGAGCCATCTTTTGAATAGATCATCCCATGAAGCGGAATTTCAATCCCCGCCAATGCTGCAAGCCGCATTGTAAGGTCTTCATTCTCCGGCAACTCCTCATACAAATCATTTTGAGGCTTAATAATAAAATTACCTCCCTGATCGGCTATTTCAAAAATCCCAGCAGATACATTTAGTCGAGCACTCAACTTGGGCTGAACACCCTGTATTGACATTTTAGTAGCTCCTGCCATCGCCTCTTTTAATTGATCACCTTTGTTATAAGGGAAATCGAGTAAGTCTTTCAACTTTGGAGACAATAACTTAAGTCCTTGGGCTGAATACTTCTGCTCGCCACATAGTTCATAGGTAATCGGGCAGCGATTCATTCGATTATCGGTTTGACACTCACCGCTCCAACTAAATCTTCACCTACTGCCATCAATTGACTGAAGTTGTCTGTTCGATCAATTTTTTTTTGGCGAAGTAAGCCTTCTAACTGTTGCCCTTCTGGTAAAAGCCCATCAAAAAATGCGGGAAAGCTTTCGAATTCAAATTTCATTTTACTCACTGGCATCGTCAGCGATATAGCACCACCTTGATAACCTTCCAGATATTCAAATCCATATTCCTTCCGATCTGTTTCCGTCAGATAACCTGCCAATGTACTATCAAAAAATACGGCTGCCTTTCTCATAATGATTGGTCGAGCGGGCTTTGCAATTTTACTTTGATGTTCAACCCCGATAATATTTTAACAAGGGTAGATAACTGAACCGTTTCTTTTCCTTTTTCTAAGTCATATATCACCGACTTTCCCACCCCTACCATGTCTGCCAGTTGAACTTGTGTCAGTCCACTCATCTTTCGATGGGTACGAATATATTTACCAAGATCAGGTTGATTTAACATATTTTACTGTTATAGCAGTAAAAATAGGCATAAAATTAAATAATTATCTATAAATAGTAAATAATTACTGCTATAGCAGTAAAAATATTTATAAATAGTTATAGAAATAGTTAAAAAAGTAGTTAATGAAAATAGATCATTTAAAATTACTGCTATAGCAGTAATTTTAAGCCCCTTTTGCCCTATTCCAATACACATCCATTTCTGCCAAACTCATTTCCCCCATTTTCTTCCCGTCTTTAGCAGACTCTGTTTCCAGATACTGAAATCGCTTAATAAATTTTTTATTGGTACGCTCCAATGCTTCTTCCGGATCGATGTTTACAAACCTTGCATAATTGACCAATGAAAAAAGCAAGTCGCCAAACTCAGCCATCACCTTTTCCTTATCGATCGACTCAACAGGCTTTCCATCAAACTCATTTTTAAATTCATTCATTTCCTCCTCTACCTTTTCCCATACTTGCTCTTTGCGCTCCCAGTCAAACCCTACACCTCGCGCTTTGTCTTGAATGCGAATCGCTTTGAACATCGCGGGCAACGATTTAGGCACACCTTCCAGCACCGATTTATTTCCAGTTCTTAATTTGATCTTTTCCCAGTTTTCCTTCACAGCTTTTTCATCATCGGCCACTACATCGCCATACACGTGCGGATGCCGCTCAATCAATTTATCGCAAATGCCATTCAGCACATCGGCCATGTCAAATGCTTTGAGTTCTGAAGCTATGCGCGCATAAAATGCCAGATGCAACATCACATCGCCCAATTCCTTTTTTACTTCGTTAAGATCACCCTCCAATATCGCATCCGAAAGCTCATACGTTTCCTCCACCGTCAAGTGACGCAAGCTTTCCAAGGTTTGTTTTTTATCCCAGGGGCAGTTCTCACGTAATTCATTCATCACGGTAAGTAGTCGGTCAAACGCTTTCAGTTTTTCCTCGCGTTGCAAGTCAGGGGCAGAATATGGTTTCTTCATTTTAGGCTAACAGGTTTTCAATTTATTTCTTGGCGGCCGAGCGGGCTATTCGCTTCAATCCACGCGAAACGCGTGGGATTTTCGCTGCTATCCCTGGCCGAGCTTAGGGCAGTTTACAAAGTTCAAGTAAGATCATACCGAAGTGTAAACTAATTCAACCCAGATTATGCAATGCTGACGGTACTGTCAGCATTGCATAATTGACGAATGAAAATCAACGATTTAGCCCCAAGTAAGAAAACCAAGTTGGTGATTTTCATTGTCAGGTCAGACGATAAATGTCTGACTCTGAC
>JADBYK010000011.1 GCA_020403045.1 Cytophagales bacterium
AGATGGAGAGGCTTTTGTAGAGAGCATAAAAATCTGCAAGGTTTTCGACATAAAGTTCTACTTTCTTGCAGATTTTTTCAACCAAAATCAATTCATATTCTCATTAATCTTAACCCTTTCAGCTTTTTAAGGGACAACTAACTAAAATCTATCGGTTCACCAGCGGAGAAACTTTCAATCCTATCAATTGTATCGCCTCCATCAGTTTGGCATGCGATAATCCGGCATTGTCCATTTGAAAAGACACTCGCGATAATCCACCAAGGGCATTGCTGTGACGGATAATTTTTTCTGCTACTTCTTCTGCACTGCCCACCAAGAAGGCGCCAAGCGGACCACGTTGTGCTTCAAAGCCGGCTTTCGTTACTGGTGCCCATCCTCTTTCTTTCCCGATTCGTGTAAACATCTCTGCATAGCCGGGGTAATAATCGGCAACGGCTTGCTCAGTAGTGGATGCTACATACCCAAGTGAGTGCAAGCCAACTTTTAATTTCTCAGGAGAATGCCCGGCTTTCTTTCCCGCTTGCCTATACAAATCTACCAAAGGGCGAAAGCGATGTGTATCGCCACCAATGATGGCGACCATCAACGGCAGTCCAAGCATCCCGGCTCTTTCAAAAGACTCAGGCGTGCCACCGACACCTAACCAGATGGGAAATGGCTTCTGCACTGGCCTCGGATAAACCGATTGATTTTTCAAAGCTGATCGAAACTGACCCGACCAATTGACAATCTCATTTTCTCTGATGTTGAGCAAAAGCTCCAGCTTCTCGGCAAAGAGCTCATCGTAGTCTTGTAAGTTTAATCCGAACAATGGAAATGATTCAATGAAAGATCCACGTCCTACCACCATCTCTGCTCTACCTTGAGAAACCAAATCCAGCGTAGCAAAGTTTTGGAAAACGCGAACCGGGTCAGCTGCACTTAAGACCGTAACAGCACTGGTCAAGCGAATTCGTTTTGTTCTTGCCGCTGCTGCAGCGAGTATCACGGTAGGCGCAGAATCTAAAAACTCTTTGCGGTGATGTTCTCCTATTCCAAAAATATCAAGCCCCGATTGATCCGCGTATTCAATGCGTTCGAGTAATTCTGTGATGGCTTGCACACTACTCGTTTTCACTGAGCCATCACTGGCCATATTGCTCGCAAAACTGTCTATTCCTATTTCCATTTACACCTATACTAAAGTAGTTTGATAAAAGCCCTAAGATAACAGATGCTGTTTTGCAAATTTTCTGAGCAGGAAGAAATTTGAAGTGGGCCATTTGAATCGTTAACCATTTCAGGCTTGGCGAACGTGGCGACATTCACCATCCCGATAAATATTGGGATTGATGCGGAGTCCACAATGGGTGGATGATTAACCATCCCGATGCTTCGGGCTCTGCGGAGCACTGAACCTCTCTCAATTTTCATCAAGACCAAATCCATATTAACCGGACACTTTTCTGTCTGTTGTTGATGTTGTTTCGTCATACTAATAACGGGTTCCAATTGTGTCTAAGGGCATGGACTCTTGCATAAGAGCCAAATCAGCTATTGTCCAGGTTAGGTCATTGACTGAACTTCCTACTAACGTTTTGCAGATTGGCAATGAAGCAGATTTAGAAGTACTAAACTTTTTGCCAGCACTGAATCCCTATAGTATTCGGGATGTCTGCGGAGCACTGAACCGCTCCCGATTTTCAACGGGATCAAACCCGTGTTAAAACCAATTCCACCTGATATTCTCTCGCCCTATTTGGCTTTTCGGGTCTACCTACATTATCTACGGTACTTTGAATGATACCGAGTTGGCCGAGGTGCCATTTAAATTGGGAAATATCTTGGGCCCTGTTGTCGTTTCCTGATACTCATTACTCCAAAAAGCGTCACCATACACTTTTACATATACAGTTTGACCACTGGTAAAACCCCAGGTGATTAAATTAGCTGAAGTAAGTGTAGCCTGATAGGGGTTTATCTGTGATATAAATCCGCTCGACACATAGCTGTAATTGTCTTTACTTACCGTTGCAGTTGGCGACAAAAAATAGCGAATATACCTGGTATTTCCCAGAGAGCCTGCCGGACTCGTTGTAACAGCTACTAAAATAGTTGAACCGTCTTGAGAAGTTGTAAGGTTGGTAACGGTTGTTGAAGATACCTTACCAAGAGATGGTGTGTTGGCGATAAATGTTGGAGATCCATCCGTAGAATGTACAACACCCGGCTTTTTATATGTACCATAACCAGCTTTTTCGTACACCAGCGTGTGCGTACCAAAAGGCACATCAGATAATACAAATTTACCCTTGGCGTCCGTAGTAGCAGATATCAAAGGCGAACTTCCCTGAACGCTTACCTTCATGCCGGAATTCTCTAACAGCGAAATACCCTCATCATACAGGTTTACAAATCCGGTAATATCTGCATCGGTAGCAGGTACAATAGTGTCTGTGCTGCTATCTTTACAGGATAGAAACCCAACCAACAACAGTAAAAAAGAATATCTCTTTTGCATGTCTATTCAAATTTAGAATAAAAGTAGGCAAATATTGCAAAAGCTTCACTCGCCTTTATTCAAAAAATTAGCTGAACAAATTAGGGAAACTGAGTAAACTTCCAGAAATCCACCCATCGGAAATTTGTTTTTTTGAATAAGAATCATACTGAAATTGACTAAAAGACCCATTGATCAGTTTGTATGTCGTCTTAATGTTTTGATTGTCTTTCCGTACAATGATTGTTGTATCGGTCCTTCCGCTTGCCAATGATAGCTGTACTTGCACTGTGGTTCGCTTCGAAGCCGCGTCCTACCCGTCCACAGCGCCTCGCAGAGGCGGGTATCCGACACCAAACGCTGAACGAAGATTTACGTTTTGGGCTACACGTCACAGCACCATTGGATATTTTGTTGGCAGTTGTCTGCTGAGATAAAAGCTGTCTGCGTAAACCAAAATTGGCACAAAGCGGATTCAATTATTCTTTTTCGCTTCAGTCGCAGCTTTCATCTCCATCTCTGCTTGCTGCATTGCTCTATGAGCTTCCGTAATCGAAATACGTCTTTGCATCTCTGCTTCTTTTTGACTTTGCACGGCTTGGATCTCTGCTTCTCTTGCTTTTTCAGCATTCTCAATGGCAAGAGCTTCTTGTTCGTCTGCTATTTCCTTTTGGAAATACGCATAAGTCATTGAAGAAAATGATACAATAGTTAGAAGTCCGATGATTAAATTTTTTTTCATCCTATAAGTCTCTAATTTTTTACTGTCGTTTCACTGTACAAATAATCTGCGGTGACAAATTCTTCAACGTGTGCAAATTTTCATTGGGAGATTATTGACCTAAATTTACTTTTTTAGTCGTCATTTTCCTCGGAGCAGACGCAATTGCTTGTAGCGTGAGTATTTGCGTTCGAGCGGGGCTTGCGAAGCCGCGTCCTGTCCCCGACACCGAACGTAATAAAGATACGAAACGTTGGACTACACGTCAACCCCGCTTGATACAAATATAGTGTTGTGGCTTCGTTGCCTACTCCAAATTATCTCGAATCCACGCTCTAATTTTGTCGAATGTTAATTCTCCTTTTGCTGCTTTGATTACAAAGTCATATTTAACGTCTTGGTCAACCTTAATATCAAGTTGATTTCTCTTGAGGATTAGTCGTAATAGAACGTATGGAGTTCTTTTGTTTCCATCAACAAATGGATGGTTTGAAACAATACTATCAAAAATTGCTGCGGCTTTGTCAATGGGGTCGGGATATAGTTCTTTGCCGTCAAAAGTCTGAAATGGTCGTCCGATGGCTGATTCTAAAATCCCTTTATCTCTAATTCCTTTTGCTCCGCCAAATCGGTCTATAAGAATGTCATGAATCTTTTCGACTTCACTAACTTCTATCATTTAGCAAGTCGTTCGATAAGTTCTTTGTCTTCGGCCAAAATATCTCTTAAATCCCTCATTAGATTTAATCTGTCTGCTGGCTGATTCTCAGCCTGTTTCAAAAAGTCTAAGATGTCCTGAAGAACGCTTTCAGGAACATTGTCCAAGGATTTCTGAATTTCAGATTTGATCTCATTTACCGTCATAATTCTTTTATTCTAACCTGAATTTATTAAAATTTTCTGAATCTTTCTTGGGGGGCTGGCAATGAGCCACAACATCAGCATAAGCGCACCTAATTGCACTTACACACTCAAAAATAAGAAATCTACCCATTAGTGTTGCGGCTATTCCGCCTTTAGCCACCAGTGTAGAACTCAGAGAGGAGGCATGCCTGAATGTATTCTTCGGGATTGTGAACCGGTAAAGCTACTTACCGGAATCGGCCAGGCCTGCCGGACAGGTATGGATTGAGCGGCCTGTTTGAGCTCCGCTATGCGACAGGCCTCGTCTAATTGAAGCCCGAAATGCCAGCCGGACAGCCAGGGAATGTGCGTTTAGAGGCTAGGAGCAAAAGCCTCCCAAGACTGAGCTCAGGATCAACTCCGCTAGCTTAATCGAGAGCGCTTTTTGCTAATAGCCCGCATAACTCTAAAGTCATGGCCGCGTAGTTACAAGCTACTGGAATACACTGCCATTTTCCTATCCACCGCAACTCACTACACCTTTTTTACAACTCATGTCAATGTGTTTGGGCACACGGCAACGTCAACCCACCTTTGTGCCGTTAAGCATCCAAAACAGGTTGAATTATGAAAACTTTCGCATCGATCATTCTTTTAGCAATTAGCTTCACAGTGTGTGGGCAAGTTCACCTTTTTTCTTCCAGCCGCACATCCGATCACAAAACTACGTTTCGTCATTCCAACGGTGTGTCCAGTTTCAACGTGGAAATGCGCGGGAAGATTGAAGTAACGGACAACGACAAAGACATCAAAAGCATGTCAGCGGATGGATATTTAGAAATCACTAAAACTGTTTTTGGCAGCAGGCGCTCGATCGTGATTACGCCTGAAGGCAATGGCCTGAAGCGTGAGTATTACGAAGGGCGCTCTAAAGTGGCTTTTGAACCGGAAGGGCGCAAATGGCTATCAGAAATTATGCTGGAGCTGGTGCGCACCACCACCATTGGTGCCGAGAGTCGTGTGAATCGCTTTTACAAACAAGGAGGTGCCACTGCCGTGGTGAATGAAATCAGGAATTTAGAAAGTGATCATGTGAAAGCGCACTACGCTTCGCTGCTCATGAAACAAAATGTGCCGGTAGCAGACTATGGCATGATCGCCAATGGCATCTCCGGCACGATTGATTCAGATCATTACATGGCGGAGTTTTTAAAGGACAACGTGGAGAAATTCATGCAGAACAAAGAAGCTACCGAAGCGTTGTTTGCTGCCACCCGCAGAATGGACTCAGACCATTACAAAACGGAAGTGATTAAGGAGGCGCTGAGCAATGGGCCCGCGTCTTTAGAAAGTATTCGAATCATCATGCAGGCTACTGGTTCCATGGACTCCGACCATTACAAAACAGAAGTATTGACTTCGCTGCTCAGGCAATCCAACTTAACGGATGGGGTTGTTGGAGAGATGATCAACACCACAAAAACCATCGACTCCGATCATTATCGCAGTGTGGTGCTTAACAAAGCGCTGGCGATGCGCGGGCTATCGGCTGCCTCATATCAAAAGGCTATTGAATCCATCAAAGATATTGAAAGCGACCACTACAAAGCTGAGGTGCTCACGAACCTTCTACAAAAAAATCTTTCCGCAGAAGCATTGAACAACTTAATCCCGATGATCTCTTCCATCGAGTCGGACCACTACATCACCAATGTCGCCAACCAAATCGTAAAACGTCAACCCTTATCAGACGAATCATTCCAACAATTGATGGAAGCAGTGAGTGGAAATGGAAGCGATCACTACATGTCGGTGTTCTTACAAACTGCCTTAGAGCGGCCGAATCTGAGTAAACAAAACATTTTATCAGTATTACAAGCTACTTCAAAGATTGGTTCGGATCATTACATTACGCAAGTGCTAACCGATGCAGCTTACAAGATTAAAGCACTCAACGATGCTTCTTTGAAAGAGGCTTACCGAACGGCAGCGAAGCGGGTTGAATCAGAGACCTACTATGGACGCATCATTCGGGCGATTGACTAATCAGTTGCGTTTCAGATTCAACCCCATCTTCATTGTCTAAAAAACGATTGCTTCAAAAAATGATTTCAGTTAGTTCTATGATGACGAAAATCCATATCTTCAAGTTGTCATGCGCCTTCCAACTAGTAACATCCCGCCCGTCATGAGAAAGTATGGGTTGCTTGCCCTCGGGTGTACGGGATTGGGCGTGTTGCTTTTCGTCTTTATCTACTACAGCGAAAACGGTTCATTGGCTTCTGCCCGGTTGCTTTGGAAGAAGTATCTAATGTTCATCGCTCTCACAAACGCAATCGGTTTTTCTATTTTCCAGATCGATCGACTGTTCAACCATATCATTGATTGGAAGAATAATTTTCTCCTCCGCTTTATGGGCGGCTTATTGGCAAATATTTTTTTGGTGGCTCTTTTTATCAATTTAACAGGCAACTATTTCTTTGGGCTCACTGCCGAAGAGATTGTAAAGCTGACCATCGTCTTTACACTAGTCGTATTTATTTACGAGATATTCTATGGATTGTTTTATTCATACTATCACTATGCCGTGACCCAGGCTGAACAACTAAAATCAGACAGGTGGCAGCTTGAGTTGCAGTTTGAATCGTTAAAAAATCAAATCAGCCCGCATTACCTTTTCAACTGCCTCAACACGGTTTCTTCGCTGCTTTTTAAAGACACTCGAGTGGCGGAGGAATTTATTCGCAGAATGGCCGATACGTTCCGCTATGTGCTGTCGCACCAAAAACAAAAACTGGTTTCCCTGCGCGAAGAATTGGAATTTGTAAAAGCGTATTATTTTCTATTGCAAGTGAGATACGAGTATCATTTACGACTCGATATCAATATTCCAAAAAATATTTTGGATAGCCAGGTGCCTCCAATGACGCTACAGTTATTGGTGGAAAATGCAGTGAAGCACAACAAGATCAGCAAAGAAACACCGCTGTTTGTGTACATCAGCGCACAAGACAACACGCATATTCTGATCTCGAACTCCAAAACAACGGCTGCACAACCCATCACCAGTTTTCGGGTTGGATTAGAGAACATTCATAAACGGTATCAATTTTTTACGACAGAGAAAATCATCATTCGTGATGACGACAAATTTTTGGTGCAACTGCCCGTGTTGAAAAAGGAAAAACTGAAATTAGCAAAGGCATGAAGAAGATATTTATTCATAATCCCTTTTTCCGCCTTCTGGCACCTCCCGTGTTTGGTGTGTTTGCCTATCTCATTATTCTATTGATCAACAATAACGTAGCTCAAATCGCAACGTTGGCAAGCAATCAGGAGGTATATGTTAGCATTGTCTTGAGCTTGATCTCATTTGAGTCCATGCGGCTGACTATTGTTTTGTTGAATCGTTTTTTAAAAAGTGCCTCGAACGTTATTTTCCCCCAGGCAGCAGCAGCTACAGTGGTAAGTGTATTTATGGTGTTAATGGCCATCTCGCAGTATTACCATTGGATCATCGGGTTTGATATCAGCCAACGGGAGCTGTGGATCTTCGGAATTATTTTCGCGCTCACGGCTCTATTGTATAATGCCTTGTATGTGGGCAATCAATACCTTCATTTAGAAAACACACTTAGAATAGAACAAGAGCATAAATTGCGTGAAAGCCTGGAGTCAGAATTTTTATCGTTTCGTCAGGATATCAATCCGGATCTACTGTACGATAGTCTTGAAGAATTGATTTTGTGTATCCACAAAAAGACGGACACAGCCGAAGAGTTAATTGACAGCCTGGCCGCTCTATATCGCTACCAATTGATTCACCGACAAAAAGAGTTTGTGAAACTATCTGAAGAAATTCACACCATTAAACACCAAATCCGATTGGCGAATCAAAAACATAAAAATGCCATTTGCTGGATCAATAAAATGGAGAACACGGATAGCGTTGAATTAATGCCAGGCGCATTGATTACCGCCATAGACAGCGTGCTTCGAAATACACTCATTTCATCCAATACGCCACTAACACTCACGCTTTCACAAGAGGACGAAGAGTATTTTGTACTTCACCATGAACTGAACGACAAACTCCAACTGCATCCGGACAGCCTGGAAGCCTTTCAGCGTTTACAACGATCCTATTCTGTTTATTGCGACCGCCCATTTGTACAAGTGAAGGCGGGGAGCGAAAATTATATTAAATTTCCGATAATCACCGTAGATGATTCTATCGCTGAACCCGCGTGAGCTTGTCGCTAAACATATTGATTGTAGAAGATGAAACCCCTGCGGCCGAAAAACTGGAGCGTTATCTTCAACGCTACAGTGTTGATATTAAAGTAAAGGGAGTCTGCGACTCAATAGAGAGCTCTATCACATGGTTAAAAGTAAATCAGTCTGCCATCGATTTGATTTTTATGGACATTCAGTTGAAAGACGGGTTGAGCTTCAATATATTTAAAGAAGTAGTCATTAAAAAACCCGTCATTTTTGTAACGGCCTATAATGAGTATGCACTAGAGGCATTTAAGGTAAGTAGCATTGACTACCTATTGAAACCAGTGACGTTCGATGACCTTAGCGCGAGCTTGCAAAAATTTGAAAACCTGCGGACTCAAATGTCGACTACCGAGGCCAAACAAGAGAAAATAAAATCCCTAGCCGAAACTGGTACTACGAAAATCTACAAAGAACGCTTTATGGTAAAAGTGGGTGACCATATTCGCTCAATTACAGTTGATCAAGTACTTTTCTTCTTTGCGGATGGAAGAGACGTCTACCTAGTGACGACCCAGCTTAGAAAATTTATCATTGATTTTACATTAGAGGCGTTAGAAGAAGTACTCCATACGAAAAATTTCTTTCGGGTGAACCGATCATATATTGTGCACATCCCCTTCATTCAAGATGTGGTGATGTATTCAAACAGTCGTTTAAAAATTTCTACTCAGCCTGCCTGGGACAAAGAAATTATTGTGAGCCGCGAAAAGGTGAGTGAGTTCAAAGATTGGTTTGATGGTGTGCATTAGATTATCATGAGAGACTTCGACAAGCTCAGTTTGACACGTTATAGTTTTAAAGTTGCTCTTAGGTTAGTTCTGTAATTGAAATGCTACCTTTATAGCAACGAACATTTTCCCTTTTTATGAAAAGAAAACGAGTGTATATTTTTCTTAGCGCGTTTGTAATCATACTTGTCCTTTACATCCTAAATACATTGTACAGCGCAGGCGTCTTCAAAACACTAAAGCCACACTTGGAGGGAACCATCAAAACGATTTACACCACGATGCCCGGCACAGAAGATCTGGATATCGACTACCAAAAAGGGTTACTATTTATTTCCTCTACCGATCGATGGGAACAATTAAAAGGGAACCCTGTTGAAGGGGGAATCTACTTGCTACAACTTGATTCCGGTATTTTTCCCAGGAAATTACCTACCACATACAAAGGTATATTTCGCCCACATGGCATTTCATTTTTCTCGAAAGAGGGTGACAATTACCTCTTCGTTGTCAATCACCGAAGTGATGACGACAGTTACGTGGAGTTATTCCAATTCAAAAACGATACCCTTTTCTACAAAAAATCTTTTTCAGATCCTTTGTTGTTTTCTCCCAACGATGTGGTGGGTGTTGACTCTAACCAATTCTACGTGACCAATGATCACGGTAGAAAAAAGGGAAAAGGGCGAATGGCAGAGGACTACCTGCGATTGCCGTGGTCCTATCTTCTATACTATAATGGCGCTCAGTTTACCAAAGCCTACGAAGGATTGACCTATGGAAATGGGGTGAACGTTTCAAATGATGGATGCAAATTGTACGTGACACATACCACCGGAAGAGAACTCCTCACTTTTAGTAGAAACAAACAAACGGGCAAATTGAAATTACTCGATAAATTGAATCTTCAATCAGGTCTTGATAATATTCATGTCGATGATGAAGACAACCTGTGGATTGCGTCTCACCCGAAAATGTTAAAGTTCATTGGGCATGCCAAAGATTCAATCAATAAATCTCCGTCTCAAGTGTTTAAACTGACTCCTTCAACCGATGGCACAAACTATACCGTTGAAGAAATTTATTTGAATGAAGGTGAGCAACTTTCGGGATCGAGTGTTGCCGTTCAATACAAAAATGAGTTGCTGGTAGGAGTCGTATTCGATCATAAAGTTCTGCGAACCACATTAACAAAGAAGCCCTGAGCAATTGCCCAAGGCTTTTTTGCTAAAAGTTAGCTAGGAAATACTACATATCCTTCTTCGCAAGCGGTGGAATAACCCCCATATTATACCAGGTGAAGGCATACTGGTCAGCTGTTCCTTCTATCGCCTTCGATAAATTGGACGAACCGTGCCCGGATTTCGTTTCAATGCGAATCAGCACCGGATTATCACCCACATGATTTTCTTGCAATACGGCCGCAAACTTAAACGAGTGCGCAGGTACAACGCGATCATCGTGATCCGCTGTTGTTACCATCGTAGCAGGGTAAGATGTATTTGGCTTTAAAGCATGTACCGGTGAATATTTTTGCAGGTACTCAAACATCTCTTTCGAATCATCAGCAGTACCATAGTCATAGGCCCATCCGGCACCAGCTGTAAATTTATGATAGCGTAACATATCCATTACCCCCACGGCAGGTAATGCTACTTTCATCAAATCTGGGCGCTGGGCCATCGTTGCGCCTACTAATAGACCTCCGTTAGATCCACCTGAAATCGCCAAGTATTGATTGGAGGTATATTTTTCAGCAATCAAGTATTCTCCAGCAGCAATAAAGTCATCAAATACATTCTGCTTACTCATTTTTGTACCGGCAAGATGCCACTTCTCTCCATATTCGCCACCGCCACGCAAATTGGGTTGCGCATAAACTCCGCCATTCTCTAACCAAACAATACGAGAGGTATTGAACGAAGGCGTAAGGCTAATACTAAACCCACCGTAAGCATACAGCATCGTTGGATTTTTGCCATTCAACTCCAACCCTTTCTTGTGCACAATAAACATCGGCACCTTGGTTCCGTCCTTGCTGGTATAGAATACTTGCTTTGTCTCGTAGTCTTCTGGGTTGAAATCAACTTTCGGTTTTTCATAGAGTGTTGACTTACCTGATGCAATATCGTATTTGAAAATCGAAGAGGGATAGGTAAACGAAGTGAAGGTATAGTAAATCTGCTTGTCTGCGACTTTACCCCCAAACCCTCCAGCTGTTCCAATACCCGGTAATTCTACTTCTCTTTCCAGTTTTCCAGCAAAGTCAAATTGCTTGATCAATGTCTTGGCATCTTTCAAATAATTCACAAACATTTTTTTATTTGCCGTTCCCACACCCTGCATGGCATTATCAGTTTCGGGTACCAGATCTTTCCAGTTTTCTATTCCAGGCTTTACAAAGTCAACCGATACAATTTTGTTGTTGGGGGCATTTAGATTAGTCTGAATGATTAAGCGCGAACCATCATTGTCTACCAGGGTATGATCATTGTCAAAATTGCCAACTACGGTTACTAATTTTCCCTTGGGGTCCTTTAAGTCCTGAACGTATAATTCGTTTCCGGTTGTGCTGGTGGAGGCAGACACAATTAAAAAATGTTCATCTTCTGTTAAACCTGCGCCTACATACCTGCGAGGTGTCTTCTCTCCGCCAAAAATCAACTGATCGGTACTTTGTTTGGTGGCCAGTTTATGAAAGTATAATTTATGATATTGTGTCTTCGCTGAGAGTTCGCTGCCTTTTGGCTTATCGTAACTGCTATAATAAAATCCTTCATTGCCCTTCCAGGCAAGTCCACTAAACTTTACATCCCGCAAGGTGTCTTCCACCATTGTTTTATCAGCCGTCTTGATTACAATCACTTTTCTCCAATCGGAACCACCTTCTGAAATTTGGTAGGCAGCTAAAGAGCCGTCTTTTGAAAAAGATATTCCCGCCATCGAGGTGGTTCCGTCTTTTGAAAAAGTATTAGGATCTAAAAATAATTCAGGCGTTCCGTCTTCGCCCTTCTTACGGTATAAGGCACTTTGATTTTGGAGTCCGTCATTCTTGTAGAAGTAATAAAAATCGCCTTCTTTAAAAGGCGCGCTGAGTCGTTCGTAGTTATAGAGTGCCTCCAACCTTTTTTTGATTGTCGCTCGGTAGGGAATCTTATCTAGAAACCCAAAGGTGACTTCGTTTTGAGCTTTGACCCAATCGCCTGTCGCCTTGGCCGTATCGTTCTCCAACCACCGATAGGGATCATTGACGGGCGTCCCAAATAACGTGTCGATCGTGTTAATTTTTTTAGTTGGTGGATACTTCATGAGTGAAACTTTTTCTTTGGGTGAAGAACAACCTGCTAATAAACCGGTTGCGATGAGCAAAATGGAGATTTTATGCATGGCTTTTAATTTTGAAACTACAAGTTAACAATTGGTTGCTAGCGGACAATTGACTTTATTACCAATGCTAAATATCAAGTATGAAAGCGCAAAACACACTTTTAATCGGAAACATTGTGGCTCTGGTTGCTGTAATCACAGTTAATGCCTTGGCCAATATCCTGCCTATTAACGGGATGAATACCGGTCAAATCTCCAATTTATATCCAAGCTTATTCACCCCGGCTGGCTTTACTTTTTCCATATGGAGTATTATCTATCTGCTGCTGATTGTATTTGTGGTCGGACAATTTGTAATAAAGGACAAACCCTATTTCAAAGAACTTTCTCTTTGGTTCCTCCTCTCTTGCCTGGCCAATGCTAGTTGGATCCTAGTTTGGCATTACCTGTTTACTACAGCCTCTGTAATAGTGATGTTGCTTTTATTATATTCGCTTACGCAGATCGTTCTACTGTTGCAAAAAGACGCTATGACACGGACGGAATGGTTCGTTATTAAACTACCTTTTATTTTCTACTTATCATGGATTTGTGTAGCCACCATTGCTAATATCTCTACATTATTGATCTCGTTAAATTGGCACGGGGGTTTTCTTTCCGAAGAATATTGGACAGTGACCATGATTGTGGTTGCCACCTTATTGGGAATGTTTATCGCCTTCACCTTTAAAGAACCTGCATTCCTACTTGTGCTAATGTGGGCGTTCTTTGGCATTTACAGCCGTTGGGTAGAAACCGATTATGAGTTGATTTCCAATACAGCCAGAGTTGCTGCGATTACACTAGCCGTTATGTTTGGCAAGCTAATAGTGGATAGCAGGAAAGCTTCAAAGGTTTGACTCCAAAAAGTTGATTCAGAACACAACTAGCTGCTTACCGCTTCGTCCATGTCTCTCAACTGAATGGCCAGCGCGTGGGTGGACAGATAGATTTCGCGCAGCGACAGGCTCAGCGATATGAGAAGTGAGATTAAGGAACCGCTAAATATAAATTTGGCAATCAATACCTCTCCATAGAACAACGAAAACATACAAAGCACACTCAAGAACAGAGCAAAAATGCTGAACATTTGCATGTTGCGAATGAGGTGAACCCGAATGCGAAGGCTTTTTATTTGATCGACAATTCTTTTGTCGTGATCATCTCTGTACTGTGCTGCGAGCTTTCGGATCAGGCCAGCCACTGCCAAAAATCGGTTGGTGTAGGCCAATAAAACGAGCGAGACAGTTGGAAAAAGTAATGCAGGGGTCGTGAGGGTAAGTTCCATTTTAGATCCCGGTGCTACTCATTGCCATCGTCTTTGAAGTATTTATCCTCATCAAAATCCTTAGGGTCTTTTTTGATAATTGGGCCGATTTCCAAAATTTTAAATTCTGTTCTTCTGTTTCGCTGCCTTCCATCCGGATTGTCCGTACCATCTGGATTGGTGTTTCTCGCAATAGGTTTCGACTCTCCATAGCCTTTCGCCACCAGTCGCTCAGTAGCGATACCTTTACGAATTAGGTAGTTCACGGTGGATTCTGCTCGTCTCTGTGATAACTCAATATTGTATACTTCTGAAGCCACGCTGTCGGTGTGCGAACCCATCTCAATTTTTATCTCTGGATTGTCGTTGAGTAGATCAACCAATTTGTCGAGTTCTTTGGCGGCATCTGTTCTGATGTCGGCCATATTGTATTCGAAATAAATATTCTTCAACACAAAGATTTTATTTTTTTCAAGCCGATCGAGTACGAGAATTGTGTCTAACGTAACATTTGTCACCAATTCTTTTAACGACTCAACTGGAATTGACTTGCCGATGGTCGAGTAGGGTTGTCGTTTAATAATATATCCATCATGATCACCCAACAGTACATAATTCTCATTTTCATATACACGGAATAGGAATTTTCCATCGTTTCCTGTAACAAACTCCTGCATCACATCTCCCCCCTGATCCAGCAAACTTACTTTCGTGTCAGCTAAAACTTCCCGGATGCTGTCCTTTCGCAAGTTGTAGGTGATGCCTTGTAAGAAGTAATTCACCACTTTTAGATTAGGATCATCGTTAACAAACGTATAAACATCATCGTCTCCCTTGCCACCTTCTCGGTTAGATGTAAAGAATCCGCGATCGGGTTTAAACAAGTATATTCCAAAGTCATCGCTGGTCGAGTTCATAGGCTGCCCCAAATTCTCTATTTGTGTTTTGCCATTTGCCCGGTTGACCACAAAGACATCCAGCATCCCGTAGCCGGGATGTCCATCTGATGAAAAATAGAGTTTACTATTATCGGCCATATAGGGGAAGGTATCATCACCGGCAGTGTTAATGTCGGGTCCCAGATTCTTTATTTTACCAAAACGGCCACGACTATCCATTTGAGCGGAATAGATATCCAGGCCGCCATAACCTCCTTTGCGGTTAGATGAAAAATAAAGCGTTCGGCCATCCGGGCTTAGCGCAGGAGTTGATTCCCAACTGTTGGGCTGATTAATATTGATAGGAACTGGTTCACCCCATTGTCCATTGCGAAAGCGTGCAAGATAAAGATCAACGTCACTGGCACCCTTTCGCTTGCCGGTGTTTCCCCTGGCAAAAATCATCAACTTCCCGTCTGGAGTAAACGTAATACATCCCGTGTTCACGTCAGAGGCGTTAATCAATTTTGGCAGAGGCTTTAGCGTATTCAAATCCACATTAGCTCCCTTCGTGTCTACCTGATAAATGTCAGTGAAGGGCGTGCCCGAGGCTTCATAGATACGCGCATTTGAACGGGATGAAGCGAAGTACAAGATGCCATTGGAATAGGCAGGTGCGTATTCTGCAAAACGGGTGTTCAACGTTTCCAATTCCTTCACCCTATAATAACTCTTCTTCTCTGAAAGTTTGTCGAGGTATTTTAACCCTTCCAACTCTTTTCGTGCACGATCCTTTATTTTCTCATCCTCCGAAGATGATTCCAATTCATCCAGTGTTTTTTTTGCCTCCTCGTATTTTGCGTTGGCCTGAAGTGCTTTCGCATAGTACAGGAGAACCGAGTCTTTCACAATCCCTGGGCCGCCCGCCTTGGCATAGTAGGGTTCAGATTCTTTGATTCGATTGGAAAGTCGATAAGATTCTGCCACAAAATAATTTGCCTTGCCGTTTTTTGGCTGCCTGGCAAGCACTCCCTTGTAATACTTAATTACCTTCTCATACTTGGCGTATTTGAATGCCGTCTTGACTTTTTTCTCTGGGCTGCAGGAAAAAAGAAGCAGAAGTAAAATACCGATGCTAAAACTTACTTTCATCTGAAACATAGGCTTACGAAAACCTGCCCGAAATTACGAAATTAAACGTCTATACGATTAACGATGATTTCGGTATATATTTTACCAGCCATGACTTTTCTACCGGAATTTCCCAGTGTTTTTCGAACTCTGCTTTGGTAGGCACCAAATTGTTGAAGGTTCTCGTTGCACCATTCAATTGACCACGTTCAAAAAGGTGCTTAAGTTCTAATCTCGAAAAAAGCTTGATTTCACCCCCTAAAATGAAGGCAACCTGAGAAGGATCCAAAAAATTAATGCCCAACTCAGCCTGATAACCTTTCAAAATTCGTACCGACCCATCGATGGAACAGCCACTTGCACTGTGAACACCCTCATCCACACCTACAACGAGGAACTGATTGTGTTCAATTTTAAAGGAAGAATGTAAGGCCTTACCATGCGCTTCCCATTGCTCGCAGAATGCTTGTTGATTGCCGCGCACTTTTTCCACTTCCGCGTCCGTTAGTTTGCGGCTGGCTTGATAGACCCAAACACGAGCATGGTCTGGGAGCAATTCGAATGGCACGTACATCTTCTATTGAATAATTTATAAACCCTGCGCCTCGGCAATAAGTTCGGCTAGATCTTTCACGGCTACACTACTTTCTTTCTCTTTGTTCTTCACGCCATCGGTCATCATGGTCATACAGAACGGGCACGCAACGGCAATCGTTGTTGCCCCGGTTGACAATGCGTCTTCCGTACGGGCAACATTGATGTCCTTTTTGCCTTTCTCTGGCTCTTTGAACATTTGGGCGCCCCCGGCACCACAACATAATCCGGTGGTACGGCATTTCTTCATTTCTACTAAATCCGCATCGAGCGCCTCTAGCACACTTCGTGGTGCTTCGTAAATGTTGTTAGCTCTACCCAAGTAACATGAATCATGATAGGTTATTTTCCTTCCTTTAAAAGCCCCCCCCTCAGACAACTTAATTTTTCCATCATTAATTAGTTGTTGCAAAAAAGTAGAGTGATGAATCACTTCATAGTTACCACCTAATTCTGAGTATTCATTCTTAATGGTGTTGAAACAATGAGGGCAGGCAGTCACAATTTTTTTTACTTGATAGCCATTCAACACTTGAATGTTACTCATGGCCTGCATTTGAAAAAGGAATTCGTTACCCGCTCTTCTAGCCGGATCACCGGTGCATGTTTCCTCTGTTCCTAAAACCGCGAACTTCACTCCAACTGCATTCAAAATCTTGACAAATGCTTTCGTCACTCGCTTGGCGCGATCGTCAAACGATCCGGCACAGCCCACCCAAAATAATACTTCGGGGCTTTCGCCTTTTGCGGTGAGTTCGGCCATTGTGGGTACATTCATTCTGTGGTAGAATTAGGTGATGAATACTTATTTTCTAATTGTTCATTTACTTTTCGTCTTTCGCCCAGTTGAATCGGTCGCTAGGAGAAAATTTCCATGGCGCAAAACTGGTTTCAATATTCTGAAACATACTGTTCCATTGAGCCGGTGCCCCTGATTCCTCCATAGAAACATACCTTCTCAACTCCAAAATAATCTCCAATGGATTGATCAAAACGGGGCAAGCTTCAACACAAGCATTGCAACTCGTGCACGCATTGATTTCTTCTTTCGTGATATAATCGCCCAAAAGAGCTTTACCATCTTGCAAACCCGGGCCGCCCCTGGCGATGCTGTTTCCTACTTCTTCCATACGGTCGCGGGTGTCCATCATTATTTTACGTGGTGATAACGTCTTACCCGTCAAATTTGCAGGGCACTCTGACGTGCATCGACCGCATTCGGTGCAGGCATAAGCGGCAATCAAATTATGTTGCGTTAAATCATTCACATCTTTTGCACCAAATCGTCCGGGAGTAGCCTGAGCCTGTGGGGCTTCTGAAGTGAGACCAAGCATTGACTTCACTTCGTTGGTAACAACCGGCATATTATTGATATGCCCTTTTGGTTCCAACTTAGCAACATAGGTATTGACAAATGCCAGAAAGATATGAAGGTGCTTGGAGTAGGTGACATATAGCGTAAAGCCTAAAATGCCAACAATGTGAAACCACCAGGCAAATCGCTCAATAAAGACAAGTGTTTCGGTATTGAAACCTTGGAATACAGGCATCAAATAAGAGCTAAAAAAGAGTGAGCCTGTCGAAACGTAATGATCGTTACGAGTCTGCAACAATTGGTCTGTTGCATTCATGGTAAGTATGGCTACCATCAAAACGATTTCAATGGTCAGAATCAAATTGGCGTCCAGCCGTGGCCACTGAGTCATCTCAGCGGACTGAAAACGTTCAATTTTTATAACATTCCTGCGAATTAGAAAAACGACACAAGCGACAAGTACTGCAATAGCGAGTGCCTCAAATAGGTTCATCAGTACATTGTAAAACCCACCTAGGTAAGGAGCGAAAATACGGTGTGTGCCAAAAATACCGTCAATAACAAATTCGAGTACCTCCAAATTGATAATCAAAAAGCCGGCATAAATGAGGAAATGAAAAAAAGCGGGAATCAATCGTTTGAACATCTTCCGCTGGCCAAAAGCAACCAAAAGAACATTTTTTATCCTTTCTAAGGTGGGGCCATTCACTTTTTGCTCTTTGCCCAACCTGATGTTCGAACTAATCCGAAGTACTCGTTTCCGGATGAAAAAGCCAGCTATACCCAATACGGCCAGAAAAAGAATTTGTTGAGCTATCACCATGATCCAAACTTAGGAATTCAATCTCATTAGGCCAATTTAGGCCACATGGAGATTGATAAATAATTTGGGTTGTTTAACCTTTTAAGCAAACGACCGGTTTTCAAATTGACATAATTCTATTACTTTTGTCGCCCCGGTTGTAAAGACTGGGTTTATTTTCAAGGTGACGTAGCTCAGTTGGTAGAGCAAAGGACTGAAAATCCTTGTGTCGGGGGTTCAATTCCCTCCGTCACCACAATCCTGACGAGGCTCCGCCTGTCAGGATTTTTTGTTTAGTGACTTTTTACGTTTACATATTACAAAGTCAGGTCAATAACTCCTTTTACAAAGGATCTACCGATGATTTAGTAAGACGACTGCGTGAACATAACGAAGGGAAGAGTGCGTTCACGAAAAA
>JADBYK010000110.1 GCA_020403045.1 Cytophagales bacterium
GGTGATTTTCATTGTCAGGTCAGACGATAAATGTCTGACTCTGACCGCAAGCGTCACGAGGTTTAACCTTGACATCCGCCTCAGGCGGATCGTCAACCCCCTGGGCAAACTATGCATTCCTAATGCATAGTTTGGGTTCAAGAATATAATTTTCAAAATGAGAGGATGGAGTTCTCAAGCTTCTTATTTTTGCCTGCCTTTGCCGAATCCGCCATTTGGCGGAGCAGGCAGGCTCGATTTATCCAACCCATCCATGCCAAGAGATCGCAGTATTCGTTCAGTCCTCATCATCGGAAGTGGGCCAATTATCATTGGCCAAGCATGTGAATTTGATTATGCAGGGTCACAGGCCGCTCGTTCACTACGCGAAGAGGGCATCGAAGTAATATTAATCAACTCCAATCCGGCTACTATCATGACGGACAAGGTGACTGCCGATCATGTCTACCTTAAGCCCTTGGAGAAGAAGTACATAAAGGAAATACTGGAAAAACATCATGTAGACGCAGTTCTGCCCACCATGGGTGGTCAAACGGCATTGAATCTTTGTATCGACTGCGATAAAGCAGGGATTTGGGAGCATTATGGTGTAAAAATAATTGGGGTTGACATCAAGGCGATCGAGACCACGGAAGACCGAGAGAAGTTTCGGTTGAAAATGATTGAACTTAATGTGGGCGTTTGCAAGGGAGCAACAGCTACCTCTTTTTTGAAAGGAAAGGAGATTGCACAGGAAATCGGATTCCCACTTGTCATCCGACCGTCTTTTACGTTGGGGGGCACCGGTGGTGGTTTTGTGCAAAAGGCTGAAGATTTTGACCACGCGTTGAATAGAGGTTTGCAGGCTTCACCTATCCACGAGGTACTGGTAGAGCAAAGCATAATGGGCTGGAAGGAGTACGAATTGGAATTGCTCCGCGATGGAATCGGCAACGTGATTATTATTTGTTCGATTGAGAATTTTGATCCGATGGGTATACACACAGGTGACTCCATCACGGTGGCTCCTGCCATGACTTTGCCTGACACCGTTTACCAACGTATGCGCGATCTGGCCATAAAGATGATGAATGGTATAGGCCAATTTGCTGGCGGCTGTAACGTCCAGTTTTCAGTAAACCCGGATAATGATGATATTATCGGTATTGAAATAAACCCACGTGTCTCTCGTTCGTCTGCTCTCGCTTCGAAAGCAACAGGCTATCCGATCGCTAAAATAGCTGCTAAACTGGCAATAGGGTACAATCTAGATGAGTTGTCAAATGCCATTACGGGTACTACAACCGCCTACTTTGAGCCCGCGCTTGATTATGTTATCGTAAAAATCCCTCGCTGGAATTTTGACAAATTTCCTGGCGCAGACCGCAAGCTTGGATTACAAATGAAATCGGTTGGCGAGGTAATGGGTATTGGTCGAAATTTTCAGGAAGCTCTTCAAAAGGCTTGTCAGAGCTTAGAAATAAGGCGAAATGGTTTGGGTGCCGATGGAAAGGAGTTAACCAAGCAAGCCGATATTTTGTATAGCCTAGAACACCCGAGTTGGAATCGTCTTTTCCATATTTATGATGCCATGAAGTTGGGGGTTTCGATGAAGACCATTCAACATTTGACAAAAATTGACAAGTGGTTTTTAGAACAAATCTGGGAATTGATTCAGCTTGAAGACGAGATCGAAAAGTATAAGTTAGATACAATTCCATCCTCGTTGATGAGAACTGCCAAAGAGAAGGGATATGCAGATAGGCAGTTGGCTCATTTGATGGATTGCCGCGAAAGTGAAGTTCATTTGAAGAGAAGGGAAATGGGTATCAACCGTGTATTCAAGTTAGTGGATACATGTGCGGCTGAGTTTGAAGCCAAGACACCCTATTATTATTCCACTTTCGATACCGAAAACGAATCGATACCCACCAATAAAAAGAAGGTAATTGTATTGGGCTCTGGCCCCAATCGCATTGGCCAGGGAATTGAGTTTGACTATTCATGTGTGCATGGCATTTTAGCTGCTAAAGAATGTGGGTACGAAGCCATCATGATCAATTGTAATCCGGAAACAGTCTCAACTGATTTTGATATTGCCGATAAACTTTATTTCGAGCCAGTCTTCTGGGAACACTTGTGGGATATCATTCAACATGAAAAACCGGTTGGCGTAATCGTTCAGCTGGGAGGGCAGACAGCTTTAAAACTGGCTGAGAAATTGAGTAAGTATGGGGTCCGGATTATGGGTACTTCTTATGAAGCACTTGACCTGGCGGAAGATCGCGGAAGTTTTTCAACCCTTTTAAAAGATCTCAATATTCCATACCCCACCTTTGGAGTTGCTACTGATGCGGATGAAGCACTCGAAGTTTCAAAAACCATTGGCTTTCCGTTACTCGTGCGGCCATCTTATGTGTTGGGAGGTCAGAGCATGAAGATCGTTATCAACGAAACTGAACTTGAGAACCATATACTTGACATTTGGAAACATCTTCCTGAAAACAAAGTATTGCTCGATCATTTTTTGGATGGCGCCATTGAGGCAGAAGCAGATGCAATTTGCGATGGGGAAGATGTCTACATCATTGGAATCATGCAACACATTGAGCCAGCAGGTATTCATTCTGGAGATTCGTATGCTGTGTTGCCTCCGTATAATTTGGGCGACTTCGTGATCAAGCAAATTGAGACGTATACAAAGCGTATTGCGATTGCTTTGAAAACAGTGGGATTGATTAATATTCAGTTCGCAATAAAGAACGACAAAGTCTACATCATTGAGGCAAATCCACGAGCATCGCGTACGGTGCCTTTTATTTGTAAAGCATACGATGAGCCGTACGTGAATTACGCCACCAAAGTAATGTTGGGCGAGAAGAAAGTAGCTGATTTTACTTTCAATCCAACCAAGAAGGGTTATGCGATAAAAGTTCCGGTATTCTCATTTAGCAAATTCCCAGAAGTGAATAAAGAACTTGGTCCAGAAATGAAATCTACAGGTGAGGCAATTTATTTCATTGACGATTTGATGGATGATTACTTCTTGAATATTTACAACGAGCGGAATCTGTATTTGAGTCGATAAACGAAACGTTCAACTTAGAGCGTTTTGGTATGGGCACAAACTTTGACCATCACACATTCTTCACATTTAGGTTTTGTGGGTCGGCAGGTTTCTCGGCCTAAGAAGCATATCGCCATTCCTGCCTTCCCCCAATCTTTTGGATCAATCTGTTCCATCAACTGCTTTTCCAAGTTCTTGCGGTTGCTTCCTTGTGTAATACCCAGTTGGAGGGCAATGCGCACTACGTGAAGATCAACGATCACGTCTTCTGGTTTCAGCCCCAATTCATTCATGATCACATTAGCAGATTTTCGCTCAATTCCGTGAAGTGCCGTTAGCTCTTCTACCGAAAGTGAAGACCCATAAATCAGTCAAAGGCCTGAGGTTGAATAATGGCAAAGTACAGTAGGTGAAGGCTCCGTTTTCATCTCTAAGCTGCCGAGTGCAAAAGGAGACGCAGACGAAATGAAGAGAGCATAGAAAAATTTTTCAATTCTATCCAACCAAAGTTCATTTGACTGGGTCAAAACGACAAAACCACTCCGTTATGAAGATGTTTTTTGGCCTACTGTTCTTCCTCATACTTTTTTCATGTACTGATTCCAATTCCCCTTCAGAGACCGCTTTGGATATCCACCCAGTGCTAAAAGCCGTAGAGCCCGGACATAACAATAGGCTTGCAGACCGCATTAACCTGATAATTGTGGGTAAGGGCTATCAAAACATGAATGAGTTTTTGACAACTATGAACCGCGATTTGGGCTTTGATGGCCTTGAAAAGCTAAACCCGGAGTCGCTAGACAAGTTGCTATTTGGGCTATTTGCAATTGAGCCATTCAAAAGTCAGCGATCAAAGTTTAACCTTTGGTACTATCCTGAACAACTGCAATCCAAATCCCCTGAGGAATTTCTTCAGCAGAACCGTGATAATCCCGGTAGCAGCGCCAAAGATTTTGGCCTCCCCTTCGCCACCTATCTCTTTTTTGTAAACCCAGTAGAATCTCCCCAGTCCTTTGCCTACCCTTCAAATGTTCCTCCGGGAGTAGCCCCAGTAAAAAGTGCGTTCGTTTTTGGCTCTGCTACGGTTACCCGTTACCCTAATGTGGCCGATGGCGTTTCGGTTGTGGCTCACGAACTGGGGCATTCCATTTTTAACCTCCGTGACGAGTATGTAAGGACAGGACCTGATGTGGGAGATAAATATGGACATAACATTGCTCGTACACAGGCTGAGGCCAGACAATTATGGGGAAGCGTAGAAACTCAAGTGGATCCTTTTTATTATACCTGGAAAGAGAAGATGATCGCAAATAGTCTTTGGATCGATAGCTCTAACCCACTTTTTGTTCAGTATGATGCAAAGCAGGGGATTGATATTTATACCTGGTACCCGAATGAAGAAGAGATAAAGGTTGGTTACCTTCAAGGTGGCGGTGTTACCACCACCGGCATCTCGTGGCGACCAACTAAAACATCTCTTATGAATAATGAAGATGTGAGGAACAAATCTTGGCCAAAGTTTCCACCCGTTTTTGGTTCGGCCAATAGACGGGTAATGCAATCGGTGCTTGATCTTTATTCGGGAAAATAATAGCTACCATTTTTTTGTTTGACAAGCTATTTGAAACCAAAAGATTGAAAACCTGCCGATTTCACACATGACAAAAATATACGAAGAGGATGATTTTCGTCTTGCTAAAGTTATTTTGTCTTATTTTTTTAATGACGTGTAGAGATAATCAACTTATTTTTTTCTCCAATTCACTTATCTTGCCCTGTGCATCTGTGTTGCGCAATGAAAAAGCCAGTCTATAATTCCTTTATCAGCACAACCACACTACGATCACTGGCACGATCAGGTTTCCAATTGGCAATGCCACTACCGTTCCGATATTGATATCTTTCTTTTTTATGATCCGAACTCCGTATTTAGTTGTCCCTTAAAAAGCTTAAAGGGTTAAGATTAATGAGAATATGAATTGATTTTGGTTGAAAAAATCTGCAAGAAAGTAGAACTTTATGTCGAAAACCTTGCAGATTTTTATGCTCTCTACAAAAGCCTCTCCA
>JADBYK010000111.1 GCA_020403045.1 Cytophagales bacterium
AATCAACGATTTAGCCCCAAGTAAGAAAACCAAGTTGGTGATTTTCATTGTCAGGGTTTAACCTTGACAATACTGACGGTACCGTCAGTATTCGTCAACCCCCTGGGCAAACTATGCATTCCTAATGCATAGTTTGGGTTAAATTCAGGTAAACAAAAAGGGACTCATTCGATAGTCCCTTTTTTATTTTGGTGGTTTCTATTTCAATTCAGAAAAATCAAAGGAAGTCTCTAAAAACTTGGTCGTGAACTTACCCGATCTAAACGTTGGATTGTCCATTAGTTTTAAATGGAAAGGAATGGTTGTCTTGATCCCTTCAATTACAAATTCACTCAAAGCACGCTTCATACGAGTAATTACTTCCTCGCGCGACTGACCGCTTACAATCAGCTTAGCTATCATTGAATCATAGTTAGGCGGAATCGTGTAGCCGGAATACACGTGACTATCGATGCGTATTCCGTGTCCACCGGGCATGTGGATATTTGTGATTTTCCCGGGTGAAGGTCGGAATCCGTTGGCAGGATCTTCCGCATTGATTCGGCATTCCATAGCAAAAAGATTGGGGTAATAGTTGTTGCCTGATATGGGAACTCCTGCCGCGACTTTTATTTGCTCCTTGATCAAGTCGTAGTCCGTTACTTCTTCGGTGATGGGGTGTTCAACCTGAATGCGTGTGTTCATCTCCATAAAATAGAAATCCCCATGCTTGTCTACCAGAAACTCAATGGTACCAACTCCTTCATAGTTAATGGCTTTAGCTCCTTTAATAGCAGCTTCACCCATGCGACCTCTTAACTCTTGAGTTACCACGGGAGAGGGTGTTTCCTCTACCAGTTTTTGGTGTCTTCTTTGTATCGAACAGTCACGTTCAGATAAGTGACACACTTTGCCGTATTGATCTCCTACAACCTGTATTTCAATGTGACGAGGTTCTTCAACAAATTTTTCGAGGTACAGGCCATCATTGCCAAAAGAAGCAGCCGCTTCACGCTTGGCGTCATCCCAAGCTTTCGTAAACTCTTCTTCGTTATTAATAATCCGCATACCCTTTCCGCCTCCACCAGCCGTTGCCTTTACAATAACAGGATACTTTATCTTTTTCGCCAGCTTCAATCCCTGTTCGACTGATTCAAGTAATCCTTCTGAGCCGGGTATACAAGGTACTCCCGCTTTTATCATCGTTTCCTTAGCGGTGATCTTGTCGCCCATCGAGCGAATCATGTCGGGCGTTGGTCCGATAAACTTTATCCCATATTCATGGCATACGGAGGAGAACTCTGCATTCTCAGACAAGAATCCGTATCCCGGATGAATCGCATCGGCATTAGTGATTTCTGCAGCTGAAATGATGCGTGGAATATTCAAATAAGAATCTTTGCTGGGAGCACTTCCGATACAAACAGCTTCATCAGCAAATCGAACATGTAGACTTTCGCGGTCAGCGGTAGAGTAAACAGCCACTGTTTTGATGTCCATTTCTTTGCACGTGCGAATGATGCGTAAAGCAATTTCTCCGCGGTTCGCAATCAATATTTTTTTAAACATAATTTTAATTCAAAATGTAAGATGCAAGATTGGAGCTATTCCAAATTTGGAACTTTGAACCTTGAATCTGGAATTTATAATTAATCAGGTTCTACTACGAAAAGTACTTGATCGTATTCGACAGGCGATGCATTTTCGACCATCACCTTGACAATCGTCCCTGAAACCTCTGATTCGATTTCATTGAACAGTTTCATTGCTTCGATAATGCATACTGTTTGACCTTTGGTGATTTTGTCACCTACTGAAACAAAGGGAGGTGAATCTGGATTTGAAGTACGATAGAAAGTTCCAATCATAGGAGATTTAATTTCCAGGCCTTTTACAGCGGCAACAACTGGTTTTTCAACTTTAACAGGAGCCTGTTGCTGAACGATTTGCTGTTGAGGCTGGGCTGTAATTGCTACGGGAGCTGTCATAACTGGCGCGCTAGACTTCATGACACGTTGATCAGGTTCACGTTTTACATGAAGTTTTAGTTCCTTCGTTTCGATATCTACTTCATTTAACCCGGATTGGGCAATGAAATCGATCAGATCTCGGATCTCCGTTGTCTTCATTTCAGATTGGGTTTGGATGGTTGATTTATTACTACCATTGCCTTTCGGGGTGACTTCTTTTTTTGCGGCCATACATTTGAATTATTTAACTCGTTCTACGTATTCTCCAGTACTTGTTTTGATTTTGATGTTGTCGCCAGTATTGACAAACAGCGGAACCCGAATTTCAGCTCCAGTTTCTATTGTTGCTGCTTTCAAGGTTCGGGTTGCTGTATCACCCTGAACGCCAGGTTCTGTATAAGTAACATTCACGGTCACATGGGCGGGAGCCTCCGCTGTGATGGGTTCTTTACCATCTTCGAACGCGATCAATAGTGTTACGCCCTCCTTGATATAGTTGACAGAATCGCCTAATAGTACTCTATCCAAATAGATTTGTTCAAAAGTCGTGTTGTCCATGCAGACAAGGCTGTCACCATCTTGATAGAGGTATTGGTATTCTTTCGTTTCTACACGAAGTTGTTCAATGGCATCGCCTGGACGAAAACGATTTTCTACGATTTTTCCTGTGCGTAAACTCCGCATTTTTAGTTGATAAAAGGCACGCAAGTTACCCGGTGTTCTGTGTTGCATTTCTTCTACCTGCACCACTTCTCCATTATATCGTACGTAACTTCCTTTATTGAGATCAGATACTGTTGCCATTTTTTCTTTGAGATTTGTGACTTATTGATTTTTTATTTTTAAATTAGATTTCGTTATAAACAGGCACTAGGAGTCATACGCCCACTTCACATAAACCGCTCCCCAAGTGAAGCCCCCCCCGAACGCTGCCATTAATAGATTGTCTCCCTTTTTTAGTTTGGTTTCGTAATCCCATAATAGGAGGGGTATTGTTCCGGCCGTTGTATTTCCGTAGCGCTCAATGTTCATCATTACGTGATCTTCTGCGATTCCCACGCGGCTTGCAGTGGCGTCAATAATGCGTTTGTTGGCCTGATGTGGAACAAGCCAGGAAATATTTTCTTTTGTAAGATTGTTTCTTTCGGCCACTTGGGCGGCTACTTCAGCCATGTTTGTCACGGCAAATTTATAAACAGCCGAACCCTCTTGGTAGACATAGTGTTGTTTGTTGCTGACGGAGTCTATCGATGCGGGAATGCGGCTGCCACCAGCTTTTTGGTGAAGATAGGCTTCTCCACTTCCATCACTTTTCAAGATATAGTCGATCACGCCTACTTCCTCGGTAGTGGGTTCTAAAAGAACACAGCCCGCTCCATCGCCAAATATAATGCAAGTGGTTCTGTCGGTGTAGTCCAAAATCGATGACATTTTATCGCCTCCTATCACGATGACTTTTTTGTATCGCCCTGATTCAATAAAACTTGCTCCTGTTGTTAGCGCATAGAGAAAACCAGAGCAAGCTGCCCCCATGTCGTAACTGAATGAATTGGTGGCTCCGACAGCTGATGCAACGATATTGGCGGAGGCCGGAAACGTCATGTCGGCCGTAACCGTTGCGAAAATGATAAGATCAATTTCTTTAGGATCGACTTTTGTTTTTGCTAATAAACGTTTGACTGCTTCTACAGCCATCACTGACACACCTTGGTTTTCACCTTTTAATATTCTCCGCTCTTTGATTCCGGTTCGTGACGTAATCCAATCGTCAGTGGTTTCCACCATGTTCTCTAATTCTTTGTTGGTAAGAATATAGTCTGGCACATAGCCACCCACTCCGGTTATTGCTGCTCTTATTTTGTTCATATCTTTTTTACCCACAGAACCGTATCGAAATACAAATGCCCGGCTTGAAAGCCAGGCATTTTTTAAACATACTTAGTACCTTTTGTTTGTTATTGCAAACTTAGTAATCTGTTGAAAACAAGGTATAGAGAGTACCATCTCGGCAGATTATGCCACTTCCTTCTCCATTACGACATTACCTTTGTAATACAACTTCCCTTCGTGCCAGTGGGCGCGATGAGGAAGATGACTCTCTCCGGTGGTCGGGTCAATCGAGAATTGTTTGGCAACCGCTTTATAGTGAGTTCTTCTTTTATCTCTGCGGGTCTTCGAGGTTTTTCGTTTGGGATTTGGCATAACACTTACTATTTAATTTACTTTATTTTAATTTTTTTAACACTTCCCATCGCGGATCAATCGCGTCTTCACTTTTATCAGACTGATAGATCAACTTTCCTTCTTCGTTTTCATCTTCCTCATTATCGCTTTGATAACGGGGATGTATTTTTTTCATTGGAACTTCAAGTACAATGTACTCGTATATAAATTGCCCTACATCTAACTGCTGAAGATCTTGCGGGATGATCGTGATTTCATCACTGATTTCTTCCGCAGCTTCTCCAAATTTGAAGATCATCTTTCGATTGATCTTCATTGCATGTTCAAAAGGATCAAGGCTTCGGTCACACACCAAATTTGCCTTTCCTTCTATATCAAAATTTGCTTCAATGAGCGTTTCCCTTTTGTCAAGATCCACTTTTGCCAAAAATTGACCCTCGCTTACGACTTCTGTGCCGTAGATTTTGAAAAAGGCATTCTCAATTTTGAAATTAAAAGAATGCGTTTTTTGGCTTAGGCCGAATATGTTGACACAATAGTCACTCAACCCAAAGGGGTTTTAAAACGAGGGGCAAATTTATCAAGATTTCTTGAATTTTCGGCCTTTGAAGCCGCTTTTTTGACCAGCCGGGTATTGTCTGGAACGCTACAATGGTTACAGATAGTTATCAAAAACCGCCTTTTTGGTATCTTCAATCAGCTTTTTGTCAAAGTTATCCACAAGAAAGTCAATTACATTTTTTTTGAATCCTAACTTTGCGGCAATGCTTTTACAGAACGTAAGCTCGCTTTCAAATACTTTATTGTCTACATGTATCAGGTCTAGGCAGTCATAGAGGTAGTTAAGTTTCTGGTCATTGGATAACGCATCCAATGTGTCGATTGGTTCGGGCTTCCTGATTAAAGCGTTGACTTCTTCCTCAGAGAAATTCCTGATTTTGGCGAGCCTAAATATCATTTCTCGCTCTGCCTTGGCAAAATGTTTATCGGCTTCAGCGAGATGAATGAGAATGCTGAGTTGCTTTTTTGTTACAATATCCATCAAACCAAAACTATAAAATTTTCATCGAATGAACTTTACTTTGCTGCCAATTGTCGGATTCAACGCTGAATGAATCCTATTTTTCTACCAATTGCTCTTGATGACTCTTCACAATGTCACATGCCATATAGATGGCCTGCCGCATTGAGGATTCGTCAGCAAGATTTTTTCCCGCAATGGAATACGCAGTGCCGTGGTCTGGCGAAGTCCTAACAATTGGCAGCCCTGCGGTGAAATTTACGCCATCATCAAATGCCAGCGTTTTGAAAGCCACCAGCCCCTGGTCATGATACATGGCTAATACGCCATTATATTTCAGGTGCTGACTCGAAGCAAAAAAACCATCCGCAGGAAAGGGCCCGAAAACCAACTTTCCTTTGTTCTTTAATTCGGCAATAACTGGACGTATAACTTCATTCTCTTCCGTTCCTAATAAGCCTTCATCGCCAGCATGCGGATTTAGCCCCAAGACTGCTATTTTAGGCTTGTTGATGTGGAAATCCTTTTTTAGTGACATTTCCATGAGTCTGATTTTTAGTTCTACTCGCTCTTTGGTAATTGACGATGCCACGTCTTTTATGGGTAGGTGTTCGGTTACCAATCCCACTTTTAGCTGGTTACCGATCATGAACATTAAACTCTGTCCCGCTCCAAAAGCCTCGGTCAGATATTCAGTATGGCCTCTGAATGGAAATTCTTCTCCATAGATCGAATTCTTATCAATGGGCCCCGTCACAAAACCATCCAGCAGCCCTTCTTTGGCTTCCTCTACTACCTTTTGAAGGCACAAAAATGCCGCATGGCCCGTTTGCTTGGAGGGGATTCCCGGATTAATTTCAATAACCTCTTCCCAACAATTAACAACGTTGATAGATTTATTAAAGAATTGTCCTTTGCTTTTTACTTGACTGTAGTTAAACTCCTCAAGGTTCATTAGTTTTCTATAATAGGAGAGGGCTCTGGTCGATCCATAGATTACCGGAGTCATCATGGCCAGCAATCGGTGATCTGCAAGCGCTTTTATAATTACCTCAGGTCCAATTCCATTAATATCGCCAAGTGTAATGCCAATACGTGGTTTCTCTATCATTTTTGTTGACTATGATTGGTTGCTAAAAATCTAAAGTTAGTGAATTCAATATTCAAAACTCAATGTATCCCGATCAGGTCAAATAAAATCTTGTTTTCGTTCTGCCAAAAGCCTGTTCGTTTTAACCTTTGGTTATTATCAGTGGTTTTCTTAACTCGAACTAATATCGGCTACAAAACTCTACCCGTTGACTTACGTTCGCCCCAAAAAATTTTTAGGTCAACACTTTTTGAAGGACCAAAATATTGCCTCGAAAATAGTAGAGGCAGTAAATCTTGGTCCGGGAAAAAATAGAGTACTTGAGATTGGCCCGGGAACGGGGGTTTTAACCCAATTTCTTTCGGCAAATAAAAATATTGAGTTACGGCTGGTGGAAATAGACCGCGAGTCAGTCTCCTTTTTAAAACATCATTATCCTGAACTGCGCGATCAAATTGTGGAAGGCGACTTCCTGGCGCTTTCTACTAAAGATCTTTTTAGTGACGATTTTATAATTGTTGGCAACTTTCCCTACAATATTTCTTCCCAAATCTTTTTTAAGGTGCTGGAACTACGCAATCAAGTGACACAAGTAGTGTGTATGTTACAAAAAGAAGTGGCGGAGCGGATTGCTGAAAAAGAGGGAAGTAAAACGTACGGAATACTGAGTGTTTTGCTGCAGGCATATTATGATATTGAATTTCTGTTTAAAGTTCCGCCCGGGGTATTTCACCCGCCTCCGAAAGTTATGTCCGCGGTAATACGTCTTACGCGAAACAAAACACAGCAGCTTGCCTGTGACGAGAGTTTGTTTAAAAAAATAGTCAAACAGTCATTTCAAAATCGAAGGAAGACTTTGCGCAACGCACTCAAACCTCTAACTTTGAGTGCCTCCATTTATGCTCTTCCAGTAATGGATAAAAGGGCGGAGCAGCTAACGGTTGATCAGTTTATTACGCTAACCAAATTAATACAGGAAAGTGGTGAATGAATTTGTGGAGTTTGAACTGACGAAAGAATTTAGGGATCGCTTCCAACAAGCATTGGATGAGCGCGATGGTCAGTTTATTCGCGATACGTTAGCGGAGGTTAATCCTGCCGATATTACAGCTCTCCTTTACGAGTTTGATAGTGTGGAATCAAAGTATGTGTTGGATCTTCTTTCGCTGGAAGTGCGGGCTAAAATTATTAATGACCTTGACTCGGATACCCGGAAAAAATTCCTGGCGATATACGAGCCCAACGAATTGGTTGAAATTGTAAATCAACTAGACTCCGATGATGCCGCTGATATTCTAAATGAACTTCCCATAAAAATTAGTGAGGGAGTTATTGCTGGATTGGATGTAGAGGCAAGGACTCAAGTTGTTGATTTACTCCGTTATGACGAGAATTTGGCCGGTGGATTGATGGCCAAGGAGTTGATTAAAGCGCGTGACCACTGGACTGTTGTACAATGCGTAGAGGAGATTCGTAAACAAGCAGAAAACGTAACCAAGTTTTACGCGGTGTATGTGGTGGATGACAGCGATAAGTTGATGGGAAGAGTAGCTCTTCAAAAGCTCATCCTTAGCGACTCCAAAACAATTGTAAAAGATATTTATGATGATGATGTGGTTGCCGTAGAGACCCATCAAGAGGACAGTGAGGTTGCAGAAATAATGAAAAAATATGATTTGGAATCGGTTCCTGTAGTGAATAGCAACGGGCAGTTGGTGGGCCGTATTACGATTGATGACGTGGTAGATGTAATTACCGCTCAGGCTGAAGAAGAACGGCAGATCATGTCGGGTATCAGTGAGGATGTAGAAGAAGACGACACTGTTTGGAAAAATACGAGAGCTCGTTTGCCTTGGTTATTGATCGGAATTTTTGGCGGTATGCTGAGTGCCCGATTCATGGGCTTTTTTGAGGCAGAAGTAGCCAAAATTACAGCCATTGCTTTTTTTGTTCCGTTAATTCAGGCAACCGGTGGCAATGTTGGTATCCAATCATCTTCGTTGATTGTGCAAAGCTTGGTCAGCCCCGGTTTTGTTGATGAGGGTCTTTGGAAGCGACTCTCAAAAGCATTTAGCGTGGCATTGTTAAATGGCTTCTTTCTTTCCTTGATTGTCTTGGCGGCTACCACCTTATTCTTTGACAACCAACGATTGTCTTTTGTCGTTTCGATTGCACTTTTTGGAGTGGTGTTATTTTCCTCTTTTGTTGGCACTGTGACGCCACTCATTCTTAATCGATTGGGATTTAATCCCGCGTTGGCGTCAGGGCCATTTATAACAACTATGAGTGATCTGTTGGGTCTCACCACCTATTTTTTGACCATTCACCTCATATTGTAACTTTTAAGCTGTAACAGATGTAATATTCCAGATCAATTTGCTGGTTGCTGATAGGAACCGATGATTATATTTGTCTATTAGAAAAAAGCCACATGTCAGCTCTCAAGTCATTTAAGCAAAAAATCACTGCGAAGTTTGATTACGTTATTGAGAAGCCCATCTTGACAAGTGCGATTGTTTTGTTTGTAGTTGCGATCGTTGTGATTGGTTTTAGTTTGCCCTACTACATTTCTGATTTTACGAGTTTCTGGCCGCAAATATTAGCGGAAGCGCATGGAATGATTTTCGATATAGCGGTCATTGCCATACTGTTGGCTTGGCTTAACCAAAACGGTGACACCCGCCAGCGCATACGTACCTACAAAGATGAGATAGATGACTTTCGATTGTGGGAGTCGGACGAAGCTGCATTTCGCACAGTCGGTAATATCAAGCGCCTTAATCGACATAAAATAAATGAAATCAACCTGGTGAATTGTCATTTGGTTCGTACCAATCTCAACTATGTCAATCTAAAAGGCTCCAATCTCAATTCGACCAACCTATCTAATTCATCATTGATTGAAACCAATTTAGAGAACACCCGACTCAACCAGACTAATTTTGAAAATTCAAATTTAAATCAGGCGAACCTAATGGCCGCCTATGCCAGTGGAGCAAATTTTAAGGATGCATTCTTGATAAAGGGGCAATTTGAAAACGCCTTCCTTATAAAGGCAAATTTTAAAAATGCTTTTTTAATGGAAGCGAATTTGAGAAACAGCTATCTCATGGGAGCGGATTTTGAAAATGCGAGTTTGTATAAGGCTGACTTGCGAGGGGCGAAGGGCCTCTCTATTGAACAATTGTCAAAAGCAAAAACACTTTATCTGGCTCAGTTTGATGAAGAAATTTTTAGTCAAGTTAGATTAACGTTGCCCGAATTGGTTGGCAGTTAACTGCCCTTGGTTTGGAATAAAGAGAATATCATTTACTTTTGTAGCAACAACGGCCGCGCTCTTTGCGTGGCCGTTGTTTTCTTTTTTATGTAGGGTATTGGATCGGGAAATAGACTGTTGAAAGTATTAGTTGATTAGTTATGGCAAAGCAGATTTCATATTACACCAAGGAAGGTCTCGAAAAGCTCACCAACGAGTTGGCCAACCTAAAAACAAAAGGTCGTTCGGATATTGCAAAGCAAATTGCCGAAGCGCGTGACAAGGGAGATCTCAGCGAAAATGCTGAGTATGATGCAGCGAAGGATGCACAAGGCCATTTGGAAGCCAAGATTGCGAAGCTGGAAGATTTGATGGGAAGTGCCAGATTGATAGACGAATCAAAGATTGATACTTCGATGGTTTCGATCCTTTCCAAGGTCACCATAAAAAATAAAAAAAATGCAATGACCGTGACGTATATGTTGGTTTCAGAAGAGGAAGCCGATTTGAAGGCAGGGAAAATTTCTACACAATCGCCCATTGGCAAAGGATTACTGGGAAAGAAGCAAGGTGACAGTGTAAAAATAAAAACCCCTGCAGGAGAAATGGAATTTGAGGTGATGAGTATTGGTGCATAAAAAAAATCTACTTTGTAGCTTACGTGGCAACTATTTTTACTAAAATTATTAATCGTGAGATTCCCGCCTACGTTGTTGCAGAGGACAAAAATTTTATTGCTTTTTTAGATATCAATCCTCTCGCAGAAGGGCACACATTAGTAGTTCCCAAGCGTGAGGAAGATTATATTTTTGATTTGTCGGACCATGAAATTTCTGAATTGATCGTTTTTGCCAAACGAGTTGCGCAAAGTATCCGAAAGGTAGTTCCCTGTAAACGAATCGGGCTTTCTGTGATTGGATTAGAAGTACCTCATGCTCATGTTCATTTGGTGCCACTTAATACCACTAATGACATCAATTTTGCAAAACCGAAATTAAGTTTTACGAAAGAACATTATGTAGCGCTGGCGCAGAGAATTTCTGCAACCTTCAAATAAAATCGATATCTGCGCTCAGCGGGAAGCGCATGAGAAAATCGAGCGCAGCTTCTACCGTCATTCCTTCAACCCAGATTATGCAATAGAAATTCAATTGGATAATTGACGAATGAAAATCAACGATTTAGCCCCAAGTAAGAAAACCAAGTTGGTGATTTTCATTGTCAGGGTTTAACCTTGACAAAACATTGGAAACCAATGTTTTCGTCAACCCCC
>JADBYK010000112.1 GCA_020403045.1 Cytophagales bacterium
AGCACTCAACAGGCGTGTAGAGATGCGGGTGCTAAAAGACTAGCCTTTAACAAATTCTTAACCTGAGAACTTCTTTGGGTTTTATTTTTTAAGTACATTTAACAGATGAAAATAGCATTCTTATTTGTTTTCATACTGGCTGCTGGCTTTGCGTGTAGTGCTCAGAAATTTAAAACAATAGAGTTAAAGCCGATCGTTAAGCAGGGCGGTGCCTATTTGTATGATTTGAAGCGCGTACATGGTGGCGCTTATGGATTACAAATTCCGCTTCAAAGTCTGGACGATAACGAAGTGAATCGATACTACAAATCGTTTCGAACTTGGAAGACTGTTGGAGCAGTCTTTTCGTTGATTCCCGCAGTTTACATTATTTCTAATTCGCGAAGTCAAACGTTTGACCAAAATGAGTTTTGGATTACTTTTGGAGCGTCAATGGCAGGAATTTTAGTTACAGAAATTGTGGCCAATATGCGAATCAAAAAAGGTGTAGATCGATACAACTCTCTTGTTATTGGAGTTAGTGGGCAAGTAGTTGGCCCTGCACTTACTTACAGGTTTTAAGCCATTAAAATTTTATCAACAGTTCTTGGTTGCTTTCAGCCTCCTCAAACATTTTGAAGTGGGCAAGTTTTCTAAAAATTTCTGTACTGGGTCGAGGAGTTCTTTCTTTTGTTTCCAGATTACATTCGTAAAGTCCAAATCGCTTGGTAGGCCCCAGATGCCATTCGAAATTGTCCCAGGTACTCCAGTGAAAATAACCCCTAATGTCTACCCCGTCTTGCAATGCCTGATGTAAAATCTTGGCGTAGTCACCAATCGATTGTTGTCTAAGCTCATCGGTCTGCTGACAAATCCCATTTTCTGTGATGATGATTGGCTTTCGATACTTTTTCCAATACCGATCAATACAGGTTCTCATTCCTTCCGGGTGATACTCCCACATATCGTCATGAATAACACCTAATTTTTTCATTTTGTCGGGTGTTTCCAAATAAGTAATGGGCATGGGGTCATGTGGGATTCGCGCATAATAGCTCATGCCAAAGAAATCTACTTTGGTAAACCGATCAGGCACCCACTCCATAAACCACCAGTCACTAAGTTTCGAGGTGAACCAGCCCAATGTATTTTCTGCGGAGAAGATCGTGGTGTTGTTTGAAATGCCAACGGGCTGATGAGGGAATTTTTCTTTAATGTAGTCGTACACAAGGTCATGCGCCTTACCCATATTTTTCACGGCCGTAGCAGCAAGTACCGGATTTGTTTTGAAAGGTGGAAAGGCACCCGTGATCCATCCAAAGCTGGCATATACATTAGGCTCGTTAAATGTATTCCAGTAGCTCACATAATCGCCAAATTGATCAACCACCTTTTTGGCAAAGTCCACCCAGTAATGAATGTTTGCTTCTTTTTCCCAACCGCCCATTTTAGCAAACCAAACAGGATTTGTAAAGTGGTGAAGCACCATCATGATTTTCACACCTCGCTGTTGTAGCTCTTCTAACAAACTAATATAGTGGTGCACAGTTTCTGCATGTAGCACATCCATGGGCTGACGTTGCAGTTTACTCCACATCATGCCCATTCTATAATTGGGTGCAAGCGATGAAATGATTTCCACGTCTTCGCGCCAGCGTGTTTCGTGATCTGTCGTTCGGTCGAGAACAAAACCGTCTTTTGACTTCACGCCTTGCCAGTCATGTTCAAAAGCAGTCTCAATCTGCGTGGCAGCAGTACTGGTGCCGAATATAAAGTCTGAGGGAAAGACGTATTGCATGAGTTATTACAAAAGTAGTCAAAAGGCAATTTGCAATTTAATTTGAGTTGCAAAACACATACCTTTGGTTAGTATAAAACTATATCAGATGAGAATATCAATTGTTATTTCAGTTTTGTTTTCTTTCACTTTTGGCTATACTCAAGACTCAAAAAAATATCTAAAATACCAAAGTAATTATAACTATAGCGAAGGTTATATAGTTGATAACAATGGTTTAAAGATCAACGGTTTGATCAAGGATAATAATGAAGCGAGTCAATACATAAAAGTTGTATTTGTACGGAAAGATGGTCAAAAGAAAACCCTCAGACCGTCTGATGTAAGCGAGTATGGGTTTTTTAGAAGCAAGTTTGTTTCAGATAAGAAACAGTTTTATGAAATAGTCAATGAGGGAACCAGGATTAGTTCGTATAAAGTGTTAACCTATTCTTTTGTTCCTATTGCTGGCCAGAACGGCATCTCTGCCGGTGGAAGTAGCAATGAAACTAAAAGCTACTACCTAAAAAAGTCTAATGAATCAAAATTTCAATTGGTGAGCAAGAAGAAATTTAAAGAAGACTTAACTAATTATTTTTCTGAATGTGAGTTGTTAAAACTGAAAATTCAAAATGGTGAGTTGGCCGACAAAGACTTAGAAAAGATCGTATACATATATAATTGGGAATGTAAATGACCAGAGGAACGAAATGAAACCAGTATGTTTAGTGAATGGCCGTTGCCCTCCTACAAATATTTCGCTCTAAGTTTATTTTGAATTTATACATTATGCTCGAAAGAGAGAAAAATCAACTTGTAAATAACCATCTCCTCCAATTTGTTTCTGAAAAGCGGCAAGCGACAATGGAGCGCGTGTTATCGTTACGCACACGCCATATCACATTAGTTTTAGAAGATATTTATCAATCCCAAAATGCCAGCGCAGCCGTTCGAACTTGTGAATGCTTGGGTATTCAAGATCTCCACGTAATCGAAAAACAGAGTAGTTATTCAGTCAATAAGAAAGTGTTGAAGGGTTCCAATAAGTGGATGACTATCATGAAGTACAAAGAAAAAAATGCAGAGAACACACTATTATGCTATCGACAGCTGCGTTCGTCCGGTTATAAAATTCTGGTTACAGATCCATCGCCAGACGGAATTCCGATCACTGAAGTGCCTATCGATCAAAAAATCGCTCTGGTTATGGGAAATGAGTTGGAAGGGATTTCAGACGTTGCTTTAAAAAATGCCGATCAGAAAGTAAATATTCCCATGTTCGGATTTACGGAGAGCTTTAACATATCAGTAAGCGCTGCAGTGTGTCTTCACACTCTTGTTTCAAAGCTGCGCCATTCGGATGTAGCCTGGCAATTGGAAAAATCGGAAGTGGAGCAACTACGCCTTGAATGGCTGCGCAAAATGGTGCGAAGGTCAGATCTTCTGGAGGACGAGTTTCTTCGTTCGATTCGCTAGATTTGTACCGGCTTTAACATGGGACGGATGAGATATTTCTGGAGGGTTGCGATTAAAGGGATCCTTTGGGTCGGATTGTTAGTTGCTCTTTTTGTAGTTGTTGCTAATATTTGGGTGGTTACCAGCACGCGTGGTCGAATTGTCGCATCCGTTGATGAACTTCCCGCGAAAAGTGTGGCGTTGGTGTTAGGCACCAGCAACAAATTGGTTGACGGTTCGCCTAACCCCTATTTTTTAGAGAGAATTCAACTTGCAGCCGATTTATTTCGGCAGGGGAAGATTTCCCATTTTATACTCAGTGGCGACAATCGGTCAAAATACTACAATGAACCGATGGAAATGCAAAAGGCATTGATTAGACTGGGGGTTCCCGACAGTTTGATTACCCTTGACTTTGCCGGTTTGAGAACACTTGATTCCATTGTTCGAAGCAAAGAGATCTTCGGACAAAATAAAATTGTTATTGTTACCCAGTCTTTTCATTGCTACCGCGCGTTGTTCATTAGCAAATTTTATGATATAGATGCAGTCACATTGTTGGCTAACGATCCGGATCCGCATACGTCCCTTCGGGTGAATATCAGAGAATGGTTTGCCCGCGCAAAAGCTGTTACTGATTTATATATTTTTAATACGACTCCTCGTCACTTAGGCAATCCGGAGCCATTAAATAAGGTAGGAAACCAAAAAAGATGAAATGCCGTTATTAAGCGCATTCTAAAAAGCAGGAAATTATTTATGTTTGCGGTCATTTTATTGTTTTGAAGGTCTTATCGTGATAAAGAGCGTTTTCTTTTCTTTTGTTTTTATATTTTCTATCTGCGCGCTGGGCTATAGTCAGGAGACGATAATCACGGGTAAAGTGACAGACGCGGCTTCTGGCGATCCGATTCCTTTTGTTAATGTAGTGTTTAAGGGCACATCCGTGGGAATGACCACAGATTTTGACGGAAAATTCAAAATAAAATCATTGTCGCTATTGAAAAGCGATTCTATTGTTGCATCCTATATTGGCTATAAGCCGCGTTCTAAAAAGTTCAAAAAGGGAGTTACGCAAGTAATTAACTTTCAGCTGCAGGAAGATGTAACCAGCTTACAAGAGGTGGTCATTAAATCAGGTGAGAATCCTGCGTTCCCTATCCTGCGCAAAATCATTGACAATAAGAGCATCAATGACAAACGAAGGCTTTCGGGCTATGAGCATGATACGTATTCAAAAATGGAAATTGATGCGGACAATATTTCCGATAAACTTCGTGAAAAAAAGGTCATGAGGAAAATCGCACAGGTACTCGATAGCTTGGATCGGATTGCCGGAGAAGATGGCAAACCAATTTTACCACTCTATATTTCCGAAAGTGTTTCTAAAATTTATTATCGCGACAACCCAAGTTTGAAGAAGGAGTTCATACAAAAGAATAAAGTAAATGGCGTAACTGGAGATGGGTACAGCGATATACTATCGCAGGTGATTGGTCCATCAATGCAGGACTATAATTTCTACTCTAACTGGTTGAATTTTGGACAAAAAGCATTCGTCTCGCCCATTGCAGACGGCTGGCGAGCTTACTATGATTATGAATTACTAGATAGCGCTGTCCTTGGTGACCATTTTTGTTATCGCTTAGATTTTTTCCCAAAGAGCGAGCAGGCATTAGCTTTCTCAGGCACGATGTGGATCACCAAAGATGAGTATGCTATCAAGCAGATAGACGCAACAATGGGAAGTACTGCAAACATTAACTTTATTGAGAAGATAAAAATCCAGCATGAATATGAAAAGGTTGAAGGCGGTGCTTGGCTTCCATCAAAAAGTCGTGTGTTGATAGACGTAGGCGAATTAACCAGCAATTCGGCAGGCTTATTGGCAAAATTTTACACGAGCAACAAAAATTTTATTGTCAATAAGCCAAAGCCAACTTCTTTTTTCGATAATGCGATCGAGAAAGCGGAAGATGCAAACCTGGAAGAGGAGGAAAAGGTGTGGGATACCCTTAGGCATGAGCCATTGACAAAGACGGAGCAAAATGTGTATCACATGATTGATACAATCAAAAATATTCCAATAGTCAGGTCTTACATTGATGTCATTAAACTAGTCATAAATGGTTATTATACGACCGGTAAGGTAGATTGGGGCCCTTACCTGGCCGCCCTGTCTTGGAATAATCACGAGGGATTTCGGTTGCAAGCTGGTTTTAGAACGAATGTTAAGTTTAGCCGCAAATGGATTCTGGGCGCACGTTTGGGCTATGGTTTCCACGATCAGCAATTCAAGTACCAAGCATTCGTTACCAAAATCTTAGATCGAAAGCGATGGACAACATTTACACTTAAAGCCAGGTATGATCTTAATCGGCTTGGGTTGGATGAAGATTTAATTAATGATTTTCCATTGTTTCAGTATGCCAGTCGTTGGGGTCCCTACAACAAGAGTTTTTATTACCACGAGTACCGAGCTACTTTCGAAAGAGAATTGTTTAAGGGATTTTCTCAACGGATAGCTTTGCGTCAATACGACTTCAATCCCATCTATAATTTTGAATACTACGTCAATCCATCCGATGTGAACACGTCCCCGATCTCCCGCACGTTTCAGGCTTCGGAAATATTCTTTGAAACACGATATTCGAGGGATCAGGTATTTATACAAAATGGGAACAATAGAATAGGCCTGGAGTCAAAAAGATGGCCGGTATTTACATTGCGGTATTCGCATGGTTTCAAAAGCACTTTTGGGGATTTTGACTACGATAAGATTCGATTGAATGTGAATAAGCGAGTCAAAATGGGGCCACTTGGCAATGGCTATATCAATTTAACTGGAGAGCAGATCTTTGGAAGGTTACCATATCCTTTGCTCAACATGCCTCTCGGAAATCAAACACCGGTTTATTCACCTATCACCTTCAACTTAATGCGTTTTGGCGAATTTGCCACCGATCAATATGTTGCCTTGCAGTATCGCCAGAATTTTGAGGGCTTATTTTTAAACAGGCTTCCACTTATCCAGAAATTGAAATGGAGACTTCTGGCTACCGCAAATGTATTACTGGGGAGCCTCAAGCAGTCCAATCAAGACGTTATTGTTCCGCCTTCACCTTCACTATCTGAAAGGGAATTAAAGGAATATAACAAGTTTAGAACTTTCGCACTAGACCCAGAGAAACCCTATATTGAACTGGGTTATGGTGTAGAGAATATCTTTAAATTCTTGCGAGTGGATTTTATACATCGGCTTAGCTATTTGGATTTGCCCAACAATCCTAGAAGCTTTGGTGTATTGTTTACAATTCAATTAAAACTATAGTATCTTTCATCAGTTGGTGGGGATAAGCTCAATGCTGCGCTGTCGCGGCAGTCACAAATTTAAAGCCACCACTTTCCTGCTCTTGCTAAAAACCGCATATTTGCACTCCGAAAAAAATCAACTTGGAATGAGTACTTTAAAAATTACGTTGCCCGATGGATCGATCAAGGAATTTCCTTCAGGCGTAACAGGTATGGAGATAGCGAAGAGCATCAGTGAAGGCTTGATGCGCAATGCACTTTCCATCGAAGTGAATGGTGAGATTTGGGATTTGAATAGATCTATCACAGCCGATGCGGCTATCAAAATTTTTACATGGAATGACAAAGGCGGCAAGTATGCTTTCTGGCACTCTTCAGCCCACTTGTTTGCCGAAGCATTAGAAGCACTTTATCCAGGAGTTAAGTTCGGCATTGGTCCACCTATCGAGAATGGTTTTTATTACGATGTCGATCTAGGTGACACACCTTTTGGCGATGAGGAGTTATTGGCCGTAGAGAAAAAAATGATCGAGTTGGCGAAGATCAACAATACGTTCGTTCGAAGGGATGTTTCAAAAAGAGAAGCGCTTGACTATTTTACACAAAAAGGAGATCCCTATAAATTAGAATTGATCGATGGCCTGCAGGACGGCTCCATCACTTTTTACCAACAAGGGAATTTTGTGGACTTGTGCCGCGGACCGCATATTCCAACTACAGGCTCCATCAAAGCCATAAAACTATTAAGCGTAGCAGGAGCTTATTGGCGTGGCGATGAAAAAAATAAAATGCTGAAACGCATTTACGGCATTACGTTCCCCAAACAAAAAGAGTTGGAGGAGTATCTGTTCATGTTGGAGGAGGCCAAGAAGCGCGATCATAGAAAGTTAGGAAAGGAATTGGAGTTGTTTGCTTTTTCAGAGAAGGTAGGAATGGGCTTGCCGTTGTGGTTGCCGAAGGGAACCGTGTTACGCGAACGCCTGGAACAATTTATGCGCAGAGCCCAGGTAAAGGCAGGCTATGATCCGGTAGTTACTCCACACATTGGCAGCAAGCAACTGTACGTTACCTCTGGTCATTACGAAAAATATGGGAAGGATTCTTTCCAACCTATTCGTACGCCTGACGAAAGTGAAGAGTTCTTGTTGAAACCAATGAACTGCCCGCACCACTGCGAAATTTATAAGACCAAGCCACGCTCATACAAAGACTTGCCGATTCGCTATGCGGAATTTGGAACGGTGTATCGTTATGAGCAGAGCGGAGAGCTACACGGCTTGACACGTGTACGTGGTTTTACGCAAGACGATGCTCATATTTTCTGCCGACCCGATCAGGTGAAGCAGGAGTTTGTAAAAGTAATTGACTTGGTTCTTTTTGTTTTCAAATCATTGGGCTTTGAAAATTATACCGCACAGGTTTCATTGCGCGATCCGGAAAACAAAGCAAAGTATATTGGGGATGATGAATTGTGGGACAAAGCCGAGCGAGAAATTCAAGAGGCGGCTGATGAACGTGGCTTAAAAACAGTAGCTGTAAAAGGCGAAGCTGCTTTTTACGGTCCCAAGCTTGACTTCATGGTAAAGGATGCGCTGGGCAGAAGTTGGCAATTAGGCACCATTCAGGTTGACTATCAGTTGCCGCAGCGTTTTGAGCTGGAATATGTGGGAGCAGATAATCAAAAGCATAGACCCGTCATGATCCACCGGGCTCCATTTGGTTCTTTGGAACGTTTTGTTGCAGTTTTAATAGAGCATTGCGCAGGCAATTTCCCGCTCTGGTTGGCACCGGAACAATTTTCAGTATTACCGATTTCTGAAAAGTTCAACGACTACGCTCAAAAGGTGGTGGATACTTTGAAGGAGAGCGACATTCGCGGTTTCTTGGACGATCGGGACGAGAAAATAGGCAGAAAAATACGAGACTCAGAGGTGAAGAAAGTGCCGTTTATGCTGATTGTTGGCGAGAAAGAGGCGATGGAGGGAAAAATCTCGGTGAGAAGACATGGGGGAGAAGATAAGGGGTCTATGCTCCTGACTGATTTTGTTTCTACTTTTTCGAAGGAATTTGGGCTTCCAAGCTTATAATTCAAAACTCACAGGTCAAGTTTTAAGCTCTATTTCGGCCCAATTTTGAAGGTGCGATTTTGAATCTTGAGTCAATAAGTATTTTGAAAAGAATAAAATATAGCGATATTTGCAGCCCTGTCTGCGAACCAGACCGACTTTTTTCATTTAACTTAAGAACTTAAACCCAACGAGTGGCAATATTTCAAGGTGGTAGTCGTCCCGGTAGCAAACCTTTTGTAAGAGGTGCAAGGCGAGTAGTGGAAGAACCTTATCGTGTAAACGAGCGGATTCTGGCACAAAAAGTAAGAGTGGTAGGCGAGAACATCAAGGTAGATGTCTACCCCACTTCAGTGGCTATTAAACTTGCCCAAGAGCAAGGTTTGGATCTGGTTGAAATTTCACCCAATGCAGACCCTCCGGTTTGTAAAGTGGTCGACTACTCTAAGTTTAAGTACGAGCAAAAGAAAAAGCAGAAGGAGATTAAGGCTCACGCACAAAAGACGGTTTTAAAGGAAATTCGTTTTGGGCCTAACACAGACGAGCATGATTTCAACTTTAAAGTGAAGCATGCAGAGAATTTCTTGAAAGAAGGTGCAAAGGTAAAAGCCTACGTACATTTCGCAGGACGGTCAATTGTGTACAAGGAGCGTGGAGAGATTTTGCTGCTCAAATTTGCGACAGCCCTTGAGGAATTGGGAAAGGTAGAGCAAATGCCGAAATTAGAAGGAAAGAGAATGTATTTGTTAATGGCCCCAAAGGGCAAGAAGTAATAACGTTTAACTGAGAGTAAAATGCCAAAAGTAAAAACAAAATCAGGTGCCAAGAAGAGGTTTAAAATAACCGGAAGTGGAAAGATTAAGCGCAAGAGCGCGTTCAAAAACCATATCCTGACAAAGAAAAGCACCAAGCAAAAAAGAAGATTGAGCAAAAAGACAATCGTGAGCAAAGCTGATACTAATAACATCAGTGCCATGCTTCCTTATTTGTTATAAAGATATTCCGCCTCAGGCGGATAGTTTAGTTTAATGTTTCACCGGTTTTTGGCAGCTAAGTATTCGCCTCAGGAGGATCGCCAACGGCCATAAAGTAAAAAACAATGCCACGTTCAGTAAACAGTGTAGCATCCCGCGCAAGGCGCAAGAGATTCATGGAGTTAGCCAAAGGTTACTTTGGCCGTAAGAAGAATGTTTGGACAGTAGCCAAAAATGCAATTGAAAAAGGGTTGGTGTATGCCTACCGCGATCGCAAGGCAAAAAAGAGAGAGTTCCGTTCACTTTGGATTGCCCGTATTAATGCTGGCGCTCGCCTTCACGGAATGTCTTATTCAGAATTCATGGGTAAAGCAAAGAAATCGAGCATCGATTTGAATCGCAAGGTATTGGCCGATCTGGCTATGAATCACCCAACTGCATTTGAGGCAGTAGTCAACAAGTTGAAATAGAGTTCGCGGAGATTAAAAAAAGGCCGTCTCAAAAATTTGAGACGGCCTTTTTTTGTTTTGGCCACGGGGGTCTCAATATTGTAATTTTAGGCAAGGCGGTCTATATTTGATTGAATGAAGATTGAAGAGCCCGATATTTCCGGAAGGTATACCTATGCTGACTATATGACTTGGTCGTGGACCGAGATGAGGGAGTTAATTAGGGGTAAGATTTACAATATGTCGCCTGCACCCCGCACCGTTCACCAAAAAGTGGTGGGAAAGCTATACCTGAAGATTGGCAATTTTTTGGAAGGTAAAAAATGTCAGGTGTTTGTTGCACCATTTGATGTTCGGCTGCCTCTATCACCCAAAAAAAAGGAAGACCGAGACATCACAACGGTGGTGCAGCCCGATGTGTGCGTGGTTTGCGATCCCGCGAAAATCGATGAACGCGGTTGTATAGGCGCACCCGATTTGATGATCGAAGTGCTTTCGCCCCATACCTCGTCAAAGGACTTGCGCGAAAAATTTGACGTGTACGAAGAGAGTGGCGTGAGAGAATATTGGGTAGTGCACCCGCAAGAACAAACGGTATTGGTTTATATGCTTAATGAAAAGGGAAAGTACGAGGGGGTTTTGACCCCTTATGTTCGCACGGATCAGATTTCCCCGATTAGCTTGCCTGGATTGTCGATCAATTTGGCCGAGATCTTTCCGGAGGAGATTTGACGGGTAACGTTTTTAAGCCGAGTGGTTCGGCTTTTTGAAATCTTTATAAATTTTAACGATGTCACGCTCAAAAAAGATATTCCTGTCAGTTTGCGTAATGTTCTTTTTCGGACTGATATACCTCAGTTACGATATCAGCTCTAAAACCACCTTTCCGGGCTCCAAATCTCAACTAAAAGAAAGACTAAAGAACCAGTATTTGAAAGCAGATTCTGCAAAAGTAGATACCTCAAAAGCGGTTCAACGCCCTTAAATGCAACTCGTCCAGAAGAAAGCCAGTGGGCGCGATCCAGTTTTCTTTTCTGCGCGCTCCTTTGATGTTTATATCAGATTAACCCAAACTATGCATTAGGAATGCATAGTTTGCCCAGGGGGTTGACGATCCGCCTGAGGCGGATGTCAAGGTTAAACCTCGTGACGCTTTCGGTCAGAGTCAGACATTTATCGTCTGACCTGACAATGAAAATCACCA
>JADBYK010000113.1 GCA_020403045.1 Cytophagales bacterium
GTAGGGTAGTTATCGAAAAATCTTCGCGATTATTCGACCCGCCAGTTGACCCCCCCAGATTCGATGGGTTACAATCCTCTCGGAGCAAGGTTTTCAGAACCCCACTCTTCTGACTTCCTCGGAAGTTGAATTAATGGAAACTTTTTAAACTCTCTTTGGTCCACTTCAGAGAGTTCATCCTTCTGACTTCCTCGGAAGTTGAATTAATGGAAACCGTCTGCCCTTCTGTAGAAACTTCTACTGGAAAGGGAAACTTCTGACTTCCTCGGAAGTTGAATTAATGGAAACCTACAGCGAGACACGGGCCTTGTAAGAGAATACGCTCCTTCTGACTTCCTCGGAAGTTGAATTAATGGAAACTTTTTAGCGTGGTTTTATAGCTGTCCAGTTCATACTGATCTTCTGACTTCCTCGGAAGTTGAATTAATGGAAACTTTTGTTTGCTCTGGGCCTTCATTGTAGCCGTTAAGGCTTCTGACTTCCTCGGAAGTTGAATTAATGGAAACCCTCCCAAATTGTATCCAAATTAGATACTAAAGTGGAAACTTCTGACTTCCTCGGAAGTTGAATTAATGGAAACGGGGGGGTTGGAACGTCCATGGCACGCAGAATATTACTTCTGACTTCCTCGGAAGTTGAATTAATGGAAACCTTCCAAGCCTCGCTTTTGAGTTGATAGAAACACTTCTGACTTCCTCGGAAGTTGAATTAATGGAAACACATTGTTAATCCCTTGATTCCTAATGCAGATAATGTGCTTCTGACTTCCTCGGAAGTTGAATTAATGGAAACTTTTCACCCATCTCTGTTGTATTGGGTCGTATATACTTCACTTCTGACTTCCTCGGAAGTTGAATTAATGGAAACCAGGGAAGTCGTCGCCAGGGGCTCCAACGATTGGATTTACTTCTGACTTCCTCGGAAGTTGAATTAATGGAAACTTGGAGCTTGCGCTCCAAACGCTCGATTTGCTCTTTTGCTTCTGACTTCCTCGGAAGTTGAATTAATGGAAACCACTGTTCTTCCGTCTGGAAATTTGAAAACTACAAAGACTTCTGACTTCCTCGGAAGTTGAATTAATGGAAACAGGTTACTTACTAGTCTCCTTAAAATCAATGTAGATTGCTTCTGACTTCCTCGGAAGTTGAATTAATGGAAACGATCAAAAACCCTGCCGCGAACCCGAACCCTGCGGAAAGCTTCTGACTTCCTCGGAAGTTGAATTAATGGAAACCAGCTTGTTAGCTGTAAAAAGTTCTATCTGTCCATTCTTCTGACTTCCTCGGAAGTTGAATTAATGGAAACTTTGTTGCCCAGCGTTCCCCCAATGCTGCGCATAATAGTCTTCTGACTTCCTCGGAAGTTGAATTAATGGAAACCAGATATTCTTTAAGAGCACACCTCAGAAGAGTAGTACTTCTGACTTCCTCGGAAGTTGAATTAATGGAAACCCTACTGTAAGTGTGCTTCCTTTCAGGCAGAACTTCTGCTTCTGACTTCCTCGGAAGTTGAATTAATGGAAACATTGAAAGCAAAACTTTCAGCCCCCAAAATGGGATTACTTCTGACTTCCTCGGAAGTTGAATTAATGGAAACTTAAACGATTGATGTCTCCTTCTTCAAAGGAGCTTTCTTCTGACTTCCTCGGAAGTTGAATTAATGGAAACTCTTAACTTTCGATGGCGCGTTGCGCCATTCCTCTTCTTCTGACTTCCTCGGAAGTTGAATTAATGGAAACCTTTTTAGAAAGCTTGAAAAGGCATTCAAAATCAAAAGCTTCTGACTTCCTCGGAAGTTGAATTAATGGAAACATATCCCGAACGCAGAGCGAAAGAGATAATCCAACGATTCTTCTGACTTCCTCGGAAGTTGAATTAATGGAAACGCTTTCTCCTGTTCCGGGGAAGTCCAATACTGGTGCTTCTGACTTCCTCGGAAGTTGAATTAATGGAAACTTCTTTGTCCCCTCACGGTTGCGTATACGCAACCCCCGCTTCTGACTTCCTCGGAAGTTGAATTAATGGAAACTTGGATTTTGGCTTGTATTTGTTGGCGTATTTTTTTACTTCTGACTTCCTCGGAAGTTGAATTAATGGAAACGATAAGCAGTACAACCATTATTACGCGCAAAGCGTGAACTTCTGACTTCCTCGGAAGTTGAATTAATGGAAACATACATACCTTTCAAGGGGCTGTCTTGGACCACAAACACTTCTGACTTCCTCGGAAGTTGAATTAATGGAAACTTTCAAGACCCGGGGTGGGGTTTTGAAGACAACAAAAAAACTTCTGACTTCCTCGGAAGTTGAATTAATGGAAACAAATATGGCTGCTGATTAGCACCCAAAAAGCTCCTAAGCTTCTGACTTCCTCGGAAGTTGAATTAATGGAAACCGTTTGGGCGCAGGTGGTTGGAAATCACACGGGCTTCTGACTTCCTCGGAAGTTGAATTAATGGAAACTTTTTGATGCTGCCGTCAGCGAGGGCGCGGCGGTTACTTCTGACTTCCTCGGAAGTTGAATTAATGGAAACATTTTTATGGCTTCCAACCAATTGCTTTGTTTTTCAGCTTCTGACTTCCTCGGAAGTTGAATTAATGGAAACCCTCTAAAGAATTGGTTCTCCATCCCAAGACCTAATGCTTCTGACTTCCTCGGAAGTTGAATTAATGGAAACCAGAGGGCTGAATTTTTCATTTCCACAGGCTTTCCTTCTGACTTCCGGCTCTTCGTTACTCTTTATGCTAAATCAACAGACAAGATGCCAAGATAACATACTTCTAACCCAAAAATTCCGAAAGTTTCTAAAGCCATAGCCTCTTCGTTTTATTAGTTTAAGTTTATTGTTGATTCCCTCGAC
>JADBYK010000114.1 GCA_020403045.1 Cytophagales bacterium
ATTGATCACAATAGGACTCGCTGTTAAAGCCACATTGGTCACATCGACAAAGCCTGCAATGTTCGCAGCGTTGTTAAAATCAATACTATATTGATCTGGACTACCGGTGGTCGCACTATACGTTAAATTCGCGGTCGTTGTGCCCGCACAAACACTCGGGTTAGAACCCAACGTAATCGTGGGATTGGCTAATACTGTTACAGTAATCGCGCTCACCGAACTAACACAACTCGTTAAACTATTCAGCACCGTCAGGTTTGCATTATAAATACCTGCCGCTACTGCGCCCGGAACTGTAATCACTATCGGAGTCGATGGCAAGGCCGCATTCAATACATCTATGAAGCCAGCCGTATTCGCTGCAGCATCAAAATCAAGGCTGTACTGATTCGGTGTACCTGTCGTGGAACTATAAGGTAAATTCGCACTCAAGGCTCCAACACAAACGCTCGGACTAGCGCCCAACGTAACTGTGGGAAGGGGATTTACCGTTACGGTGACATTTCCGGATCCAGGTACGGTACAGCCATTTGCATCCGTAACTAATCCAGCCAAGGTATAGGTCGTGGTAACAGCCGGGCTTACTGAAATTGCACTTCCAGAGATATAAGCTGCGATTGGGCCTACTCCTGTTAGTGTAAAACTATAATTGGGAGTACCACCCGCAATGGTTACAATTAAATTGGTTGACTGCCCAGCGCAGATAGTAGCCGTTCCTGTTAGAATGGCCGAAGTCGGAACGGGATTCACTGTGACGGTCGTTGCCGAACCAGGAATTCCGACACAACTGGTTGCATCAGTGACACTCGTGATGGTGTAAGTGCGCGTGTTAGGCGGAGTGACTAATACGGTGTGCCCGTTTGAAATCCCCGAAAGGTTAAAAGTGGTAAAGCCATCCGAGTACCCTACACTGAATGGACCTGATCCGGTTAAACTAAAAGTCAGTGTGCTGTTAGATCCGTTACATATCGAGCCTGGAAGGGAACTGATTGTAGCAGTAGGGATTGGGTTCACGGTTACAGTGGCGCTGCCCGAACCAGTAACTGTACATCCGTTAGCATCCGTAACGAGCCCCGATAGGGAGTAAGTGGTACTTGTTACCGGGGTGACCGAAATAGGCAAACCGGATGTGTAACCAGACACAGGCCCGTGCCCGGTGATGTTAAAACTAAAGGGAGCTGTTCCGCCCACAATAGCAACTGAAATAGTTGTTGACTGACCAGGGCAAATAGTAGCCGTTCCAGCTAACACTGCCGAAGTTGGGGATGAGGCAATGTTTAACACAACCGAACCCGTCATCAACCGGGGCGTGCAAGACCCATTTCTCGCTAAAACCGTTAACACATCTCCGTTTGAAAAACCAGTAGTGGCAAATGGCATATTGAACGGACCTCCACCTGCACCCGGAAAAATAAGACCGGTCGCCCCTCCATTTCGGAGAATTTCATAATTGGTAGGAGCCGCATCGGATCCGCTTAGAGTTACTGTAAAATTAGCTCCCGAACAAGCCGTGCCAGAGCCGGATGTAATGTTGAATAAAGATGGAGAGGGATCAGTAATTGTAAAATTTCTGGATTGAGTACAGGATGAATAATTATCAGAAACATTGAGTGTGTAGGTGCCCCCAGGTAAACCGGAGACACTAAGCAAAGTGGCCAAATTCAAATTGCTCAAGCCATTAAAATTATTGTTTGTAAGAGGAAGGCCGGCCAAGCCGTTTGAACTTGTCCAAGTATAGGTGTATGATCCACCTCCTGGCAAGGCCTGCGAACCACCCGAAATTGAGCCAACGACCTGCCCATCGGGGCTGGCACAACTAGAATTATTTGTCAATGTGTTTTGGTTAATAACCAAATTCGGCAACGAAGTTAAAGTAACAGGCGGTGGAGGGCCGAATGTGTTGATGATATCTACGTTTGGAGTATCCCTGATAACGAAATCATAACTATCTGCGGGAAGGGTTAGTGGCACATTGAAAACAAAACTGCTGCCAACTGAAATTGACTGTGGTCCAAAAAAATTGGGATTGCCGCCAGTAGCAGGTAAAATAAGCTGAAGTATTCCAGGCTGCCCATCGCTGGTCTGTAAAACAGAGAACCTAATGAATCCATTGCTGCTTCCATTGCATGGATTAGACACAAAAACATTTACCCGAAGACTCCCCTGTATGTATGTCGTAGTTTGCGCCACTAACTCTGGGGCAGAAAAAGTTGCAATGACTAGGCTGAAAACTCGCGCCCACAATTTTGCAGTTGAAAAAAAAGCTCTCACTTCAGTTGGATTTCAAGTTGATTTTTACATCCCTTCTCGTCTACCACTATCGCGTGGTAGGTACCAGGATTCATGTCGTCAAATACAGATTTATCAAAATCCTCAGAAACCAAATGACCAGAGCTTTTATAAACCACAAATTTATAGGGCGACTTCCCACCAGATGGCAAAAGTTTGAATTGCCCTTTTTTGCCGTCAGTTGCATCCATTTGCTCAACCGTTACTTTCAATGCACACTCGGGATAATTAGCCAAAGACCTAACATTGATCGATGTTGCCAATTGAAAGAATAGTACTAAAACGTAAAACCTTAACTTCATACTTATGCAATTTCATTAACACTAGTTGTGCCACTCTAAATCAAATTCGAAAATGTATTGTAACCACAAATTCCAATAAAGATGGCTTAAACTCAAAAAATCAGCTGTTTGAGGCAGCCGCTTTACACCATCCGTATACTATTTACATCAAAAAATATTAAAACTTCCTGTTCAATACCTCACTCAGGATAAAAGCTTTCTTAAATCCAGCCGGATCCTGCAAATCTTTCACATATTCTGCCAGCACATTTACCTCTTTATCTTGTTGATAGCCTTTGAATTGACCAAATCGAACGACTGTGTCCTCTATTTTCATGGTCTCTTCCAGCGAAGCCCTGTTGAACGCGTCTTGTTTTGCCCGCTCATACGTTTGAAAGGTGCTGTCCTGGTCGCGCTTAGAATAATCTACTCGCTCGGCAACTGCTTCTTCTTCCAACTCATCATCATAGTCAACGTATTCCTGCTTTTTTTTAGGTATTGGAGCAGGTTGAGGTGCCTTCGAAGCCTGAATTTCACGCAATAAGTCCTCGAATGAAATCGGTTTGTCTACAGGTGAAGTACGCCCGTCAATGGGGTCTCCTCCAAAAGTGGTAGAATCACCCTCGGGCTTCTTTTTCTTTGCCCGCGCAATGAACGTGACGATGATCACGATTAGCCAAATCCAAAACTGAAGATTATCCATTCAGACCAAAGGTATTGATTATTTTGTTAAAAAAAGCGGTTTTCAATACAATTTAAACATGGATAAAATGTGAATGGTTTGGGAATAGGTAGTTTTTCAAATGCCAAACCGAAAGTTATCTTTGCCATCTTTAAAAAAGTTCCTGGCCGCCAGTTACCAGTTGCAGGTTAAAAAAACCGACAACTACAAACCGGGAACCAGAAACTGGAAACATTGATAAAATCAAGAAATGCAACTATCGAAGCTGGAGATCAAAGGGTTTAAAAGTTTTGCAGATAAAATCGTCATCAATTTTGACGAAGGAATCACTGGCATTGTTGGACCAAATGGTTGCGGAAAATCCAATGTGGTGGACTCTATTCGCTGGGTATTAGGCGAGCAAAAAACGAGCGCGTTACGCTCAGAGAAAATGGAAAATGTCATTTTCAACGGCACCAGCCAACGTTCTGCGCAGCAAATGGCTGAAGTTTCTCTGACAATCAACAACACAAAGAACATTTTGCCAACTGAATATTCTCAAATCACAATTACCAGGCGTTTGTACCGCTCGGGGGAAAGTGAATATTTATTAAATGGCGTGGCCTGCCGACTAAAAGACATCACCAACTTGTTCCTGGATACCGGGGTAGCATCCAACAGTTACGCGATCATCGAACTTGGAATGGTAGACGATCTTTTAAACGACCGTGACAATTCCCGAAGAATGCTGTTTGAAGAAGCGGCCGGTATCTCCAAATTCAAAAAGCGGAAAAAAGAAACGCTTAAAAAATTAGAAGATACAGACGCGGATTTGGAGCGGGTGGAGGATTTACTCTTCGAGATTGAAAAAAATATGAAAAGCCTGGAGAAGCAGGCCAAACAAACCGAACAGTACTATAAGATCAAAGAAGACTACAAAGAGAAGAGCATTCATCTGGCAAAAGTAGTAGTCAATAAACAGAAGGATAAGTTTGGCTCACTCAACAAGCAAATTGAAACAGAGAACGACCGCAAGGCCAAGTTAGCAGCAGAGGTGGCCGAAAAAGAGGCGTTGATCGAAAAATCTAAAGCGGAACTGATTTTAAAAGAAAAGACGTTGTCGTCTCGTCAAAAGTCGATTAATGAATTTGTTTCGAAAATCAGGCAATACGAAAGCGATAAACAAGTCAAAAACGAACGCCTTCGTTTTTTAACGGATCGTGTTAACAATCTAAAAGACCAAATTGATCAGGATAAAAAGAGCAACGAACGCGCACGCTTTAGCATTCAAAGTCTAGAATCGGAAAGAGAATCAGCTCAATCCATCTTGACTGAAATCACCAACAAGGTCGAGGCACTTCGCCACGAATATGAAAGTCAAAAAGCAACCACCTACACACTGCAAGGCGAATCGGATGCCCTGCGTCAAGTACATCGCGCCAAGCAGGAAGAATCATTTCAATTAAATAAAGGGTTAGAGATACGTGAAATTCAAGTGTCATCCTTTAAACAAGAGTTAGAGCGCACCACAACCGATACCCATCAACAAAGCACAAGTCTTGCTGAATTTGAAAAGAAGCTTGTCTTATTAAATGAAGACATCCTTCAAAAAAACACTTACCTCGAAAAATTAAAGCGGGAAGAAGAGGATGTCTTCTTGCGCATCGGCTCGCTGGAGAAAACCATTGAGATGATTCGCGAAGAGATGACGGAGAACAGTCGGAAACTGGATGCACGTCAAAATGAATTTCAACTAACAAAATCACTGGTTGAAAATTTGGAAGGCTTCCCTGAAGCCATCAAGTTCTTGAAGAAAAATGTTGAGTTAACAAAAAATGCTCCTCTCCTATCCGATATTCTTTCTACCACTGAAGAATATCGGGTGGCCATCGAAAACTATTTAGAGCCCTACCTCAATTACTATATCGTAGACCATGAGGCGCACGCTTACGAAGCGATCAATATATTAAGTGACGCCAGCAAAGGAAAGGCAAACTTCTTCATTTTGGATGCCTTCGAAAAGTTTACGCCCTCCCCGTTGCAAATGTATGGAGACGCTTTTCCGGCAACACAGATCATTGAGTTCGATCCCAAGTACTCAAAGTTGATGGCGTTCATTTTGGATAAAGTGTACGTTGCGGAAGGAGACATTAAAAACATTCCATCTTCAGATGACAATACGTTTATTACAAAGAGCGGAAAAGTAACAAAACGTAGATTCAGTATTTCAGGTGGATCGGTCGGGCTATTTGAAGGAAAAAAGATCGGCCGCGCGAAAAATTTAGAAAAGCTCGACAAAGAAATCAAAGACCTCTCCAAAAAAGTTGAAGACATCCGATTCTCATTGCTCGACAGACAGCGTGAATTGGAGCGTTTGCGCAACAATACACTCAAACAACAAATTGAAGAAGCTCAGGGCGCAATTAAACTAGTGAGCGATGAGCACATCTCTGTACGCACCAAACAAGAACAATTTTCCAGCATGCTTAGTAGCGCGGATCTGCGAAGAGAAGATATTTTGGAAAAAATTGAATCGCTGACTTTGGAGTTGGAAGATATCAAGCCAAAATCGGAGTTGGCTAAGATAGAATTAAGTCAACACGAAGAGAAAATGAAATTGATCGTGAATGACTTAACCACTCAAAATGATTTACTCAGCCAAAAATCATCAGCATTCAATGAACAAAATATATTCTTCCATCAGCAGGAGAATAGAGTGAAGAGCGTGGAACAAGAAATCCGGTTCAAGCAAGAATCAATGGAGCAAAGCAGCTTGCGCATTGAAACAAATAGCGAAGAATTGAAAAAGAATGAGGAAGAGTCCAAAACAATTGTCGAGACCACTCAAAATAACGACACCGACCTCATCGGCATGTATGGCGAAAAGGAGGAGATGGAGAAAGGATTGAGTGAAGCGGAAAAAGAATACTACACCGGCCGGGGGGAAATAGACCAATACGACAAAGACCTCCGCGAAACGCAGCACCAGCGCCAAAACATTGACACGGTGTTAATGGAACTGCAAAATCAGCTCAATGAAAGCAAACTCCAATTAAACTCAGTGAAAGAGAGGCTATCGGTTGAATTTAATGTGGATTTAGATTCTGTAGTAGGAGAAGCAACCCCGGAAGAAGCAGAAGCGCTGATGAAGTTGGATGATGAGAAGATGAGAGCAGATGTTTCAAAGATTCGCGAAAAGCTCGATAACATGGGGCCTATTAATCCGATGGCGATGGAAGCCTATAATGAGATTAAGCAACGGAATGATTTCATCATTGCACAAAAAGATGATTTGTTGAAGGCCAAAGAATCTTTATTCAGCACGATCAGCGAAATCGAAGGCGTAGCGAGCGAAACGTTTATGCAAGCGTTCGGTCAAATCAAAGAACATTTTGTGCGCGTCTTCCGCTCATTGTTTAATGAAGGCGATGATTGCGATTTGAAATTGGCCGACCCAAGCAAGCCACTAGATTCCGAAATCGACATTATTGCCAAGCCAAAAGGAAAACGCCCGCTCACCATCAACCAACTTTCAGGTGGAGAGAAAACATTAACGGCTACAGCATTGCTTTTCTCTATGTACTTATTGAAGCCCGCTCCATTCTGTATTTTTGATGAGGTGGATGCGCCTTTGGATGATGCGAACATTGACAAATTCAATAACATCATTCGCAGTTTTAGTAAAGACAGCCAATTTGTAATTGTAACCCACAATAAGCGCACGATGACAACAACCGATGTCATTTACGGAATCACCATGGTGGAAAAAGGAATTTCCAGAGTGGTGCCAGTTGATTTGAGGGAGTTGGCGTAGAATTCAAGATTCAAGGTTCAAGGTTTAAGGTTCAAGGTTCAAGATTCAAGATCCAAAATTCAAGATTTCTGGTTTAGAAGTCGATTTTGAATCTTGATTTTTGAATTTTCTAAACTTTTTTAAGCCTTAACACGCTGCCCTATATAGAGTGCCGTTAATACCATTGCAGCACCTAATGCTGTCAACAGCGTGAAAGGTTCGTCTAATAGAAATGTTGCGTACGTCAACCCAAAAATCGGGCAAAGAAAAAGCCAGATCGATGCGCGAACAGCATCGTCTTTTAGTAGACGAAGCCAAAGTTGCACAGCTCCAATGGAGACCGGAATCACTAGCCAGGTAAGCGAAAGAAAAAATTTTAGATCAAAGGAGTTAGTGCCACTTTCAAATATCCACGCGAACGGAAGCAACATCAAGCCTCCAAAAAAAACCTGCCAGGCGTTAATTGTTGTGCGCTGCAGCTTCCATTTTACAGAGGCATAGTAGACAGAGCCAATCGAATACATGAGCATACAAAGAACAATCAGCAAAACCCCGGAAACAGTTGCATGCTTTGTTTTTAAAAGTGGCAATGTGGCTATCGCCACACCTAGCATACCGATAAAAATGCTAAGCCATTCGCGCCAAAGCACTTTTCGTTTCAAGGTTTGAGAAGAAAGAATTCCTATTAACAAGGGGTTCAATGCAATGGCCATAGTTGTAATTCCGGCTGCCACGTTTTTTAGCGCAATGATAAAAATGCCCAAATACAAAGCCGTATTGAATGCACCAAAGACCGTTACCTGCCACCACTCTATACCCGTTGGAAGAGCGTAGCGCATAATCATGTGCGAGAATACTAAGAGAAGAATGCCCGCTGCTAAAAACCGGATGGTAAAGAAAGTCAGTGGTTCAACGGATTGAATTCCGAATTTTCCAGCTGTAGATGCCGATGCCCACAATAGTGCAAAAGCGATGCCTGTAAGAATGTATTTGGCATCAAGATTTTTCAATGAGTTGGAGACCGAAGTTAGAAGTTAGAAGCAAGAAGCTAGAATTTAGAATTTGAATCAACTGATAGTTGAGCCTGGACACACTGCTTCATTGGGTTGCAGCAAACGTAGTTTTCCATCTTTATTAGCGGCCATCAATATCATCCCTTGCGATTCGACCCCCATAATTTTTCTTGGAGCGAGATTTACAAGAATGGTCACTTGTTTGCCAACGATACCTTCCGGAGAAAAATGTTCTGCAATTCCACTCATCACCGTGCGCTTGTCAATCCCGGTGTCAACTTGGAGTTTCAATAATTTTTTAGATTTCTCCACTCGCTCAGCGGTTATTACTGTGCCTATGCGAATATCCATTTTCGCAAATTCGTCAAAAGAAACTTCAGCTTTTGCTGGTTCTACAGGTTGGTTCGCTATTTCCATGGCCTTTTTTGAGTCTAACAATTTTTTGATCTGTGCTTGTATTACTTCGTCTTCTATTTTTTCGAATAGCAGTGAAGCTTCACCTAACGAGTACCCATCGCTCAATAAATTCGATGAGCCCGCATCGCGCCAATTTGATTTCTTAAAATTCAACATGCCTCGTAGCTTCTCTGCAGTGAAAGGAAGGAATGGCTCCACAGTTATGGCTAAGCTGGCAGCAATCTGCAATGAAATGTTCAAAATGGTTGCCACCCTTGTCATGTCTGTCTTGGCTAACTTCCAAGGCTCTGTTTCTGCCAGGTATTTGTTCCCCACACGAGCCAGATCAATTAAGTTAGCAGTAGCCTCTCTGAAACGGTACAACTCGATGGACGATCCAATTTTGGAGGGGAACTCTTTCAAGTCATTCAATACCTTTTGGTCAACTTCTGCCAACGATCCACGAGTAGGTACTCGATTGTCAAAATACTTTTGAGTAAGAACCAGTGCCCTGTTAACAAAATTCCCGAAAATGGCGACCAACTCGTTATTGTTCTTGGCCTGAAAGTCTTTCCAGGTAAATTCGCTATCCTTTGTCTCAGGTAGATTGGTGAGCAATGCATAGCGCAATACATCCGGCTTATCAGGAAAGTCGGCCAGATACTCATGCATTTCAATCGACCAGCCGCGGCTTGTAGACATCTTATCACCTTCGAGGTTCATGAACTCGTTGGCGGGCACATTATCGGGCAAAATGTACTCGCCCGTGGCATGCAGCATGATCGGAAAGATAATACAGTGGAAAACAATATTATCCTTACCTACAAAATGCACAAGCTTGGTGTCTCTATCTTGCCAATAGGGTTTCCAACCATCCTTGGATGGGTTGGCAAAATTGCATTGAGGTGTAGCATACTTTGTTTCTCCACTAGCTAGTTCTGCAAACAAAGCTCGCGTAGCTGATACGTACCCAATAGGCGCATCGAACCACACATACAATACCTTACCCTCCGCATCTGGCAACGGAACTTTGATACCCCAATCCAAATCGCGGGTCATGGCGCGAGGTTGCAGGCCTGCATCGATCCACGATTTGCATTGCCCGTACACATTTACTTTCCAATCATCTTTGTGCGACTTCAGAATCCAATCACTCAACCAAGTTTCGTAATCCTGCAAAGGCAAATACCAGTGCTTTGTGGATTTTAGAATGGGCGAATTACCAGATAGTGTTGATCTTGGATTGATCAACTCGCTTGGGCTTAGCGTGGAGCCACACCGTTCGCATTGATCGCCATACGCATTGGGATTTCCGCACTTAGGGCAGGTGCCAATAATGTATCGGTCGGCCAGAAAGATCTTTGCCTCTTCATCATAGTATTGGTCAGACGTCTCTTCGTTTAACAACCCTTTGTTATACAAATTCAAAAAAATCTCTTGCGAAGTTTGATGGTGAATTTGTTCGCTCGTCCGGTGGTAGATATCGAACGACATTCCGAGTTGGTAAAAACAGGTTCGAATCTGAGCATCGTATTTATCAATTATTGCCTGTGCCGTTGTTCCCTCTTTTAGAGCTTGATTGGGAATGGCAGTGCCATGCTCATCGCTGCCACATACAAAAACAACATCCTTGCCGAGAGACCTTAGATACCGAACATAAACATCAGAAGGAATATAAGCGCCCGCCAGATGCCCAATATGCTTTGGGCCATTGGCGTAAGGAAGTGCTGCGGTAACGAGATATCTTTTGAATTCTTTGCTCATTGGACTACATAAAAACAGGGCAAAGATGGTAAAATGCGCAGAGAAAAAGTTTACTCGGTGGAAGTCAATTTTCCGGCCCCTTCTAACGCTTCTTTTTCTTTTCTTTTTACTGCTTCTTGAAATCGTTTACGCTCTTCCAGAATCGGTGTCAGGTCAGAAGGTAGTTGAACCAAAAAGGTGGAACCGTTCCCACTGGTTTGCTCTAACTGGATATTGCCACCCAAGCGATTCACGCATATTTTTGTAAGGTAAAGCCCTACACCGCCCGTTTCAGAACGTTCAGATCCTCGCATGAACATTCGAAATACATCTTGGTCGGGTTTGCTTTCTATACCTAGTCCGTTATCAGACACACGTAGGCAAACCATCGAACCAGCTTTACTTATTTCTACATGAACGAAGCGCTGCGCGCGGTTATTTGTGTTACAAAACTTAATGCCATTCGTAACCAGGTTTTCAACAATGGTCTCAAAAAGTAGTTTATCAGACACCAACTCAACGTCACCTTGTATCTTAAAGCTGAGTTGAACATTAGAAGATTGGTAGTTCTTTTTCTCGAATTCAAATAGATCTACTAGAACCTTCTCAATGTCTATTTTTTGAGACTCCAAACTGGCGTGATTCACTTCGCTTACCACCGACAATCGGCTCAACATCTTTGACATCTTTTCTATTTGCGAAGTTAAGTCACCTAGCAACCTAAGTTGGTGAAACTCATCTTTGGGCTCCATATAGGCCAAGTTAACCAGCCCCTGTAATGAAGCCAGTGGGCCACTGAGGTCGTGCGAAGATTTATAGAGGAAATTATCCAACTCCGTATTTACATCGGTGAGTTGGCGGTTGGATTCACTTAGCTCAACGGTTCGCTCTTTTACCTTTTTATCTAACGCCTTATTCTGATCCTCCAACTGCTTGTTTTGTTCCTCTATCTTATTTCTCGCCATAGCTATCACAGCACTGGCTTGTTTCTGCCTTCTATTCGTTACCAGTAACAGCAGCACCATACCAAGCGAGAGCAACGATATTGCAACAACGAAAACAAACTGACTTAATTGGCGGTCGATCAACTGCTGGCGCAGCTCCAGTATTTCATCTTTTTCTTTGATGGTTTTTATGTTTTCGCGTTCTGCGAAATTCGATTGGACTTTGGCAAGGTTTTTTATTAAGTCTTCGCTATAGATGCTATCTTTCAGAGCGATGTATTTTGCTTGAAATACGGAGGCATTTTGGTAATCGTTCTGAGTCCGATAAATCTTCGAGTATAACTTATAAATTTCAATTAATGAAAGTGAATAACTGGTCGTTGTGGCTATCTTTTCTGCTTCTTGTAGAAAATCCAAAGCTTCCGCAGGATGTTGCTGACTTTCACTTACCAATGCCAAATTCCATAGATTTTCAATTTGATACCGCTGATCATTGAGCAGTTTGGCGATTTGCAACGATGACTCAAAATGACGAATAGCTTCCTCTTTTCTGCTTTGCTGAGACGATGCTACACCCAATCCAAGTTCTGCATCCATCAGAAAAACAGAATCGCACTCGCTTTTACATATCTGCAAACCCTTTTTAATAAAATCTTCGGCTTCTTTATAGCGTTTTAACTGATTATAGCACAGTGCCATATTGACAAGTAGTCTATCCAAATCATATCCACTTGAAATTTCGTTTTTAACATAAAGTGATTTTTGATAAAAATTCAATGCGTTTTCGTAATCCTTAAGTTTGAAGTAAACAAAGCCAATATTGTGGTATGCGATAGCAATATCCTCCTTGTTCCCCATCCGTTCATTCAGATCGATGGACTGAAAGTGAAACGCAAGTGCCCTATCCGGATTTCCACTAAACGAATAACCAATCGCTATTAGGTTTAATATCTTTGACTGTTCCTCATTAAAATTATTTCTTTTAGCGATTGGTAAGACATCTTCAAGTACACGAATCGCTTGACTAACGGAATCAATTCTACGATAGATAAACCCAATTGCGTACTTAGCTTTAACTATTCTTAAGCTATCACCAATTGAGAATGCCAGTTTCTCTGCTTGCTGGGATAACTCTAAAGAAGCCTTCGGATTCTTGCTGAGTTGAGCGCGCATAAGCACTACCATGGCGTCAAATTTTTCAGTGCCACTTTTCCGCTCCACTAATCTCTCCAATGAGTCAATTCTCAAACGAGCCGCATCCTGACTAAACCCATTCACAAAAATGGCCAGGACAAAAAGCAAAAAAGATAACTTCCTTATAATCATACAATTAACCTACCTATGCTCGATTTACAAACAAAATGAAAAATATGTGAACCATCGAAATTATAATTTTGTGCATCACAATTAATCAAAACACAATAATCAAAAATAATCCATTGAAAATAATCTAACTAAATTTTAAACTAAACCTAAAACTAAACCTAAAACTATTATGAAAAAGTTTTTCTACACGATCATCATTTTATTCTCACTTTCAATGTCCATCACTTCTTGCACTAAGGAAGAGGTAAAACCCGCGGCTGACACAAATAACTCTGGAGGCAGTGTAAGTGCTAAAGGATTTTAACTTTTTAAACATTTCAATAATATGAAAACCAAAATTATAGTGTCGCTCGTTTTATTGGCTTTGGCTTCATTCTCGTTTACACTGTCAAAGCAAAAAGATAAAACGGCTCAATCTACAAAAGAGGTTACTACTTCGCAAAACCAACAAGAGCCAATGGGCGGATTTGTTTCAGAAAGCAAATTCTAGGCCTCTCCTTATTTATTGATAAAAAAGCCTGTGAATCAGTTACAGGTGTTTTGTCTTTGATTGAGAAGAATGTTTCAGCGCGAGGGCGTTCAATCTGGGACTATTTAGAAGAAATGGATTTTGTTCAAGTGACAAGGAGTCTGTGTTAATTGCTGCTGGCTTGTGTAAGTTGTGTTATATGCAATCGTCTGTAAAACGACCTTACTAAGTCTATTCAATTAAGTTGGCATAACCGAGTATGCAACCACGAGATACGGATCAAACATTATGGCTTCGAGTTGGAAATAACCGTCTTTGTTATGCCATGTTCAACCCAGATTATGCAATGCTGACGGTACTGTCAGCATTGCATAATTGACGAATGAAAATCAACGATTTAGCCCCAAGTAAGAAAACCAAGTTGGTGATTTTCATTGTCAGGTCAGACGATAAATGTCTGACTCTGGCCGAAAGCGTCACGAGGTTTAACCTTGACATCCGCCTTAGGCGGATCGTCAACCCCCTGGGCAAACTATGCATTCCTAATGCATAGTTTGGGTTCAATGAACCCGAATCAATTAAACCGAATTAAGCAATAGACAATTTCCATTGCTTAATTGACGAAAAAATCCTTTGCAAAAGGAGTTTTGTCAGGGTTAACCCAGACAAAGCTTCTCTTTCGTCTGCACAGAGAGTAAATTTCGCTAATGCAAAAGTTGGGGTGAACATTAACGTGAGGTATGAGAAATTTAGGTGGAGTTGAATTGCTCCTGAAAAAAAAATCTACGTAAGGTTGAATCACGTTGCTATTGAGCGAAAAAGAGAGTGATACAAAACGTCAAAATCCGGCCAAATAACGCATTTTGATCCGAAACCTTACATCGATAAATTGTAAAAAAATAAATTTTAGCAACTAGCTCACCGTTGCTCTTGCCAGATTTTTATACGCCTCTCTGGGCCTTAGATTCAATGCCTGAAACATCTCTTTATCCTGTATATAAGCAGGGTTGGGGGTTGTCAATAGCTTATCTCCGGCAAAAATGCTGTTGGCTCCCGCCAGGAAACAAAGTGCCTGCTCCTCTAATGTCATTCGCACTCGCCCTGCTGATAATCGAACCATTGCCTTTGGCATAATAATCCTCGCTGTTGCGATCATTCGCACCATCTCCCAGACCGATACCTTTTCCTGATCTTCCAAAGGGGTGCCTTCTACAGGCACTAATGCATTCACCGGCACTGACTCAGGGTGTTCTGGCAATGTGGCCAATGTGTGCAACATGCCAATCCTATCTCCTTCCTTCTCACCCATGCCGATGATGCCACCAGAACAAACCGAGATCTTAGCTCCGCGAACGTTTTCAAGTGTTTCCAGTCGGTCTTTGTAGGTGCGAGTGGTAATCACATCGCCATAAAACTCTTCGCTGGTATCGAGGTTGTGATTGTAGGCGTATAGGCCGGCTTCTTTTAGTTTGTTGGCTTGTTCGTGGGTGAGCATGCCAAGCGTACAACACACCTCCATACCCATCGTGCTAACGCCCTTTACCATTTCAAGCACTTTATCAAAATCCCGATTATCTCGCACTTCGCGCCAGGCAGCGCCCATACAAAAGCGAGTGCTCCCCGCTTCCTTCGCTTCCAATGCTTTGCCGATCACCTCTTCCACTTCCATCAGCTTATGAACCTTCACATCAGTATGATAACGAGCTGCCTGTGGGCAATACGCACAGTCTTCCGGACAACCGCCAGTTTTAACAGAAAGTAATGTGCAAACCTGTACCTCCTGCGCATCATTAAACTCGCGGTGCACAGTGGCGGCCTTGTAAATCAATTCCAATACAGGGGTGTGGTAGATTTCTGAAATTTCTTCTCTGGTCCAGTCCGTTTTAATCATAAATTAATTTGAAGATTTGAAAAATGGAGTACAAAGTATTGTGGTTTGGTCAACAACATCAGTTTGATCAACAAATCATCGAATTATCGAATCAGCGTATTTGTAACTCAAACGGCATTCGCGCTTGCGCCCCTTGGTAATACTTTAGTTTCTGAAGCTGCTCGTACACTTTATAATGTGTGCCCAATTCTTGTTTTAGCGCTTCCACCTTTGCGTTTTCCTCCATATCAGCCATCCATTGCTCAAAAAATGATTTATGCTTTGGGTAATACTTTACTCGGTAATCGCTCGCAACGCCCGCTTTCTCAGCAGCAATGCGCACGGCATCATCGAAACTACCAAGCACATCAACCAGCCCACGCTCTTTTGCCTGACTGCCTGTCCAGACTCTGCCAGAGGCTACCTTTCTTAGTTGATCGACCGGCATGCCCCTGCCTTCTGCTGCTTTTGAAGTAAACGAAGCATAAATTCGATCGGTACTTTTTTGCCAAATGGCTTTCTCCGGTTCTGTTAGGGGTCGTGTAAAGGTGACCAGTTCTCCAATATCGCCCGTTTTCACTTCATCAAACGTGATTCCTATTTTGTTATCCAAAAAGCTGCTCAAATCGAAGAGAACACTAAACACACCGATGGATCCGGTAATCGTGTTGGGCTCGGCTACGATCGTATCGCACCCCATCGCGATATAATAGCCACCCGATGCCGCATAGTCTCCCATAGAAGCAATAATTGGTTTTTCTTTGGAGGCAAGTGTTACCTCGCGCCACATGACATCGGAAGCAAGCGCACTTCCACCCGGTGAATTGATGCGCAATACAATAGCTTTTACTTTTTTGCTTTCTCTTGCTTTGCGCAGTTCTTGAGCGAAAGTGGTTGAACCGATCATTCCTTGCTGTGCTTTGCCGGGAACGATATCGCCATCTGCCACAATCACTGCTATTTCATTTTTAGAACTGCTGAAATCACTTACACTTTTTTTGTATTTATTATACTTGATAAAGGTGATGTCTTCACTTTTTCCAATATCCAAACGATTTCGCAATTCGTTTAATACCTGATCGTAGTACATCAATGAATCAATCAACTGAAGCGCACTCGCCTCTTGTGTAGTGGTGGCCGACATTCGATCAGAGATTTCTTTTAGTCTGGCAAATTCAATATCTCTACTTAACGCAATCTCTTTGACTACTTCGTTGTTGATGCTCTGAATCAATTCATTTAGTTGAAGGCGATTCGCTTCACTCATCTTATCCAACATGAAGGGCTCTACAGCACTCTTAAAATCGCCTACCCGAAAAATTTCGGGCTTGATCTCCAACTTGTCGAACATTTTTTTGAAAAAGGAAACTTCAATGGCCATTCCATTGAACTCCATTTCTCCTTCAGGGTTGAGATATACCTTGTCAGCTGCAGAAGCAATATAGTACGCTTGTTCAGTCATCACTTCACTGTAAGAAACAACCCATTTACCGGTCTTTCTAAAATCGAGCAATGCATCCCGTATTTCTTTTGCCGTAGCGTATCCACCCATAAAAACAGGAACGTCCAGGTATATTCCCTTTATCTTGGCATCACCTGCCGCATGTTGTATCACATTCTTTAATTTCAGCAGTCCTATCGGGCTATCCGTAGCGCCCGGGATAGGCAGTCCTTCCAGGGGATTGTCTGCCTCCATCTCACTAAGTGGCACATCTAACTTGAGGTGTAAGACGGAATTATCTTCCACGACAACCTGCGAATCGCCAGATGACAGACTGGAAACCGCGGCCGCGAAAAAACTAAATACTAAAAAAATCAAAACGATAAACGCGACCAGCGAGCCGAGGCAGGAGGCAAGAAATGATTTGAAAAAATTCATGTTTTAAAATGGATAAGTGGCAAAAATACTCAAACGTAAACGGTATTTAAAGGTATGGGGTTATCTTTACTGCCTGTGATGGCAGATCCGATTACTATTGGCGGCCCGGGCGGGCTATCCGTTGCAAGTCCTCCCCCGATAAAAATCGTGGTGCGGGCTTTCCACTGCTATCCCTGGCCGAGCTTTGCACGTTGGAAGGTTTTTCACTGAAATTACGCTTGAAGTGTTCGATAGCAACTTATCTTTTTTTCTCTTACTCGGTAGCAATCAAGGCGACCGGAAACGACAATTGCAGACCGCAGTTACATACATCGAACAATCGATTGGCACAATAGAAAAATTATCATCCATTTACGAGACTGCTGCCTGGGGTAAAACCGACCAGTCACCATTTCTGAATCAGGCAATACGGTTAAATTCTACACTGAATCCAACTTCTCTCCTGCTGGAAATCCACGCCATTGAAAAGAAAATGGGGCGCGAACGACTAGAGAAATGGGGGGAGCGCACCATCGACATTGATATCTTGTTTGCGGGAGATCTCATTCTCAAAACTGACGAACTGACAATTCCTCATCCTGAAATCCGGCACCGAAGATTTACGCTCGTAGCATTAACCGAAATTGCTCCCGACTTTGTTCATCCTGTACTTGGAAAAACAAATGCACAACTGCTGGCAGATTGTCAAGATCAACTTTCCGTGGTGCAACTTATAAACTGATGTTACGTAAATTTTAAAGCCGTCTCAATTCAAAAGCGTCTGACCGCTCGAAGCGGTCTGACGCCTACTTCGTGCGTAACAACACTTATAAACTAGCAACCTCTACTTGTGGCGAAATTTTCGTTACCAGACCCTTCAGCACTTTGCCAGATCCGCTTTTGTAGGCGTCTGACCGCTCGAAGCGGTCTGACGCTTACTTCGTGCGTAACAACACTTATAAACTTGCAACCTCTACTTGTGGCGAAATTTTCTTTACCAGACCCTGCAGCACTTTGCCAGGTCCGCTTTCAATAAAAATGGTGGCGCCATCTTTTGTCATATTCTGAACGGATTGCGTCCACCGAACGGGTGCTGTCAACTGACTGATCAGATTTTTTTTGATTTCCGAAACGTTGGTAGATGGCAAGCCATTTACGTTTTGATAAACCGGGCAAATGGGGGAATCAAAATGGGTTGCATCAATAGCAGCCGCCAATTCTTCTCTTGCCGGCTCCATGAGTGGCGAGTGAAAGGCTCCGCCTACTTGCAAAGGCAAGGCACGTTTTGCCCCGGCAGCTTTCAGTTTTTCGCAGGCAATTTCAATTCCCTTCATAGAACCAGAGATGACTAATTGCCCTGGGCAATTATAATTGGCGGCAACGACCACTTCATCAATGGTAGCACAGATTTCCTCCACTACTTTATCTTCAAGACCCAAAATGGCTGCCATTGTTGATGGATTCAATTCACATGCTTTTTGCATTGCTTGCGCACGTTTGGATACGAGTTTAAGCGCGTCTTCGAACGCGAGTGTTTTATTGGCAACAAGCGAGGAAAATTCACCCAACGAGTGACCGGCTACCATATCAGGAAATTGCGTGTCTTGCGACAATGCAATAGCAACTGAGTGTATAAAAATGGCAGGTTGGGTTACGTTCGTTTGCTTTAATTCATCAGCAGAACCACTAAACATGATCCGCGAAATATCGAATCCTAAGATCCGGTCTGCGCTATCAAACAGGGCCTTAGCTTTTGGATTTGCCTCATAAATATCTTTGCCCATTCCTGTGAATTGCGCGCCTTGGCCCGGAAAAATAAATGCTTTCATCCTTTCTAATTTATGATTTACGATTGTCGATTTACGATTTTATCCATCGATCTCCTTACGATTAGATCGTCAAATCTAAAATCAAAATTCGCAAATCTCAAATCTCAAATCTCAATGAACCTAGCCTTCAACTCAGGCGTAGGAATCATACAAGCATCTTGCTTTCCAAACCACCGATACCGGTTTTGGGCAATGAGGTCGTAAAAGAAATTTCTAATAAAACGGGGGACGATTTTAAAAAAATAAAAGGCGGGCCAAAGTCCGTCCAAGTTTTTTGATATTTCCAAAGCAGCCGAACTCTTCGTGAAAATCCGTCCTTTACTCAGCAGCACGATGGTATTCAGTTGATCAGAAGATAAACCAAATTGTTTCAATTTTTCTTGACCAAAAGTAGATTGTAAGGAAACAAATGTGAATCTGGCACTCTTATCGTGCCGAATAACAAATAAAACAGCACCATTGCATAAGTTGCAAACCCCGTCAAAGAAAATAATCGGTTTTACCTCACTAACTGAACCCATCCTTTGAACGTTTGGTTGGCCTTGGAAGGGTCCACTACGTCAAATGTTACTTGCGCTTCATAATAATAAGTGCCTGTGGGCAGCTCTTTACCACCGTTATCTTTGCCATCCCAATCAATGTAAATAGTCCGCTCTCCACCCGATTCAAAACTATACACCACTCCCCCCCATCGGTTGAATACGGTGAAATTCACTTTCCGCACAAACCGCGCACACCGCTTCTGCAACTCCCCGATCTGCGTTTCGCTCAATTTTGTTTTCTGACATTCCGAAACTCCCCCTTCGCCAATATTCCGCGTACTGTAGGCACTAAAGACATCATTGCACTTATCACCATTGGGCGTAAACACATTGGGCAACTCATAGTATGGGCAATTATCAAAACAAATTTCTTTGCTCAATTCTTTGCTCTCGTTGCCGGCACGATCCACAGCAGCAATCTTGTAACAACCAGCGAAAGAAGGCAAATTGGTATGCACAAAGAATGTGTCTTTTACAACAACCGGAAGTTTCTTGAATTCATCGCCTACCTTGGCCGCATAATAAATGGCATAGCTGCTGATATCCACCTGGCAGCCCGGATCCGCAGGTCTTTTCCAGTTTAATGTGTTGGTAAATACTTCAGTGATATTGCAACCGGTAGTTGCAAAATACTTGGCGCAATCAACATCTTCTGGCTTAGGTGGAAGTAGCGAAACGTTGCACGGAGGCACGTCATCATTAGGCTGCGCACAACTGATTTGTGAAAAATTTATCTGTGGCTTTTGAATCTTTGGGTTGCCGTAGCTTCCTCTTGCTTCTACCCGGTAGCAATACACTTGCGATTCGTTCAAATCCGGATCTTTGAATACAAACCCATTCTGGTTTACGTTCACATCTGCAATCTTCACCAATTGCGATTCGCTCTGTCCCTGTGATCCACGATAGATAGTATGGGTAGGGAAATCAAAGGTGTTATTTGACCAGGGAACGTTAGCCGCCCAGCGCAGTTCCAGTTCCTTGAATTTAGGCTTGATCTCCAGCCGCACTGAAGAAGCTACAGCCGAAGAATCTATCTTGATCCCATTTTTATCAAATCCTAAAACGCGGTAGTTGTAAATAATGTCGCGGGTATTGATGCCTGTATCCACCCAAGAGGAATCCGGTCGAGTGCCCGGAAAAGCCTCCACCAATTTGATTTTTCCACTGAAGCCTTCTGCTCTAAATACTTTGTAAGAATAGGGTGGCGGAAAACTAATCTTGTCAATATCAAAGGGAGAACGCCAACGCACGGTGATCTGTCCGTTCTTGTCATCTGTCTTGTCAATCGTTACGTGGGTAATCACGGCCCTATCAGCCTTAAAAGGGGGCAAACAGATTTCATCGGAAACTATACTCTCACCGCCTCTGGGCAACGGAAATATGGCCACCAGCCGGTAACAGTATTTGGCACCTGAGGCCAACCCTGTATTGGTGTATTTGGTCGTGCCAATGGGAACAGTTGCTATTTTGGTATAACCAAATGAATCCGGAATCCCCGTCACACATGACCCAACCGTTCCAAGAAAACTATCTACCCTTCGCCACACTTCCATAGTGGCCGCATTGGCTGCACAGGTATAATTTTGCCATTCTAATTTGGCCGACCGTGTAGCCAAATCCAAGGCAGCCGGTTTCCAAACTGGCTTTGGACCCACTACCCGTATACGCCAGGTTTTAAATTGAACCAAGGAAGGGCCTGTCTTGCTCTTGTCGCTTATCTTGAAAACCACTTGGTACGGTTGTTCTTTCACATGCGCACACGTGGTATTCCATTTAAAATTCAACGTGGCCGGCCTACCACCTCCCTGAAAACGAGCAGGAAAAGGAGTGTACGTAGCACGCGATGAATTCAAGGCGAATACTTCTGAAAACGCTTCAATTTTTAGACTGTCCAGCGCATCGGGGTCATCGCCAAATATCAATTCATTGATGGACGTACCCGCTTCCACGCAGATATCAGGCGGTACAGTAAGCTCAGGACGTTGGTTTTTACAATCCTCGATCACAATCTGCATATCGCGCGTCACATAGCCGATTTGTCTCCAGTCCGGTCCGATCTTTCGCCACTGGATAACCCGGAAGGCGATATTGTACTCTCCCGGGGCACCGGGAGCGTCCCAAAGAATTGTGCCAGTGACCGGATTGATCGAAAATGTTGGCGGACCGTTTTGACCTTCGTTAGAAGCCGAGTAGTTAAGGCCGATTTGATCATAAAACTTTTTCTCGTTGGGGTCTTGATAGTTGTTCACCGGAACGTTCTTGTCCTGCTTGGGATCTGTAAACTCATACGATAATGAATCCCCATCAGGGTCAAATGCTCCGGGATTGTGGTACCACGCTTTGCCCGTGCAACCTTTATCAATCGGGGGAACCAACAACTGTGGGCTGTTGTCGCAACCAATAAACGGGTCTATGATAATTACAGTCTCTAAAAAAAATTGGGTATTCACAGAATTAGCCATGTTGAGAATACCCGCATTTCTATTCCTTTCTTTGTAAGTAATGGTGTAATAGCCCGGACCGGGAAAAGTCCATTCCTTTATAAACTGAACAAAGCCAATCCCTGCACCCAAATCGGGTCTGATAATATTTTCTACAGTAGGTGTTTGGATAGTATTTCCGTCACCAAAATTGAGTGTACCATCACTAAACTTAACGGGAGACCCAAGATTTGTATAGGCCGTAATGGTAATTCTAAACGTGAGGCCATTGCAACTAATCCGCTCCACCGTAATCTCCCCTGCACGCAAATGTGTCGCTTGGGAAAAGTGTATAAAACCCAAAAAGAAGAAAATGATCCAGCTACCCGTTTTCAAATACTTCATACTATTTTCAGATACCCAAAGTTACAACAATAAATAAGATCAATAAATCAATTCGCGCTTGACACCATCGTCTCGCATACCAACGAAACAAAAGCCATTTTATTCAAATAAAATCCGGACTTTTTCTACCATCACGGAAAGGCTATCTTGCGCCCCATGAGAGTCGTTGGTGAAATACCCCATCCGGAAGTAAAAATTACCATTTTCCACTGGAATAATCGTTACCTGATTAAACTGGAGGCGGGACCTTTTGAACAAACGTTCAAAATCGAAGAGTATGATCTTTCGTCCGAAGAGGAGATCAAAAGTATTGTAAACGAAGAATTTATTCAACAAAGCATCATTCGCTTTAATGATATGGCCAAAAGTTTGGCCCAAGCAACCCAATTTTTATAGAATCTTTGGTAATGACAGGTGGTGCATTAACTTTGACTCCCCTTGCGTAATTAGTTGATGGAGATTTTAGAAGAAAAGAAGAACAAGAATAAGCCCTACAAGCCCATTCTTGAAGATATTCCCGATTGGCCTGTTTACCAGTTGAGTAAAAACCGAACGGAGTTTATCCAGGAGGTAACAAAAAACACCCTCGAACGGATCAAAGCCCTTCGACCGCATCGAAAACAGCTTACAGACGATTTAGAAGCAACCGTTTATCGAGAGCAGAACAGAATTAAACGAAATAGGTGGCGCGCTGACCCAGCCGATGACTCCCGATTTTGGTCAGGCATTAAAGGTGAATTAGTCGAATTAGGAAATAAATCGCAAGAAGAAGCCGACAAGGCAACAGATTCCATACTAGAAAGGATCGTCCATCGGTATGCCTCCGAAATTGCGGGTAATTTTAAACAGACTTCGTATCGGTTTGCACGAAGCGTTATTAAGTTTGGTTTCTTGCGTTTACTCAACGGTACGCGTATCAAAAAATTCGGAGCCTTTTTCAGGAACAGATACACGTTGCGAGACAAAATCCAAATTGTAGGAAAAGTTAAAATGATCCGTAGCCTGGCGAGACAGGGAACGGTGGTTATGGTGCCTACGCATTTCAGCAACCTTGATTCGATTTTAATTGGCTGGGTAATCCATTCCATGGGTCTCCCTGCCTTTATTTACGGTGCTGGTCTAAATCTATTCAACATTAAAATCATCGCGTACTTCATGAATAGTTTGGGCGCTTATAAGGTAGATCGCAGAAAAAAGAATTTACCCTATCTGGAAACGTTAAAAATGTATTCCAACCTTGCCATACAAAAAGGAGCTCACAGCTTGTTCTTTCCTGGCGGAACACGTTCGAGATCCGGGAAAATTGAAAAGCAGTTAAAATTAGGATTGCTTAGTACAGCCATCGAAGCGCAACGAAGTTTATACATGGCTGAGGGTGAACCAAAAAAAGTATTTGTTGTGCCCGTTACACTTAATTATCACTGTGTACTAGAAGCTCCTGAAATGATCGAAGATTATTTGCAGGTAAAAGGCCAGGATCGGTATTTTCCTGAGCAGGATAAGTACGGAAGTTTTGGGTTGATCAAATTTCTATTTAAATTTTTCTCCAACCCTTCCAGCATTTCAGTCTCTATTGGCCCCGGTTTGGATGTGATGGGCAATTATGTAGATGAGAAAGGCAATAGTCTCGATAACACCGGACGGATCATTGACACCAGAGACTACTTTGTTTCTAATGGGGATATTTCCATCGATCGTCAGCGGGAAGATGAATACACACGGATGCTAAGCCAGCGAATTGTAACCGAGTACCATAAGATCAACCGTGTTTTCGCCAGTCACTTGGTGGCCTTTGTGGGTTTTCAAATGTGGCAAAAGAAACATCCAAAATTAGATTTATTCAGTTTACTAAGGTTGCCAGAAGAAGAATTGGAATTAGATTATCAGGAATTCAAAACTGTTTTCAAAAAAGTGCGCAAGCAAATCTACCTAATGAAAGAAAATGGAAAGATTCACTACGCCACACACCTCAAAGGAAAAACGGACGGTGCCATTCAACGAGGTCTTGACAATGTCGGTGTCTTTCACCTTAATCGCCCACTGTTAAAAAACAAGAAAGGAAACATTATTACAAAAGACTTATCTCTTCTCTACTATTACCACAACCGATTGGTGGGTTATGATCTCGAACAGTTTATCTGACAAGCCGGTTGGTGTAATCGGTGCGGGAAACTTTGGTACCGTAATCGCAAATATTCTGGCTATCAACCGCCCGGTTTTACTTTATGCCAGAAATGGGCATACAGTAAAGCACATCAATCACAAAAGGGAAAATCGCCATCATGCTATTCATTCAAATATTACAGCCGTAAATGACCTGGCCAAGATCGCCCGGGAGTGCGATGTCATTTTCCCTATGGTGCCCTCTGCGCACTTTAGGGCGATGATGAAAAGTCTTTCTCCCTTCCTGCAGCCTTACCACATCCTTATTCACGGCACGAAGGGATTTGACGTAACACTACCGGAAGGTGAAACGATTGATTCAATGCCTGTTCTCGATCGCAACAGTGTAAAGACGATGAGTGAAGTGATTCGCGAGGAGAGCGTAGTAGTACGTATTGGATGCCTTGCAGGCCCCAACTTATCAAAGGAATTGGCGCAACGACAACCTGCTGCCACAGTCATTGCGAGTCATTTTGATGAAGTTATACAAACGGGAAAAAAGTTATTGCGAAATGATCGCTTTCAAGTTTACGAGAATCATGATATCGTTGGGGTTGAAATAGCAGGGGTATTAAAAAATATAATTGCCATCGCGGCAGGCGCGTTGAGTGGGCTCGGCTACGGGGAGAACGCAAAGGGCTTACTAGTAAGTAGAGGCGCTGTTGAGATGATCTATCTTGGCCGAGCATTAGGAGGTGATGTGAAAGCGTTTCTGGGTGTGGCAGGTATTGGTGATTTGGTCACTACTTGTAATAGTCCTTTAAGCCGAAATTTTACAGTAGGTTATCGTTTGGCGAAGGGGGAGAAACTGGATGATATTCTCAATGACATGGGCGAAATTGCAGAAGGTGTAAACACCATTCAAATCGCGAAAAAATGTGCCGACCATTACAAAATTAGAGCGTTAATCACCGATCGGCTCTATAAAGTTCTTTTTGAAGGAATGACGGTAGAAGCTGCTCTTGACTTTTTAATGCGGTTTCCCTTGAGCGCAGATATCGACTTTATTTGAAGGTTGCAGAAATCTTCTGCGCAAGCTCTGCGTAATATTCTGCTGACTTCCGCATTTTAACACCCAAGAAGAGAATCAATTGTGCATTTTTAAACCCAGATTATGCAATGCTGACGGTACTGTCAGCATTGCATAATTGACGAATGAAAATCAACGATTTAGCCCCAAGTAAGAAAACCAAGTTGGTGATTTTCATTGTCAGGTCAGACGATAAATGTCTGACTCTGAC
>JADBYK010000115.1 GCA_020403045.1 Cytophagales bacterium
ATTTGTTTTTCTTCCTGCGTACATACATCTGATAAAAATAAAAGATGAATCGGGGACACCCAAAACAAACATAAAATCTTTGTTTTTATAGAAATTTAAAGGATTAGATTGCCAACACCTCTTTTTTGCGAAAGTCAGGAAGAGTGTTTGCCAAATAGGAGCGCGAGCCACATTTTTTTACTTTTGCCTTTTCCAATGAACAACACTCCCAGCGATTCTTACCTAGACGACCTCGATCCGAAGGAATTCATCATTATTAAGAGGGCAAGGGTAAACAACCTTAAAGATGTAAGTGTTGCCATCCCTCGCAATAAATTGGTAGTCATCACGGGCCTTTCGGGTTCCGGCAAGTCATCGCTTGCATTTGATACACTCTTTGCGGAAGGGCAACGCATGTATGTGGAAAGCTTAAGCTCGTATGCTCGGCAATTTCTAGGCCGCATGGAGAAGCCCGAAGTGGACTATATCCGCGGTGTTTCACCGGCCATCGCCATTGAGCAGCGCGTCAATACACGCAATCCACGGTCCACGGTTGGCACCACCACGGAAATCTACGACTATCTAAAATTACTTTTTGCCAGGATTGGAACCACCTATTCACCTATTAGCGGCAAAGAAGTAAAACGTGACACGGTGAGCGATGTGGTGGATTTCATCAACAAATCTAAGGAGGGGACGCGGGTCATGATTGCCTGCCCACTTCAGATAAACAAAGGAAGAAAGCTTGTGGACGAGCTGAATCTTCTACTCAGCAAAGGATTCACACGTGTGTTGGTGGATGGTGAAATGAAGTTTATTGAGGAGCTAACCGGTGCGACTGACGAAGAAAAAACAAAAGCCACTAAAAAACCAAAGGCAGCAGCAAAAATCCCCTCACCAAAAGTTAAAGAATATGAAATATTAATCGATCGTGCCTCCGTCAATGCGACCGATGAAGACCTAACGTTTCGTTTATCCGATTCTATTCAAACCGCTTTCTTTGAAGGTCATGGCGAGTGCTTAGTCTATTGCGAGGAAAAAAAGGTTCGGTTTTCAGATCGGTTTGAGCTTGATGGCATGTCATTCACAGAGCCATCTATTAATCTGTTTAGTTTTAATAATCCATTTGGAGCTTGTCAAACCTGTGAAGGTTTTGGAAAAGTATTGGGTATCGATGAAGATTTGGTAATCCCCGACAAAAGCCTTTCGGTATATGAAGGGGCCATTGCTCCCTGGCGTGGCGAGGTGATGAGTGAGTGGGGGAAACCATTACTGAAGAACGGTATTAAATTCGACTTCCCTGTCCATCGCCCCTACAGTGAATTGACCCAAAAGCAGCGGGACATTATTTGGACAGGCAACGAATATTTTGAAGGTTTGAATGAATTCTTTAGGTACATCACCACGAAAACGCATAAGATACAGTATCGTGTTATGCTTTCGCGCTTTCGCGGCAGAACAACCTGTCCGGATTGTCGCGGCACTAAACTTCGAAAAGACGCGGCTTATGTAAAGATTGCAAACACTTCTATCACAGACTTAGTCTTAATGCCAATTGAAGATGCGTTAGTATTTTTCGACAAACTCAAACTGCCAGATTACGAACAGAAAGTTTCTGAACGCATACTGACCGAAATCAAATCGCGATTGGGATACATGTTGAAAGTAGGTCTTGGCTACTTAACACTTAACCGAGTTACTTCCACGCTATCGGGCGGAGAATTTCAACGTATAAAACTGGCCACGTCATTGGGTAGTGCGTTGGTTGGCTCTATGTATATTTTAGATGAGCCGAGCATTGGCCTACATCCAAGAGATACCGAGCGAATGGTGGAAGTATTGAAGTCACTGCGCGACATGGGCAATACAGTTATTGTCGTGGAGCATGAGGAGGAAATCATGCGAGCTGCGGATCAAATCATTGATATCGGACCAGATGCAGGCTCACATGGTGGGCGATTGGTTTTTCAGGGAACAATCAAAGAAATAAACAGCCAAACAAGTACGCATACTACGGATTACTTGAGCGGCAAAGAAAAAATAGCCATCCCATCTATTCGTAGAAAATGGAAGGATTCGATCAACATCATTGGCGCCCGAGAGAACAACCTAAAAAACTTAAAAGTCAAGTTTCCCCTGGAGATATTGACAGTTGTAACCGGTGTAAGTGGTTCTGGTAAATCGACATTGATCAAGAAAATTTTGTACCCGGCTATTGGCCGAATGAATGGGACTGTAGGGGAGATGCCCGGTAAGTACGATCAGCTGACAGGTGATTATTCCAAGATCAAACAAATCGAGTTTATCGATCAGAATCCTATTGGTAAATCTTCTCGTTCTAATCCGATCAGTTATGTGAAGGCATACGATGCTATTCGAAATCTCTATGCTGATCAACCTCTTGCCCAACAACGCGGTTACAAGCCTTCCCACTTTTCGTTCAACGTAGAGGGTGGGCGCTGCGAAACCTGTGAGGGTGAAGGCGAAATAAAAGTAGAGATGCAATTCATGGCTGATATCTTTTTGGAATGTGAAAGTTGCCATCGGAAGAGATTCAAACAAGAAGTGTTGGAAGTGCAACACAACGGTAAATCAATTGCCGATGTGCTCGACATGACGGTCGAAGAGGGGCTCGAGTTTTTTAGAGACAAGAAGCCCATCTACGAAAAGATAAAACCACTTTTTGAAGTGGGTTTAGGGTACGTAAAATTAGGCCAGTCATCTAACTCGCTGTCTGGTGGTGAAGCACAGCGTGTGAAGCTGGCTTCGTTCCTGGGGAAAAATTCTTCCGATGCCAGCGAACGTATCCTTTTTATTTTCGATGAGCCTACCACCGGATTACATTTTCATGATATTTCAAAATTACTTAAAGCCATTAATGCATTGGTAGATGAAGGGCACACGGTCATTGTGATAGAACACAATTTAGAGGTTATAAAATGTGCCGACTGGATCATTGACTTGGGCCCGGAAGGGGGAGAAAAAAATGGTGGACATCTTTTATTTGAGGGTACACCTGAAGAGATGGCAAAAAAAGGGAAGGGCTACACGGCAGAGTTTTTGAGAGGGAAGATAAACCCAGATTATGCAATGCTGACGGTACTGTCAGCATTGCATAATTGACGAATGAAAATCAACGATTTAGCCCCAAGTAAGAAAACCAAGTTGGTGATTTTCATTGTCAGGTCAGACGATAAATGTCTGACTCTGACC
>JADBYK010000116.1 GCA_020403045.1 Cytophagales bacterium
AGATGGAGAGGCTTTTGTAGAGAGCATAAAAATCTGCAAGGTTTTCGACATAAAGTTCTACTTTCTTGCAGATTTTTTCAACCAAAATCAATTCATATTCTCATTAATCTTAACCCTTTCAGCTTTTTAAGGGACAACTAATTATCTGTTAATACTAAAAGATCGAATTTTACTCTTTTTAATGATCGTCATAAAATGTGTTCCAGAAATTTTCATTGTAACTAATATTTTGGGGATTCCAAAGCCTCATATCGTTTTCAAACTTTCCTGGATATTTGAGAATCAATTTTTTTACAAAGATTTCATTTGATGTGATTACCTTTTGTTTGTATCCTTTGATTTGAAGAAGGTTCGTCCGAGTACTTTTTAAATAATAAGGGAAGTATTTCGTGCCTGATTTTCGATAAGTAATTTCCATTGAAAAATCTACCTCATTTCCGTCCACTTCTATTTGATGCTTTACAATTGCATTGTCCTTGCTATTCAGATAGAGCCTTCCATAATATCTCTTCAACGTTGAGTAGCCTGTAACTCTGTTAGAAATCTTGGGCAAACTGTAATCCAAAATCAATACCGTATCGCCTTCAAATTTATCAAAACCAGCGAGGTTAATCTCAAATTTTTCCAAATTCACTTTGTTTAAAATACCAGACTTTCTTTCGTCCGTAATCAAATCAACAGCTGCTAATTCAAAGGGCGGCCATGGTTCGTATCCATTTGATTTTAAAAAATTGATCCCCGTCTCTCTTTTTTGAGTCAATCTAAAAGTTTTCATGCGTTCATTTGAATATCCCTCGTAGTATCCTTCTATAATGCTTTCTAGCTGATATTGATGATCATTTGCTGAGTCAGTTGAAATCAATTTAGAGTAATACTCGAGATTAAAAGGCTCTTGCTGATAATTCTTTTTAATCGCTTTCAGAGCATCTTCAACATATTCTTTTGTGTTAATTCGACTAGCAAAGATAGTGACCTCATTTAAAAATCTATTTTCTGGTTCGAGGAGTATTGAACCCTTTAAATCGTTGAGTTCTTTTGATGTCAGCTTCCTGGTTACATATCCGATGCAAGAAATTGTGATAGTAAAATCAGAGGCAGTTTGATTGGAAGGTATCTTAAATTCTCCGTTGCTGTTGGAGGCTGTTCCTTGAGAGTATTGTTCTATCCATACACTAGCGAAACTAACAGGCTTGCGTGTTCTCCGGTCGATGATTACTCCTTCAATAAATTTTTGAGTCGAAAAAGAAGCCGTCACTTCTTTTTCTTTAGTAAAAAGAATCCCATCCACGGCATCAGCCATATTACCTTCTGTCCAATCACTCAAGCATGTTGTCTTAATTGGTCTTTGCTTCAATGTTTCACCAGATATCCATTTCATTTCAATATCAGCCTTCGTCAAATCTTGCTCTAAACTGTTTGGTTCATCATCATTTGAAGTAGTGGATAGAATGAATACTTTGCTGCCCAGTTTGTTCTTTAAATGCCAACCCATTGGTTTAAAATCTAAATGGTCGGTGTCTTTCATTTTTAAATATTTTAATTGATTCGCGAAATGACCCGTAGCTCCCCAGCCTATTATTTTTTTTGCTTTATATTTTTTCGATTGAAGAAAGAGCATGTTTAAGGCCATCAGGCTGTCTCGAACGTTGCTGTCCGATGCCTTAAACCTACGATTTACAGTTTTGCTCTTAGTGCAATTTTTAAAGAGGCTAAGCCAAGATCTTAAAGACTGAGAATAAAATGACAATGAATTAATGGCTGAAATTCGATTCTGCAATTCCTCTAGTAAATGAAATTCATCAATAGTAGGTTCACCTCCCTTGAATAAATTTAGTTGCATTTCCAATAGTTTGAGAGCAGGATCAAATTCATATATGCCATTTTTTGATAGTGCCTGTTGAAATTCTTGAATAAGTTCTTTTGATTCTATCAATCCGGATGGTTGGCAATCAAAGCCTGCAATAGCAATAGGCGTTCCGTTTTTTCTTTGTTGTAGAACGTAGTCAAAAAGTGGAAGCATCGCATCATCATTTGCCCAAATGGGGAAGAGGCCCTTTTGAAAAACCTCATGAACATTAATATTTTCGTTCTGAAGTAGGTCATTTACCAAATTCATCTCAAAAATCCCCGATTCAAAGGCGAGTACCTCAAAACCAAGCTTTTCGTGAAGATATTTTACCAATTCAATTTTGGTTGGGTAAAATCTTGAAACATGGTCTGGTTCTCCAAGCAGAACGATTTCTTTTGATTCCAATTCTTTGTTTAGAAAACTAAAGTTTGGGGAGGAAGTTTGGCAAAACCCTGCTTTAGTAAATAAAACGATTATTAATAGTGTTTTTGTGCCAGCTATGAGCATAGAAGACATTTTAATCTATTGATTTGATTTTTATCAAATACTTTTTGTTGCGTGTAAGGAAGAGTTAGCAATAGACAATAAATAATCAGCAGCAAATTTTTTCGCGCTTTCTTCCTTACGGGAATAGATGGAGACGATTTTATCTTTATTGCGGTAGCCTTGAATCGAATCGGCATAGAACCTGCCGATGAAACCAGAACCGAGCATAGCGATGTTCATAATTCGTTGTTGGTTGTTCGTTAACCGTTGTTCGTTGATTCTCCTCAGTAGTTTGTGGATCTATTCATAGCTTGTCGTTTTTGGCGAACAACGAATAACCAACAACGAACAACCATTATGCTGCTTTAATTTCCTTCTTCTCTTTAAAGAACAAAATAAAGTAAATCAATACGGCCATAGCTATGAATGCCGGAACAAACCAAATTTGTTTCCAAAGATGCATTCCGTTTTCCATGTTTCCATCCGCCACAAAACCGGAGAAGCTGGTGCCGATAAACATGCCCAGGCCATAGGTTGCGAAGGTAAATAGCCCTTGTGCTGCATTTTTGATTTTCTCTCCTGCTTTCTTTTCGGTGTACATGTAGCCGGTGACAAAGAAGAAATCATAACAGATGCCATGTAAAATAATGCCCGCATACAGCATCCAGGTATTAGCCCCCATGTCGCCATAAGCAAAAAATACATAGCGAAGAATCCAGGCGGTCATCCCCAACAGTAACATTTTCTTTACCCCAATTTGATTGAATAGAAAGGGAATAGCCAGAATAAAGATTGCTTCTGACATTTGACCCATCGTCATCTTGGAAGCCACGTTGCTCATCCCCAACTCATTTAAAAAGACATTCGCAAATCCGTAGTAAAAAGACAGAGGGATACAAACTAAAATTGCCGCAATAAAAAAGATTAGATAGGGTTTGTCTTTGAAGAGCACGAAAGCTTCTGTTCCAATGGCTGAAGAGGCGCCTTCTGTTTTTCCTTTAGGCGGAGTGTTCGGTAAGAAGAAACTGGTAAGGCCAAGTAAGATGGAAGCACCACCTGCCATTTGAAAAGTCACAGCAGACTTGTCTAGGCCAAATGAACTGATGCAAACCCCTGCTATAATCCAACCCAATGTGCCGAATACTCTTATCCAGGGGAATTGTTTTCCGGGATCAGTCATTTGGCCGAAGGCAATGCTATTTGACAAAGCAATGGTTGGCATATAAAGCAAGGAATAGAAAACAATGATCCAATAGAACGTGGTGCTATCTGTAATTTGAGTGGCTAGATAAAGTAGTAAGCCACCGGCTAAGTGTAACACGCCCATAATTTTTTGAGCGGAAAAAAAGCGATCTGCCACCAGGCCAACAAACAAAGGAGAAATCATAGTGGCAATAGCCAACGCACCGTAGGCCGCTCCTATTTGCACGCCACTCGCATGCAAAAATTCTGTCATGTAGGTTCCCATGGTCACATACCAGGCGCCCCATATAAAATACTCCAGGAGCATCATAAAGGAAAGCTTAGTGAAAATAGTAGGTTTCATCTGCAATGGTTTGATTTAGAAAGTACGAGTTACGATTTTTTTGAAATAAATATGCTATCTCCGGTAATCCGTTTTGTTGGACTATTTATTTTGTTCTAATGTTTCTTGATTTTTTTATTTTAGCAATGCTCCGCTTGGCATGTATCAATCTTAAAACTTGAATCCTATTTTTTGAGACTCGGTATATAATCAGGTGTGCATCCAAAATTATCCACCGATACATTTTGGATTTTGTAATCAGATGATGACATTCCAGAAGAAGCAAATAGTTTGTTGAAAGCCCTCGATCAATTGCCAAATATCATTTTCATAACTTTCGGCTTGAGCTAAGCCAAAAGTTTCAAGACCATATTGGTAAACTTCTTTTAAGTCAAGATTAAACTGTTCTGAAATATCTACTTGGAGTGCTTCTATTCCCTCCATCCCTTGATCAGTTTCTTTGATTCTTCAACAGAGTAAAATTGACCCTTTTCTGCTTTTTTGACCGCTTCTTTTAATTGGTCTTCGGAAATGGGATCGCCTGATAAAGCCCAACTTTTAGGAGTGAGTTTTTTTATCGTAGACTTCATACTGCAAAATACGCCATTTTAAAACAACGCAAAATAGACTCACGGTGCTAATTCTAACATCAAACCATCTTCTCCGGCCTTACCCACTCATCAAATTGTGCGGAGGTAAGTAAGTCTAACTCAACAGCTGCTTCGCGCAGTGTTTTGTTTTCTTTGTGCGCCTTCTTGGCAATCTTGGCTGCATTTTCATAACCAATGTGCGTATTCAAAGCCGTTACGAGCATCAACGAATTCTCCATGTGTTGCTTAATGATCGGCAAGTTGGGCTCAATACCAATTGCACATTTATCATTAAAGGAAACGCACGCATCGCCTATCAGTCGTGCACTTTGCAATACATTGGCTGCAATCACAGGCTTGAATACGTTCAACTCGAAGTGACCGTTCGAACCACCAATTGTCACCGCCACATCATTACCCATTACCTGCGCACATACCATCGTCATTGCTTCGGGTTGAGTAGGATTTACTTTGCCGGGCATAATGGATGAACCGGGTTCGTTGTCAGGAATTACGATTTCACCAATTCCGCTGCGTGGGCCTGAGCTTAACATGCGGATGTCGTTGGCTATCTTCATTAATGAAACGGCTACTCGTTTTAAAGCTCCGGAGAGTTCGACCATGGCATCGTGTGCAGCTAGCGCCTCAAACTTGTTAGGAGCAGTAACAAAAGGAAGGCCTGTCAGTTCTGCGATTTTTTTCGCCACTAATACATCATAGCCTTTGGGGGTATTCAATCCTGTGCCTACGGCCGTGCCGCCTAATGCTAATTCACTAATCATTCCTAACGAATTGATGATCGCACGAATACCGTTATCTAATTGTTGCGCATAACCACCAAATTCCTGACCAAGTGTAAGCGGTGTAGCATCCATAAAATGTGTCCTACCTGTCTTTACAATGGATTTAAAGTCACTTGCTTTTTTTTGAAGTGTATCGCGGAGCTTTTGCAATCCCGGCAAGGTGATTTCCACCACTTGCTTATAGGCCGCAATGTGCATAGCCGTTGGATAGGTGTCATTACTGGATTGCGACTTGTTTACATCGTCATTCGGGTGTAATACCTTTTTCTCGTCCGTGAGTTTGCCGCCACTCAATACATGTGCGCGATAAGCAATCACTTCATTCGCGTTCATATTGCTTTGCGTGCCCGATCCGGTCTGCCAGATTACTAAAGGGAATTGATCATCTAGCTTACCGGCCACAATCTCATCGCAAACCGTAGCTATCATATCTTTCTTGTCCGCGGCAAGAGCTCCTAAGTCGTGATTGGCCATAGCCGCTGCTTTTTTCAAATACCCAAAGGCGTGGATAATCTCCTTGGGCATGCTTGCCTCTGGTCCGATTTTAAAATTATTGCGCGAGCGCTCGGTTTGTGCGCCCCAGTATTTGTCGGCAGGCACTTGCACCTCGCCCATGGTGTCTTTTTCGATGCGGAAGTTCATATTGATTTTTTGCGGTTAGTTCTCATAAAGGAAGTAAAATAAAAAGGAAATTCTAAGAGTAAAAAATAATAGGAAGATCTATGCAACCTCCTTCAACTTTCGAAGTACTCTGTACATCCACAAATAAACCCAGATTATGCAATGCTGACGGTACTGTCAGCATTGCATAATTGACGAATGAAAATCAACGATTTAGCCCCAAGGAAGAAAACCAAGTTGGTGATTTTCATTGTCAGTCCAGACGATAAATGTCTGACTCTGACCGCAAGCGTCACGA
>JADBYK010000117.1 GCA_020403045.1 Cytophagales bacterium
CGTATACCGCTTGGCGAAAAAGCAGCGACCCTCCTTTGTTCATCGCGTAAGGCAACTACCCCTAAAAACGAAGCGTCATTTTAAGACCTAATTCCCCTACGGAAATATGACTTTTTAGACTAGTTTAGTCGGACAAGAATGGCAATAAATCTTGTTCATTCAAATGACTTCAAAAAAAGCCAGAAGAATATTCCTACTGATTTTTTCCCTTGCCGCCACTTTTGTTTTTTCAGGCCATCAAATCAATATCCTTACCGGATCTTCCAGCAACCCTTTCAATGTTTTCAAGAAGGCAGCACCAACTGCTCCGTCTACCGCGCGGTGATCACAAGACATGGTCACTTTCATTACGCTACCAGGTACGAGTTGGCCGTTTTTCACGATAGCTGTTTCTTTGATTCCACCAATAGCTAAAATGCAGGCATCCGGAGGGTTGATGATTGCTGTGAAATCTTCAATGCCGAACATACCTAGATTTGAAATAGTAAATGTGCTTCCTTCCCAATCACTGGGTTGTAATTTCTTATCGTGTGCTTTTTGGGCCAAGTCTTTTACCTCCAGCGCAATGTGTGAGAGTGATTTGTTATCGGCAAAGCGAATGACCGGAACAAGCAAACCATCTTTAACGGCCACAGCCACACCGATATGGATGTGATGATTCTTGCGCATCTTATCGCCCAGCCAACTTACGTTCACATCCGGGTTTTGGCGAAGAGCAGCAGCCACCGCTTTGATCACCATGTCATTGAAGGAAATTTTTACAGGGGCAATTTCATTCATGCTTTTGCGTGCTTCGATCGCTTTATCCATGTTGATTTCCATCGTGAGATAGAAATGAGGAGCAGAGAATTTACTCTCGGCCAAGCGCTTCGCGATGGTTTTTCTCATCTGAGAAACCGGAATTTCTTCAAAGCTTTCTTTACCCACTACTTGCGGCAACACAACCGGTGCTGCAGTTGATTTTACCGCAGTGGCAAGAGCAGCTGTTTGAGTAGAAGGTTTGTAGTTTTCTACATCCTGTTTGGTCACTCGTCCATTATCTCCTGTGCCTGTAATCTTGCTGATATCGTACCCTAATTCTTTCGCGATGCTTTTGGCGAGTGGAGAGGCTTTTACTCTTCCATTGGCCGAAGAATATGATGTGCCGTTGGAGGTGTTAGCCGAAGGAGCAGAAACTGCTTTGGGCGATGTAGAAGCAGCTGTAACTACCGCTGAATTTTTTTGCTCATGGGCTTTCAATAATGTTTGCCAGTCAGCGCTTTTTTCTCCAACAATGGCGAGAACACCGTTGATCTTTACCGCCTCTTTTGCGTTTGCACCAATGTACAGTAGTGTTCCGGTGCTGTAGGATTCATAGTCCATAGTAGCTTTGTCGGTCTCGATTTCAGCCAATAGCTCACCAGTCTTTACTTGATCGCCCACCTTTTTATGCCATACAGCAATGACCCCTTCGGTCATGGTATCGCTCATCTTAGGCATCAACGCAATTTCTGCTTTTATTCCCGAGGTATCGATGACTGCAGAAGGAGCAGATGATTCGGTTTTTACTTCTTGTTTTGGCTGTTCCGCCTTTGCGCCACCACTTACTGCGGCCGAATTTGCACCAGCCAAAAGTGCTGAATAGTCTTCGCCTTTGTTTCCCACAATGGCAAGTACACCATTTATTTGAACGGGTTCGCCTTCTTTCGCCCCCAGATATAACACCGTCCCTGCATTAAAGGATTCATAATCCATCGTGGCTTTATCCGTTTCGATTTCTGCCATCAACTCGCCTGTTTTCACAGCGTCACCCACTTTTTTATGCCATTTGGAAATCACCCCTTCCGTCATGGTGTCGCTCATCTTGGGCATACGTACAATCTCAGCCATCGCAATTTTTTTTAAGTTCTATTTTAATTCTGAACGTCAAAAATAACCGTATTTGACCGATTTTCTCAGGGTCTAATTCATTTTTTATCGTGTTGGGAAAACCAACTTTTTTGTATCCTGGGGGAATTGAGATTATGATTGACCCTTTCCGGGTTTATAATCAATAGGTTGATGTGTTTTTTCTAGCAATAGCCGTTTTGTTTGCCATCCATCATTAAAACCGCGCATTTATAAAGGCTTACACCTATTGAAATGATCGTTAGGCTATATTTGAACACCAAAAAAATTCAATTCATGAGAAAAAAACTACTCTTTCTTTTTGCCCTCTCGATAGGGCTTATTTACCAGGCTGCGTTTGCGCAGAAGCTTGACATGGAAAAACTAAAGGGCATGAAGCCTCGTTCCATCGGGCCGGGCGGCATGAGCGGGCGGATTACCTCAATCGATGTGGTTCGCAACAACACCGACATTATGTATGCCGGCTCAGCATCTGGTGGTCTCTGGAAAACAACAAGTGGAGGTATCAACTGGGAACCTATTTTCGACAAAGAAAATGTTCTTTCGATTGGCGCTATCGCCATTCAACAAGATAATGCTTCGGTGCTGTGGGTCGGAACTGGTGAAGGCAACCCGCGAAATAGTCTGAACGGTGGCTATGGCATTTATAAGAGTCTGGACGGAGGCAAGAATTGGAAAGTGATGGGCTTGGAAAAAACCCGCAATATCCATCGCATCATTATTGACCCCAAAAATTCAAATGTGGTTTATGTGGCGGCTATTGGTTCCCCTTGGGGCGAACATCCTGAGCGCGGTGTTTACAAAACCGTTGATGGCGGGGCAAACTGGGAAAAGGTTTTGTTTGTGGATGACAAAACAGGTTGCGCAGAGCTGATCATGGATCCATCGAACCCGAATAAATTGATCGCTGCCATGTGGCAACATAAACGTTGGCCTTGGACATTTAAGTCAGGAGGCCCTGGCTCTGGACTCCACATCACTTTTGACGGTGGCAAAACATGGACAAAGAAAACGGATAAAGATGGATTGCCCGAAGGAGAGCTGGGCCGCATGGGCTTAGCTATTTCTGCCAACAAACCAGATGTGGTGTATGCACTTATTGAAAGCAAAAAAAATGCACTCTATAAATCTACAGATGGTGGATTTAAATGGGCGATGGTGAACGATAAGATGAGTGAAATTGGAGATAGACCTTTTTACTATTGCGAGATTCATGCCGATCCTAAAAACGAAAACAGGCTTTATACCATTTATTCTGAAGTGAACGTGAGTGAAGATGGCGGCAAATCGTTTCAAAAACTATTGCCGTATTCAGGTGTTCACCCCGATCACCACGCATGGTGGATCAGTCCGGAAGACCCTTCTTTTATGGTTGAAGGTAATGATGGCGGATTAAACATCACTCATGATTATGGAAAGAATTGGCGATTTGTCGAGAACATACCGGTTGGTCAGTTTTACCACGTGAGTGTGGACATGGATCAACCCTACAATGTGTATGGAGGATTACAAGACAACGGCTCATGGGTTGGCCCAGCCTATACCTGGAAAGACGGAGGAATCCAAAATACTTATTGGCAATCGGTGATGTTTGGCGATGGCTTTGATGTCCAGGCCGACCCGGAAGATAGCCGATACGGCTATGCCATGTCGCAAGGAGGTTTTCTGGGAAGATATGATCGAAAAACAGGGCACACAAAAATTATCAGGCCGACTCATCCTGACGCAACATTCAAATTGAGATTCAACTGGAATTCTGCGCTCGCGCTGGATCCCTTTGACAAAGGAACCATCTATTATGGAAGTCAATTTGTTCATAGGTCCACAGACAAAGGAACAACCTGGGAGATCATTTCAGGGGACTTAACGACTAATGATCAGGAAAAACAAAAACAACATGAGAGTGGAGGGATCACGATGGATGCCACTGGTGCAGAAAATCATTGCACGATTTTAGCCATAGCGCCCAGCCCGAAAGAGAAAGGTGTGTTGTGGGTAGGTACTGATGATGGACAAGTGCAACTGTCGCGAGATGAAGGGAAAACATGGACTAACCTGACTTCTAAAATCACTGGAATGCCCAAAGGCGCCTGGATACCACAGATACAAGCTTCTTCTTACAATGCAGCCGAAGTATTCGTGGTGGTAAACAATTACAGACAGTTTGATTTCAAGCCGTATTTGTTCCGTTCCAAAGACTACGGCCAAACCTGGGAAAACATAGTAACGCCATCGCAAGTGGGAGAGAACAATTACACACTCGCTGTGGTGCAAGACATCGTAGAACCTAAACTTATTTTCCTGGGAACGGAAAATGGGTTGTGGGTTAGTTTAGACGAAGGCAAGACGTACACACGTTGGACAAGCGGCTATCCTGCCGGAGTACCTACTATGGATTTGGTTATTCATCCACGTGAGCACGATTTGGCAATCGGTACTTTTGGCCGTGCCCTTTATATCCTGGACGATATTCGCCCACTTCGTGATATGGTGAAAGAAGGAACACAGGTCTTGAATAAGGTCGTTCATATTTTTGATGCGCCAGACGCCTATCAGGTAGAAACCCAGGATCCTGCCGGAATTTTGTTCCCCGGCAATGCCATGTTTCAAGGAGAAAACCGAACCACCAGCGCTATGATTTCCTTTGTGATCAATAAACCGGAAGCAAAGAAAGACGAGCCAAAATCAGACGATAAGAAAACGGAAGCCAAAAAAGCAGACGCCAAAAAAGAAGTGAGGCCACTTGACAAGAAGGACGAAAAAAAGGAGGACGCGAAGGATGACAAAAAGCCAAAGTATGATTCGCTAACACTTGAAGTATTCAATGGTAAGGGTGAGAAAATCCGAACCATTAAACAAAAAGCCCCGGAAGACAACGGGCTTAATCGTACTACTTGGTCGTTGAATGAAAAAGGTGTTCGCCAACCATCCAGGGAAAAGACAAAAACCGGAGCCGCAGAGCCATCCGGTACACAAGTACTGCCTGGCGCTTACAAGCTTAGAATAACCTTTGGTGGTGTGAAAGATTCGGCAATGATTAATGTAAAACCTGACCCACGGTATGCAACGCCATCTTCAGTTATTGAAGCACGCTATAATTTGTTGAAGGATTTACAAAAAATGACCGCAATTGGCACTGAGGCAATGAATCAGTTGCGCGAATCAAAAGAAATCGCTGAGGAATTTGAAAAGAAGATGAAGGAAGCAAAAAGAGATGATTTGAAAGAAGCGACAGAAAAAACAAAAGCGATAAAAGATTCAATTGCTGCACTCATGGACTATATCGTTGGTAAAGAAGACAAACGCCAGGGCATCGTGCGGCAGCCTACACCCACGCCCCTTTCTTATGTTGGGACAGCGCAGTCTTTTATAAGGTCGTCTAAAGATCCAATTAGCGCTACTGATCAACGGGTGTTTCAACAGGCGGAACAGCAAATTAATAAGTTGATGCAAAGGGTCAATCTCTTTTATGAGAAGACCTGGCCAGGGTATCGTACGCTGATGGAAAAAGTAAGCATATCTCCTTTCAAGAATTACCAGCCGCTGAAGCGAAACTAAAGTCTAATTTTGCATACAGAAAAATGAGCCACGCATAAGTGGCTCATTTTTTTTTCTGGATGTGGATGAATTGATGTTTTTAAATCCTGGCTTGGTAGGTGTAGAGCTGAAAGTATCTTCCTTTCTTTTCAATCAATTCTTCGTGCCTACCGCGTTCCTGAATTTGACCTTCCTCAACGACTAGAATTTGATCGGCCTGGCGAATAGTACTTAGTCTGTGTGCAATGACGAACGTTGTTCTGCCCTGCATCAATGTTTTTAAGCTGTCTTGAATGAAGCTTTCGCTTTCTGTGTCTAGATTGGAAGTGGCTTCATCTAAAATTAATATTCTCGGGTTGGCTAAGATCGCACGTGCAATGGCAATGCGTTGGCGTTGACCTCCTGATAATTTTACGCCTCTTTCGCCAATCACTGTTTCTAGTCCTTTCTCGAAACGGTCCGTAAACTCATGAACAAAAGCAGCTCGTACGGCTTTTTGAAGTTCCTCTTCAGATGCATTGGGTCGAGGGAATAGAATATTTTCACGAATGGTTCCTTCAAACAAAAAGTCATCTTGTAACACCACACCTAGTTGACTTCGGTAACTATCCAACGATACTTTTTCTATATCTATGCCATCAATTGTGATGGAACCACTTTCTGGATTTAAGAAAGTAGCGGCTAGCCCGGCAATGGTCGTTTTGCCCGATCCGGAAGTGCCTACCAACGCAGTGACTGATCCTGAGGGGGAAGAAAAGCTGATATTTTTTAAGACAGGTTTTCCTTCTTCGTAAGCGAACGAAACGTCTTTAAACTCAATATTGCCTTTTATTTCATTCAACCTGATCGTCCTTAAAGTACCGTCATCTTCAATTGGCGTGTTCATCAACTCTTCAGTACGATCAAGTCCTGCGAAGGCTTCGGTTAACTGACTGCCAATATTGCTCATCTGTACAATAGGTGCAATCATGAAAACCATGAACATCGTGAACTGAAGAAAATCTCCAGCTGTCAGGTTAAAGTATCCACTCAACCCCATGATGCCAACACTTGCTAGCCCGACAAGGAATGTTCCTGAACTAGTAACAAAACTAGTGGAGGTAAGGCTCTTCTTTACGTTCAGAAAAAGTTGTTCGACTCCTTTTTCAAACACTTTAATTTCTTGTTGTTCGGCATTAAATCCTTTGATCACCCGAACTCCGTTCAGTGTTTCGGTCAAGCGACCAGTCACTTCAGCCGTTATTTTTCCACGTTCCCGAAAAACAGGGCGAATAATGGAGAATGCTTTTAATGTGATAATTCCGAAAATCGACATCGGTAACAAAATGAACAATGTCATTAATGGATTGATATTGATCAAAAAGATGACAGAGATAATGGCTGTCAAAACACCTCCAACCAACTGAACTAACCCTGTACCAACCAGGTTTCTTACGCCTTCTACATCGTTCATTACTCTGGATACTAATGCGCCCGACTTTTGATTGTCGAAAAAACGAGTAGGAAGTCGCAACAAGTGCTTCTGCACATTCGAGCGAAGGATGGAAATAAGTCTCTGTGCTTCTACACTGAGTATTTTCGTTAATAAGAACGAGGTGACCGCTTGTATCAAGATGGCAACGGTAACCCAAATCAGCAATTCCGGAAGTTTATCCAGATCCCTACGGACGAGAATGTCGTCCATAAAAGGCTTTGTTGCCCAAGGGGGTACAAGGCCAGCTGCCCGACTTATGATTATTAGGAGTAATCCTACAAAGAGAATATTTTTCCTTGGCCAGATAATTGTTTTAAAAACATGACCAATGGTAACTTTTGATTTAGGCTTCGGTTGAGACATAGGGGGTAAAATCAGGTTCAAATAACTTCAAAGACGTAAAGTAAGTTCCTTTAGTGTAAAACAATCCATTCTTTGTGATTTGAATTATTATATTAACGTCCTCGTAAAAGTACACTAAAATGAAAAAGCTGCTTTTTTTACTTCTCATGTCCTCTTCGCTGTCAGCCCAGAAATTTGCGTCAGACGAAGTCAGTCGATGGAAGAAACAAGCCGAGGGGATTGAGATCATCCGCGACAACTGGGGCATTGCCCACGTGTATGGTAAAACAGACGCAGATGCCGTCTTTGGAATGCTGTATGCTCAATGCGAAGATGATTTCGAGAGAGTCGAATTAAACTACATCAATGCCTTGGGTCGATTAGCCGAAGTGGACGGGGAAGGCAAATTGTACAATGATTTACGAACTAGATTGTTTCAGGATAGCACATTGGCCATTTCTATTTTCAACAGCAGCCAGGGAGAGATGAAAAAGCTGATGGTTGCGTTTGCAGACGGCTTGAATTATTTTTTATACACACATCCCGAAAAGAAGCCGAAATTGATAAAGCGTTTTCAGCCGTGGATGCCTTTGTTGTTTAGTGAAGGCAGCATTGGCGGTGATATTGAAGCTGTTTCGCTAACCAAATTGAAAGAGTTTTATGGTGGAGGAAAAGATGCCACGAAAATTGAACAAATTAATTTAGATGATGGGTTGGAGCCCGAGCCCAAAGGATCGAACGGGTTCGCGATTGGGCCTTCTCGTTCTGCTAATGGCAATTCCTTACTGATGATTAACCCACATACGTCTTTCTACTTTCGCCCCGAAATACAAATGACAAGCGGGGAGGGGTGGAGTGCTTATGGCGCTGTCACATGGGGGCAATTTTTTATTTATCAAGGTTTTAATGAACACTGTGGATGGATGCATTCCACGAGTGCGGCAGATGCTATTGATGAGTACAAGGAGACTATTGTAAAAAAGGGTGACTCTTTATTTTATAAATATGGGAATTCAACAAAGCAGATACGCAAGAAGAAAATTGTGCTCTCATACAAGACAGATAAAGGAATGATGAAGAGGGCTTTTACTGTCTACTACACGCATCATGGACCAGTTATTGCTAAAATAGGCGAACAGTGGCTTAGCATTAAGATGATGCAAGAGCCTTTGTTGGCACTCACTCAATCTTATGTGCGAACCAAAGCATCGGGATTGACCGATTTCCAAAAAGTGATGGAGTTGAAAACGAACACGTCTAACAACACTACTTATGCGGATGATCAGGGTAACATCGCTTATTGGCACGGTAACTTTATGCCCAAGAGAAATACCGCCTATAACTATAATCAGCCGGTAGATGGCAGCGATCCGGAAACCGACTGGAAAGGTTTACACAATGCCAAGGAGATCATACAATTGGTAAATCCTGCTAATGGATGGATCCAAAATTGCAACTCCACGCCTTTCACCTCAGCAGGCGCAAGCAGCCCTGATAAAACGAAGTACCCCACATATATGGCGCCTGATTTCGAAAACGCAAGAGGCATTCATGCAGTTCAGGTGCTGAGCCGTGAGGCTTCTTTTACAATGGATAAGTTGATTCAGGCAGCCTATGATCCTTACTTGCCAGGCTTTGAAAAAGTAGTTCCTTCGGTAGTCGAATCGTACGCCACAATTTCAAAATCAGATGAAGCCATGAGAAGAAAATTGGCAGAGCCTATTTCAATGCTTGGCGATTGGGACAAGAAGTTTTCGATTTCCTCTGTACCGATGACATTGGCCGTTTATTGGGGACAAGAATTGCGAATGCAAATGGCCGATCAAATTCCTTCCGGAATCGGTCAGTTGGATATCATCGATTACCTGGTCAAAGCATCTCCCGAAGTAAAAATGAAAGCACTCTCGAAAGTGGTGGATGAGTTGCAACGCGATTTTGGTTCATGGAAAGTGGCTTGGGGTGATGTGAATCGTTTCCAGCGCCTCACGGGAAAAATCAATGAGACTTTCGATGATAACCAACCAAGTTTACCGGTTGCGTTCGCATCCTCATTTTGGGGTTCGCTGGCAGCGTTTGGTAGCAAAAAGCATCCAGGTACAAAAAAAATGTATGGCTATGTCGGCAATAGTTTTGTCGCTGCTGTAGAGTTTGGCAAAAAAGTAAAAGCTAAATCAGTACTGGCCGGAGGTGTCAACAACAATCCTCTTTCACCCCACTTCAGGGATCAAGCTGTAATTTATTGTGAGCCTCGCTTTAAGGATGTTCTATTTTACAAAGAAGACGTGCAAAAAAATGCCGAGCGTAGCTACCATCCTGGCGAATAGCAAGAAACAAATCAGCCCTTTATTCGAAGGGCTGATTTGATTTAGGAAATCAATATTTAGGGTTTTCTTTTCTTGCTTTCTTTTCAGCCCTTTTTTCAGCCTCCGTTTTCTTAGGCTCTTTTTTGGTTTCCTTTTTTTTGTCTTGACCTTTTGACATAATGATGACGTTTAGTTGATCAAAGTAAATATAAACCAGACAAAAGATCAAGTTCCTGCCTGCAATTCTGTGTAGAATCAACTCGCTTCGCAAGCTGAACCAAATTGAATCAATACTTTTTGTTACTTTTCAACTACGATGAAACGAGTACGCTGGAGCCTGTTACTGATCGCACTCTCTTGTGCTACAAACAAAAAAGAGCAAGCTACTGAGCCCTGGGATACCACTGGTCATTGGATAATCTACCCGCCTATGTCAGCAACTGTTTATACGATAACTAATTCAAACGGTCTCAAACTAACCATGACCGCACTAGGAGGGAAGATAATGTCTCTTTATGTTCCAGATAAAAATGGAGTATTGGATGATGTTGTCCTGGGCTATGATAGTGCTGATCAGTACTTGACAGGGAATCCTTTTTTTGGAGCTATGATTGGTCGCTATGGCAATCGCATTTCCAAAGGCAGGTTTTCGCTAGAGGGCAAGAACTATCAATTGCGGGTAAACAATGGAATGAATTCGTTGCATGGTGGCAAAGCTGGTTTCCATAACGTGATGTGGAGGGTTGAGCCTGTTACCGTTCATGGTAGTCAAGGACTTGAACTCTACTACCTCAGCAAAGACATGGAGGAAGGTTTTCCAGGGAATCTGAAAGTAAAAGTGACGTATTCACTAACTGATAGGAACGAGTTGGAAATCAACTATGAAGCAACCACTGATGAGACTACCGTTGTTAATTTGACCCATCATTCTTTCTTTAACCTGGCAGGTGCTGGAAATGGAGATGTTCTTGATCATTTGATCGAAATCAATGCAGAACAATTTTGTGCTATAGATAGCTCATTGATTCCTACGGGTGAATTAAAAAAAGTCGATGATACAGCCTTTGATTTTAGAAAGGCGGCAAAGATCGGTGAACGCATTAATGATACGGATGAGCAGCTTCAATTGGGGCGAGGCTACGATCATAACTGGGTGCTTGCCAAGAAAGGAAATGAACTTTCATTTGCCGCCCGGGTAACCGAGCCAAAAAGTGGAAGAGTGATGGAAGTGTGGACAACTGAGCCGGGGTTGCAGTTTTATTCAGGCAATTTTTTGGACGGAACAGATATTGGAAAGGGTGGTGTACGGTATGGCTTTCGATCAGCCTTTTGTTTGGAGGCGCAGCACTTTCCCGATTCGCCTAATCATCAAGGATTTCCGACCACTGTATTGAAGCCCGGAGAGACGTACAGGCAAAAAACGATTTATAAGTTTTCGGTTTAGTCGTTAGCAGGAGAAAGACAATGTTCGAGGATTGGCCAGCCAAAATGCCAACGCTAAGTATCTTGATAACGTCCAAAAGCAGACGTGTGCGTAACTCTCTACTTCTGTAAATCAGGTCGATATTCTAGTGGAAGAATGTTTGAATACTTTTCATGCCAAGAGCGATATCCTTCTAAGAAAAGGCTGCGGACATCCTCGTAATAGCCATTCGCATAGATTGTCAACGAGTTGCTGAGAAAATGGAAGATGCTCTTTTGTTTCTCGGTGTATTTTCTACGCACTACATTCAGGTATTCAATTTCTTCGCGGCTGTCGAAGACGACCTCGTATTTTCCTTTGATATTCTCAAGCGTCTCTTTGTTTGATCGGACAAACTCTGCTCCGGTATAAATCTTTTTAGCGATGCTATCAACTTGTTTGGGTAAGCTTCGAAGTTTCATATAGTATGAAAGGCTATCTTTTGGGTCTTCGGATAGGATAAGTACATTACTCTTATTTTTATCTCTCAACTGCTTGATTTTCTTATTCAGCCATTCATCAGGCGGTCTTTCCGGGTTCGCTTTTGTGAAAATTTTCTTAACAACGAATCCACTTTCTTTTAAAGAAGAATCTCGCAATGCCCTTGCGAAATGGGTGACAGATCCGTAGTAGGCCTGCTTTCTTTCGCGTTCCCAAATTTTTGCTTGCTTGTCCTTGCTCGGTACCAATTCTTCGAAGCGCGGCACCCCAAAAATGTAAACCATATCGTTTTTGAAGTTGACCTCGAATTGATATAAATAGTAGTAGATCTTGTATCCCAATGCCTTGTTTTCTATTTCGATGGGTTTTTTTGCATGAGCTACCAAAGTGGCATCCCTAGGGTCAAAGAAAAGATGTATGTCTTTTGGGTTTAGAATTCGACACTTTTTTGAATTATGCGTTTCCCCCAAAAAGTGCTTTTTAAAATCCTCATAGTTCCTTGCCCAGTTCACTGTATCCTCCCGCACCACGATAGCCTGCAATTCTTTTGCCTCCTGTTCCAGTTCTATGGTGAGTTGGACTTCTTTTGTATATCCATTCTTTTTCTCTGAGAAATCAACGGGTAGTGAAAAAGGCTTGTAACCGACATAGGAAGCAATTAGATCGTATTTACCGATTACGATTCCTTCGATAAGAAATGTGCCGTCTGCTAAGCTACTTGTGCCAGTTGCGGTATTGGCAAGAAATACATTTACAAAAGGTAGTGGCTCTTTGGTACTAGCATCAATTATTTTGCCTCGAATCGATTTGTTCTCTGTTTGTGCAATGCCTGAATGTGAATACGAGTACAATAGTAGAACAGCGAGCGATCGAAACATATTTTGGTTGAAGTAAGTCCAAATTTAGATTTTTTGTTGTAGAATAAACTGATCTCTGTTCCTTTAAAATGTGCACAATCAAATCATACGCCCAATCCGATGATGTTAATAAACCCAGATTTTGCAGTTGGCTGCAAAATCTGCCCGGGGGTCAAGAATATTGATGGTACCGTCAGTATTTTCAGGGTTAACCTAGACCAAAGTACCATGCATTTTGCGTCAACTGCAGGCAAATTTTGCTACTGCAAAATCGGGGATAAATGTTATTGTAGTTGACTTTAACCCAAACTATGCATTAGGAATTCATAGTTTGCCCAGGGGGTTGACGATCCGCCTGAGGCGGATGTCAAGGTTAAACCTCGTGACGCTTTCGGTCAGAGTCAGACATTTATCGTCTGACCTGACAATGAAAATCACCAACTTGGTTTTCTTACTTGGGGCTAAATCGTTGATTTTC
>JADBYK010000118.1 GCA_020403045.1 Cytophagales bacterium
AATTTTTGATTTACAATTTTTGATTTACAATTTTTGATTTACAATTTTTGATTTACAATTTTTGATTTACAATTTTTGATTTACAATTTTTGATTTACAATTTTTGATTTACAATTTTCAGACTAAACGATCATTCACGATGAAACATTGTCAAAAGATTACCACAAAAGTATTGATGACTATTCTCTTCTGTTTGCTGGTTGGATTTGCAGGTGCTCAGAACACGCTAACCAAAAAGGAGGTGAAAGATGGATGGAAACTTTTGTTTGATGGAAAAACTCTTGCAGGATGGCATAATTTCAAAAGTGATAAAATTGGTGAGGCTTGGTCGGTCACTGATGGTGCCATTCACCTCAATAAAACTCAAAAAGAGGGTTTTCAGGTGAAAGGCGGTGGCGATATTGTTACTCAAGATGAGTTTGAGAATTTTGAGTTGCGGTTGGAGTGGAAAATTGCTCCCTGTGGAAATAGTGGAATTATCTTTAACGTAGTGGAGTCGCCAGAGTACCAGTACGTTTGGCAGACAGGGCCCGAGATGCAAGTGTTAGACAATACCTGCCACCCTGATGGTAAGATTGAAAAGCATCGTGCGGGAAACTTGTACGATTTAATTAAAAGCCCCAATGAGTCAGTGAAACCTGCCAACGAGTGGAATGAAGTAAAAATCGTCTCTAACAAAGGCAAGCTTGTTTTATGGCTTAATGGTGTAAAACAAGTGGAGACAGAAATGTTTACGCCAGCCTGGGAAGCGTTGATTAAAGGAAGTAAGTTCAAAGATATGGCGGGATTTGGTAAGGCGAGAAAGGGAAAGATTTCGTTGCAAGATCATGGCGATTTGGTTTGGTATCGAAACATCAAGATCAAAGAATTGAAATAGCGGAATGATCATCGGCATCTTCGATAATGAATTTGTGACCTGTCAATTGGACGATTCGTTACCTGTGCTGATGCACCGTTGGAAACAAGCTCCTCCTTCAGAGGAATTTGAGTTTACGCTAAAGCGAATCTTAGACGAATATAAAATACGCGTAAAAACCTACCCTACCTTGGCCTGGCTTGTAGATGCGGCATTGCTTGGTGAGTTGGACGAAAAGGTTGAAAAGTGGTTAGTCGAAGTCTGGGAAAGAATGCTTTTTGAAGATGCCGGGGTTAGAATTCATGCCGTCATCCTTGGCCAAAGTATTTATGCCGATTATCCCATGGAAAAATTTAAACAAGACGCTGAAGCAAAATTTGAAAAATTCAATGTGCATTTAGGTGTGTTCTCCAACCAGCGGGAAGCGTATGAGTGGATTCACCAACAACAATTACTTAAACAGAATCTATGAACCGTAGAGAATTCATTCAAACAAGTTCGTTGGCTGCAATTGGAGCCGCCACCACACTAAGCTCTTTTTCACCTGGTGAAAAGAAGAAAATTGGCCTGCAGCTCTATTCGCTGAGGGACATTATTGTACAAGATCCAAGATCGGTTTTAAAAAAGGTGGCAGGTTTTGGCTACAAAGAGTTAGAGGCCTATAGCTACAACGATGGAAAGATTTTTGGCATGAAGTACAAGGAGTTTACGGATTACGTCAAAAGTTTGGGCATGCGAATGACCAGCGGCCATCACTTGCTCGGTAAGTCAGACAATACGAAAATGATGAAAGGCACTGTAATGAACGAGTGGGAGCGAGCCGTAAGCGATGCCAAAGAGTCGGGACAAGACTTTATGGTGGTTGCATTTTTAATGCCCGATGAACGCAAGGATTACAAAGGCGTTTGCGAGGCTCTTAATAAAGCCGGAGAGATATGCAACAAATACGGCATTCGATTGAACTACCACAATCACGAATTTGAGTTTGAACAGTTCGAGGGACAAGTAGCCTATCAGTTGATGCTAAAAGAGCTTGATCCAAAACTGGTTGGCATGGAAATGGATTTGTATTGGATGCACTTTGCCAATCAGAATCCCCTTGATTATTTCGCGAAATACCCGGGTCGGTTTGAGCAATGGCACGTAAAGGATATGGATAAAAGAGATCCCAAACTTCAAGTAGATGTGGGCACCGGTCGCATCGATTTCAAATCTATTTTCGCCAAAGCTAAACTAGCCGGTTTAAAACACTTTTATGTTGAACAGGAAGCCTATCCGATCAATTCAATAACGAGTGTAGAACAAAGTATTGCCAATGTAAAAAGAATGCTGGATTGATAGTTTCAATCGATTGAATCAGTTTTTTTTTGATGATTTCTATCCCTATTTTGCAGCTATAATAATACAGTAATTTATGGCAGCAATACCAACTCAATCTACCTACCCCATTCTCCACCAGGAGCTATTAGCCTGGGCGCAACAAATGGCAGATCTTTGCCAGCCCGATTCCATACGATGGTGCGATGGCTCTAAGAAGGAATATGATACACTTTGCGAGTTGCTGGTATCAAAAGGAACCTTTATTCGGCTAGATCCGAAAAAGCGCCCGAATAGTTTCGCTTGCTTTTCCGACCCCAGCGATGTGGCACGTGTAGAAGATAGAACCTATATCTGCAGCCGTACAAAAGAGGACGCTGGTCCTACTAATAATTGGGTCGATCCTCGCGAGATGAAACCGCGGTTGAAAAAATTGTTTGAAGGATGCATGAAAGGGCGCACCATGTATGTCATTCCCTTTAGCATGGGGCCGGTAGGTTCGGCATTATCGCAAATTGGTGTTCAGGTTACGGATTCAGAATATGTGGTAGTGAATATGCACATCATGACTCGTGTGGGTTCTAAGGTGATGGACGTATTGGGTAAAGAGGGTGAGTATGTGAAGTGTCTTCATTCTGTAGGCGCGCCACTGGCGGCCGGACAACAAGACGTAAAATGGCCTACCAATCAAACTGTTAAATATATTGTTCATTATCCTGAAGATCGCGCCATCGTTTCATATGGCTCAGGTTACGGTGGCAATGCGTTGCTTGGAAAGAAATGCTTCGCGTTGCGCATTGCCTCTTCCATGGCGCAGGAGCAAGGCTGGCTGGCAGAGCATATGTTGCTCATGGGAGTTGAAAATCCGGATGGCGAAAAAACATACATCGCTGCAGCTTTCCCCAGTGCTTGCGGGAAAACAAACTTTGCCATGCTCATTCCACCGACCGAGTTTCAAGGTTGGAAGATAACTACGGTGGGTGATGACATTGCGTGGATTAAACCGGGGGCAGACGGCAAATTGTATGCTATCAATCCTGAGGCGGGCTATTTTGGAGTTGCCCCCGGCACCAATGCCAAAACAAATCCGAACGCGATCGAGTCGATTAGAAAAGATACGATCTTTACCAATGTGGGAGTGACTGACGATGGCGATGTGTGGTGGGAGGGATTGACCAAAGAGGCACCCAAGAACCTGACCGATTGGAAAGGTCAACGTTGGGATCCGTCTGCGGGGAAACCTTGTGCTCATCCAAATGCCCGGTTTACAGCTCCTGCACATCAGAATCCATGTCTTGATAAAGATTGGGAGAATCCCAACGGAGTGCCTATTGGTGCATTTATTTTTGGTGGACGAAGAAGCACAACCATCCCATTGATTTATCAGGCACACAATTGGAATTCAGGTGTTTATCTAGCGGCCACGATGGGCTCTGAAATGACTGCTGCTGCATTTGGAGAAGTGGGTAAAGTGCGAAGAGATCCCTTTGCCATGCTACCGTTCTGCGGCTATCACATGGGCGATTATTTTAATCACTGGTTGCAATTTGGCAGAAACATACCCAACCCTCCCCGGGTTTTTGGTGTCAATTGGTTTCGTAAAGATGAAGATGGGAACTTTCAATGGCCCGGATTTGGCGAAAATATGCGCGTGTTGAAGTGGGTGGTAGAGAAAATTCAAGGAAAGTCAAATGCGGTAGAAAGTCCAATAGGTTGGATGCCCCATTATGATGACCTAGACTGGACGGGCTCTGATTTTACGAGAGAGCAATTTGAGGCCATCATGGCGATTGATCGCGAAGCATGGAAACGAGAGCTATTAGATCACGCGGAATTGTTTGAGCGTATGTATGACAAATTGCCGAAGGAATTTATTTTCATGCGAGAATTGCTTCTTTCTAGCTTGTGGAGGTCTCCTGAAAAATGGAGACTTGAAACCGGAGAAGTCTAATTTTTCTTTTCGCCTTTTAAAATGCCGGCTTCAAAAATCAAGGTTTTGATGAGTTTTCCATTCTCATCAAATTCTTTCCATTCTTTGTGTTTTTTGTTGGCTATGTATTCGCCTTGCTCTTTTATTTTCCCGGTGGTAAAATAGCTCGTGTAGATACCGTGTTGTCGGCTGCCCCGGTAGCCGCATTCAGAAAGTAATTCTCCGCTGGCATAGTAGTTTTTAACACTACCGGTTATTAGATTGAATTGCCAGGTTTCCTCTACTGACTTTTCGCCATTCTCGTGATACTGCGTACGCAGACCATGCAATAGACCTTTCTCATAATTTTCTTTTACGAGGAATCTTTTTCCATCCTTGGCGAAAAACAACCAGGTGCCATGCGGTTTGCCATCTCTAAACTCTTTCGAAAAGATCTTATTCCCTTCGTCTGTGTACTCCTCTTGTTTACTGTCTCGTCCATTGAAGGTAAATTGCTCTTTCACTCTTATTTTACCACTTTCGAAATAGTCATAGTTAGAGCCAAATTTCCCACCTTCCTTGAATTGGTACTCGTGTCGTTTCTTTCCGCTTGGGTAGTAGCCAATATTTTCTCCATGTAGTTTTGCATTCATGAAATGACCTTCTAGTTTCAGGTGACCATCGACATCATAGCTTTTGAAGTCGCCCACTTTTTCCCCTTCCGCAATCGAATAAATTAACTCTAGCTGGGTGTTGGGATAAAATGATTTGAAGTAACCGGCAATGAATCCGTCTTTGTAGTTAGCTTCGGTTTCGATGGATCCGCCTTCGTAAAACGTTTTAGTGACTCCGTTTGGCTTTTGATTTTTGTATGTGATTTCCTTTCTGATTTTTCCAGTGGCGTAATATTCTTTTACAAGCCCATCAGGTTTCCCTTGAACAAACGAGCCTTCTTGCTTTAGGATTCCGGAGGGAAAGTAGGACTTAATACTGTCAACCAGTTTATTATTTTGATAGTAAGCGGTTTGAATTGGCCTACCGGTTTCACTGAAAACTTCTACCGGCCCATGTCGAAGCCCATCTTCATAGCTGATCTTTCGAATCAAGTTTCCATTTTGATGATATTCAAAGAAAGTGCCGGAACGAACACCATTTACAAAACTACCCTCAATGTGAATTTTTCCGTTTGGAAAGAATTTTTTGTACTTACCTTCTATGGATTGATTGTCTGCCGAAACGAAAAATTGTTCTTGTACCTGTTTCTTTGCAGGATCATAGTAGGTCTTTACTTCCTTTTGCGAGTAGAGCGGGCTACTCTGAAGCAACAGAAAACAACACACGATCCGGTTCATCATATTGATATGACGTAACGAAATGTAAAAGGCCATATTATGAAGCAACTAGTATTTTCTCTTTTATAATTTCTCAATAACAATGGCAGAAGCCCCGCCACCTCCATTGCAAATCCCGGCAACACCTATCGAAGAGTTATTTTGTCGGAGTACATTAGCCAGCGTAATTGTGATTCGTGTACCAGAAGCACCTAGCGGATGTCCTAGCGAAACTGCTCCGCCATTTACGTTTACTTTTTCAGGATCAATTTTTAAAAGTTGATTGTTGGCAAGGGCAACAGCAGAAAAGGCTTCGTTGATTTCATAGTAACTCACATCACCTTTTTCAACGCCTGCCATTTTCATCGCTTTTGGAATCGCTAACGAAGGAGTCGTAGTAAACCACATTGGATCTTGAGCAGCATCGGCAAAGCCTCTGATCTTCGCGATAGGAGTAATGCCTAATTCTTCGGCTTTTTCTTTGCTCATCAAAATGACTGCTGCAGCACCATCGTTAATAGTAGAGGCATTAGCAGCGGTGACGGTTCCTTCCTTGGTGAACACTGGTTTTAAACCTGGTATCTTGTTAAAGTTCACATTTTTGTATTCTTCGTCTTCTGAGAATAATGTCACTTCACCTTTCTTGCCCGTGATCTCAACGGGAATAATTTCGTCTTTAAATTTTCCAGCAGCCCATGCGGCAGCAGATCGTCTATAAGAGTTGATCGCATACGCATCTTGCTCCTGCCGAGTGATCTTCATCTCTTTGGCCGTATTATCGGCACAAACTCCCATGGCGCAACGATTGTACACATCGGTAAGCCCGTCATAGGTAAGACCATCTAATACCTCTCCATTTCCATACTTAAATCCATACCGGGCCTTCATCAGGTAGTAAGGAATATTAGACATACTTTCCATACCCCCGGTGACCACCACATCATTTTGACCTAGCATGATTGACTGAGCTCCCAGCATGATGGCTTTCATTCCTGAAGCGCAAACTTTATTCACCAGCGTGCAGGGAATATCGTAGCCAAGACCTGCTGCAACCGCTACTTGGGTGGCGGGTGCTTGCTGAAGCCCCGAAGAAATAACATTGCCAAAGAAAACTTCTTGTACCTGTTTCGGATCAAGATTTATTTTTTGCATCGCGCCCTTGACGGCAATGGCTCCTAATTGAACGGCTGTTAATGTTGACAGACTTCCACCAAAACTTCCAATAGGTGTACGTAGGGCAGCTACAATATATACTTCTTTCATTTTCTTTGGGCTCGGGTTTAGAAACGATGTTAACAGTGTAAATATCTTAATTTTAGGCGAGTACCTCTTTCCTTTTTACGTTGGTTAAATAGTCTGGATCCATTAAAGTTTTTGAACATGCCGCTGCGTGCGGAAGTTCATAGCGAAAGAAAAATTTCATGGTGTGTATTTTTCCTTCATAGAACTCAACAGTTTGGTGTGCAACATTTCCTGTTTGAATAGCAATATGTGCAACAGTGGCTTGCTTGAGCCACTGCCAGGCAATTACCACGTAGCTTAGTTGTTCCATAAATACAGTCGCATCGGCCAGGTAGCGGTTGATGTCTCCCTGCTGTGCAAATTGGCCAAGATGTTTGAGCACCTCGCCCACGCGATTCAACTCAATCGTCAGTTCTGTTGCATAGGATTTCAAAGAGTCGTAGGTCGATGCTTGCTTGATTACGCTCTCTATGGAGTCCACAAGAACTTTTAATGCTTTACCCTTTTCCATCACCACTTTTCGCCCCAATAAATCGATGGATTGAATGCCGGTAGTGCCTTCATACAGCGAGGTGATTTTAATATCACGATAAAGTTGTTGTACTGGAAAATCCATGGTAAAGCCATAGCCTCCCAATGTTTGGATAGCTAATGCCACCGCCCGGCTGCCTTGTTCTGAGGAGTATGTTTTTACAATCGGGGTAAGTAATTCCAATAACAAAAAGCTATCCTGCTTTTCTTCTCCCTCAGCGGCATGGGCAAGGTCTGATAATCGATTGCATTCCATCACCAGCGAGAGAGAACCTTCAATAATTGCTTTTTGGGTAAGCAACATTCGCTGAACATCCGGGTGGTTAACGATAAGGGTAGGGGGCTTTAACGGATCTTTTTCATTGGCTAATCTTCCTTGTGGTCGTTCATTAGCATATTGCAATGAAGCCTGGTAAGCCGCCATAGCTGTTGATGCCGCGCCCAGACCAACGCTGATGCGCGCTTCATTCATCATTTGAAACATATAGCCCAAGCCTTTGTGGGGTTCACCGACTAACCAACCTTTGCAAGCATCCTTGTCGCCAAACACCAAGTGTGTTGTACAGTAGCCGCGCTGTCCCATTTTTTGAAAATCCCCTGCGCAGAACACGTCATTGGGAGTAAGTGATCTATTTTCTTCAGGCCAATATTTTGGAATAATAAATAGTGAAATTCCTTTTACGCCTGGAGGAGCACCTTCAATTCGTGCCAATGTTAAGTGAACAAAATTATCGCAGGCTTCATGCTGACCTCCGGAGATAAATATCTTTTGTCCTTTGATGTTGTAAAAACCATCTCCGACTGACGTTGCGCTGGTTGTGATATCAGTCAGCGAACTTCCTGCCTGGGGTTCGGTCAATGCCATCGTGCCTTGCCAATCGCCTGCAAAAATTTTTGGAACAAACTTCTTCACTTGTTCACTCGTTCCGAAGCTGGTAATAAGTGCAGCTGCACCAGCTGATAAACTAAAATAGCCCTGACTACTGTTGTTGGCCGACATAAAAATGTGCTGAGCTGCATTGAAAATCATCATGGGCAATTGCATGCCACCAAATTCAAATTTGGAACCACCGCCAATCCAGCCATTCTCTGCTGCTTGCCTGATAATCGTTTTTAATTGAGGATGCGTTTTTACCCCACCATTACCGTCATATTGAGCAGGCTCTGCATCCATCGCTTTAAAATAGGGCGCCATATCGCGATCTGCCAGTAGCTTGGCTGACTCTATCATCATCCAGGCTTCTTCCCAATTCAAATGGGAAAAGTGAGAAAGCGCAAATACATCTTTCACATGGTGTACTTCTTGAAGAAGAAATTTGGTGTGTTCTATGCTCGTATATCGCATACTTTTGAATGTTGAATTTGAAACTTTGAATCTTGAATTTTGAATTTTGAATCTTGAATCTTGAATTATCTAGCGGCTCCACCATCTATTGTCAGGCAAATGCCGCTGACAAAAGAGGCTTCGTCTGAAGCCAGGTAAAGATAGCCATTTGCAATATCTTCTGGAAGACCCCACTTGCCCACCGGAATATGCGCAAGGCTTTGCTTACGAACTTCTTCTGGCATTGCATCGGTCATCGCAGTTTGAATAAAACCAGGGGCGATGCAGTTGGCAGTGATTCCGAAACGCCCTAGTTCTAGTGCCCATACTTTGGTCATCCCTATAATGGCAGACTTCGTTGCCACATAGTTGGTTTGACCATAGTTGCCTCGGATAGCTACATTAGAGGAGGCAGATACAATACGCCCGTAATTTTGTTCTTTCATGATCGGCACCACCGCCTGTGTACAATTAAACACTCCCGTTAAATTAACAGAAATCACATCATCCCATTCTTGTTTAGACATCTTTAGCAAAGTGCGGTCTTTTGTGATTCCTGCATTGTTGATCAGAATATCAATTCGGCCAAAGTGTTTATGTGCTTCACTTACACCCTGAAGCACTAGTTCTTGATCAGCTACTGAAATCTTTGAGAAGATAGCTTCGTATCCTTGCTTCTTCAGATCCTCTACAACCATTTTCCCGTTTTCTGAAAGATCCCACAGAATGATTTTTGCTCCTTCTTTTGCAAAGCGTTGTGCTGTAGCTAACCCAATGCCATTGGCACCTCCGGTGATTAATGCAACTTTATTTTTTAGTCTCATTGATGGAATTTTAAATGTTGAATCTTGAATCTTGAATTTTAAATTTTGAATCTTGAATTAATAAAGCGCTGTCAAAAGTTCCCCCACAAAGGCTGGTTTTTCTTCTCCTTCGATTTGTATCGTGCATTCCACGAAAAGCTTGATTCCGTTATTGGGCATATCCTCAACATTTACAATTTTTCCTGTCATTCGAATTCGGCTACCTGACTGAACAGCAACTGGAAAGCGGGCTTTGTTAAGTCCATAGTTGATAGCAGTCCTGGCGCCCTCAATTTCAATCAATTCGTAGAAGAATTTAGCGGCCAATGACATCGTCAAATAACCATGCGCAATGGTCTTGCCTCCCGGCATTTGTGCTTTGGCACGATCGACATCCACATGTATCCATTGGTTGTCTTGCGTGGCGTGAGCAAATTCGTTGATTATATCTTGAGTAACAGTAAACCAATCGCTGACACCTAGTGTTTGACCAACCTGTTTTTTAATGTCGGTCAACTTGATCTTTAGTGGTTTGGCAATAATTTGATCTATCTTTCTTTCTTTCACCGAATCCACTTTGGGAGATGGAACAGCTTCTTCTTTCCATGATCTTATCTTCACTACCGCTTTGCCAATCACCTTCCGGTTCATTAAGTCTTCTAATGCTTGAGGGGCTTCTTCCAATGAGTAGACTTTGTGAATATGTTGTTTGATTTTGCCTGACTTCATCCATGACAAGAGTTCACCTAAATTTTGTAAGCTCTGTTGTGGCTCCCGTTCTGCAAAACTTCCCCAGAAAACGCCCACGATGGAGCATCCTTTTAACAAAGGTAAATTCGCAGGAAACTGGGGAATCTCTCCGGTGGTGAAGCCTACCACTAAGTACCTGCCTTTCCAGGCAATTGAACGCAGCGCTTGCTCGGCCAATTTCCCACCCACCGCATCATAGATCACATCAACGCCTTTCTCTTGTGTAATCTCTTTTAGACGAGCACGCAAGTCTTCTTCTGAATAATTGATGAGATGATCGGCACCTTTTTCTTTGCAGGTATTCAATTTCTCTTTCGATGAAGCTGCTGCTATCACGGTGGCTCCCATTACTTTTCCTAATTCAACAGCCGCTAAACCGACACCACCAGCCGCACCTAAAACCAATAAGGTTTCTCCGGATTTTAGCTGTGCACGATCTTTTAAAGCATGATACGAGGTGCCGTACGTGTAAAGTGTACAAGCTCCGTTGATAAAGTCCATTTCGGGCGGCATTGGAAAAACACGGTTGGCTTTGACGACTACTTGCTCTGCAAAACCACCCCAACCACAAAGGGCAACTACGCGATCACCTGCCTTCAAGTGATTTACTTTATCTCCAACGGTCTCAATTATTCCGGAAACTTCGCCACCGGGCGAAAAAGGCAGATCAGGTTTAAACTGATATTTATTTTGGATGATTAGCAGATCCGGAAAGTTAACGCCACAAGCAAAAACGTTGATAACGACTTCATCTGGTTTTGCGATAGGAGAGGAGATTTCTTCCATCACCAATGATTTCGGAATACCAAATGCTTTACAAACGACTGCCTTCATGTTGCAACAATTTTAAATCAACATTTATTTTCCTACCAAATCGTAAATCGTAATTCCAAAATCGTAATTTTTTTCTACCAATCCGGTTTGCCTTTGTCTTTGGGCTTGGTGGCCTTGCGTTTGTTTTGTTGCAGGTATTGCACTTCCTGATTTTTCATGGCCTCTAAAATCATCTTCGCTTTTTCTTCGCTCATTTGCATCTCTTTCAATTTCTCAGATACAGAGGGAGGCATATCTTTCTTGTCTTTGTTCTTCTCCTGTTCCTCTTTTTCCTTTTGTTCTTTCTCTTTTTGCTCCTTCTCCTTTTGATCTTTCGGGTCTTTCTCTTTTTGATCCTTCTTGTCCTGATCTTTTTTCTCCTGATCTTTCTTTTCCTGGTCTTTTTTCTCTTGGTCTTTCTTTTCCTGATCCTTTTTCTCTTGATCCTTTTTATCGTCTTTATTCTGATCTTTTTGATCCTTCTTTTGATCGTCTTTTTTATCCTGATCTTTCTGATCTTTGTTCTTCTGTTGATCTTGTTTCTTTTTCTCTTCCAGTTTTTTCTTTACGATTTCATAATTATATCGGGCTTCATCATTTTCAGGAAATGCTTTTAACGCTTGCTTAAAATAATTAAGCGATTCTTCCAATTTTTCCTGATTGTTGGCCATCACGCCCAATTGTTGGTTGGCAACCGAACTGATTTTCTTGTTTGCGCTTTGTGTTAATCGTTGATAGTTGTTGAGCGCTCCGGTAGTATCATTGGCTTGAAAGTAGGCGCTGGCCAGATTAGCACGGACTTCATCTTCGTTAACTCCCAGCGAATCGATCAGATACGAGTACTTCTTAATCGCTGTTGTAAAGTCGCCAGCTAAAAATGCTTTCTTCGCTTCTGCTTTTGCTGAATTGATCTTGCCAATTTTATCCAGGTCGGTAAACAAGAGGGCGGCAAATAATAAAACAACGATTGTTTTCATCTGTTGCTATTTTGATTTATGAGCCGAATGGAAACCGATGTCATATCCTAACTGTTCTTATGCTGACGAGAAGATCTAAAGCCAACAATACCAACGCTGCCAACAGGAAGTAAAAATAGCGATTGGCAGAGACATCGACTATTCGGGCGTCTCGCAATTCGCCTTCTATTTTTCCGATGGTGCTGATTAAGCGACTTACGTCATTCTTAGAATCATTGATTTCAAAATACTGGCCGTTTGTTTTGCTGGCTAATGCTTTTAACGAGCTCGCATTCAGTTTTGATACAACAGGATTTCCACTTTGATCTGTTTTATAACCTCGTCCCGATTCAATCTGACTGCCGCGCTCCGTGCCAACTCCCAGCGTAAACAACTTAATCCGGTTATCCTCTACTTCCCGAGCCATTTCATCCGTTTCTTCGCCAAAGTCTTCACCATCGCTGATCAAGATAATCACTTTTGATTTTTGCTGCGCGCTGGTGCCTTCCTGTTCGGTGAGTTTCTTAAGTGCCATTTTTAAGGGTGGAGAGAAGTCGGTGCCGCTCGCAGGTACCAGGCTGGTGTTCATGGTTTCAATGAAAAGATTCAAGGCATTCTGGTCGTACGTGAGCGGGCATTGCATAAATGCTTCGGATGAAAAGATAATCACCCCCACACGATCCGAGCTGAACGCATCCACGATCTTTTTCATTTCAAATTTGATCTTTTCCAGCCGGGTAGGCTGAATGTCAAACGCATCCATCGACTTAGACAAGTCTACGCAAATCATGATGTCTTTTCCCACAGACTTGATCTCCTTCTTTGATCCACCAAACGAGGGACCCAAAAAAGAGATAATGAGGAGGGCAAAAAAGCAGGTTCTAAAAAACAGCTTGATAAAAACTGTTTTATAAGGTGTGGATAGCCTTCGGCTAATCCTGATGATCTTTAATAGGTAGAGAGCATAGAAGATCACAAATAGCCCAATCAGCAGCAACTCCACCCACCCAAATTCACGGAACCAAGCCATTGTCGAAAAGAATAGCAGCAAAAATAAAAAAGCATTGCGATTTGCAAAGCTTTTTTGACGCTTGCTAGTATAATTTTAAAAAAATGCTGGTGTTAGTTTTCGAGGCTTAAGAATCCTAATGGATGCAAGTATTCCGTTCTGGTACCCTTCAACAGTCTGTATTCTAAAGTCTAGTCTCGTTTTTATATTCTACTTCTTAAAAATTCCATTTGGCGCGAATAAAACAGCGGTGTGATATTCCATCAAATTGGCCGAACTGTTCGGCAAAAAATGATTGCCATATAAAATCGATATCTACATTGGAGGCTATGTTGTATTTTATTGAAGGCAAAAGAATCATAAGGTTTGTTCCGGGAGCGTAGATGCAAGACAGGTTGCCCGATAGCAGCGGTGTGAATTCTTTTCCTATCGTAATTACTGAATTCCATTGGGTGGGCATCAGACTTTGAGGTGATAACCGAAAGGTGACAAAGTTCCAATTATCAACCGGCTTGGTGACTCCATTGCTGTTATAAAGAAACCCGACATTCATATACCAACCTTTTTCAAAGACATAGTCTGTTTCAAGCGTAGAATTAATCTGTGCCGTGGTGTCGCCCCGAGGGGCAAAGTATTGAACCTCGCCTTTGAATCCTGCATCTTTAATACGTCCCGACCAACCAGCGCCCATCGTCAGTTTTTCATGATAGACACCTGCCGAGAATTGAAGGTCATAGTCCCATTTGTTTGTGAAATATTTGATAGCCGCAACGGTCTTGTTACGTTGATCAGCTGCCGCTGCCGCCAGCTCAATATTCGACATCTCCGTGAGGTGATAACTGACTTTCACACCATCGCGCCCCGGCCTTTCTTCATAGTCAAAATCAAGAAAATTATACGTATTAAAAATATCGTTCGGATTCCAGATGGTGCCAATGCCCCAATTTATCCGCTGGCGACCTACTCGTGCATCCCATTTGCTCGTATGGTATTCTAACCAAAACCGATCGATTGTACTTTGCAGCACCACACTTTCGCTGTTGATCAATAATGCAGATAAGTTGATCGCCTCGTTGGGGTTGCGAATCATTTTAGAAAAACCGGGGATTGACCGAACTTCTTCGCCCCAAAATAGTCGATTGCGAAATTCTATCGCCCCGGTAAACTTTGTTCCCGGGTTCCACCTCACATTGATACGATTGTGAATTAGATTGCCCGTGATCAGGTTGTTAAAATTATTATCAAACGTGAGCGACTGTAAGTCCTTCAAATATCCACGTACCTCAAAGGTTTTTCGACCGGTACTATCGCTATTCTGCGCCTGAAGGGAAATAGCCCATAAGAAACAGCTGGATAGAAGCAACGCTATCTTGAAGTTGAAACACACTTTTGGCAGAAATACACTTGTCGACATATCTATTCTGAAAACTCATCTACCGCTTAATCATCCATTGTTTGATCGTTCTTGCTGTAATGTTTCAATATCCTTAAAGCTCTTAAGGTATTCCAGCGGCTGGGTTTTCCAACTTTCTCCATTTCAAAATGCGTTTGTCCTACATGATTTGCAGCCAATTTCCACAGCCTGTCTTCAGTTCTCTTTCGAAGAATCACTTCAAGAGCTTCATCCATTCGCTTGTCATAAGAAACCCTTGCAGATTGAAAGTAATCCATTGCTTTTAAAATGTCATAACGCCAACGTCCAGGGTAGGCCAATTTCAAAAAGTTCGGATCAATGACTTCTCCGGTTTTATCAGATCGAAATAATTGATGCATTAAGATGAATTCGTGCGACTCTTTTTTAGCCTTCAACAGTTCTCTTAATCGATAGGTGTATCCGTTCTTCTGGAATTCTAAAATTCCTTCGAGGACTGAAAGCGTTGTGTGCAACGAGCTATGGGTTGCACCTGTTCGGTTGGACTGACAATTAAAACCGCCATCATCCATTTTTTCAGCCAGCAGGAAATCAACCACCGATGTTAAAAACTCTTTGTTGATCTGAAAATAGGAAGCGTAATTCAATACCATTCCATTAACACAGACGTCACATTTTTTAGTTGCTCCCATCGGTCGAATACCCCCATCTGCTCCCTTTTCATTGTTAAATATCCCGATGAGCGTTTCTTTTATGGCTTTGTTGTCTGGTGCGATCGCAAGGTTTTTTAAATCCAGTAAAGTATAGTGCGTGGAGGTCCACTTGGGCTGGTAAAAGTGTTGTCCCCAGTGGCCATTGGGCTGGCGATAGGATAGGAATTTTCGTCCCCAGCCTTCCGTTTCAATTTTCTTTCTCAGCCGGGGTTTATCAATATCCAATAAATCTCGGTATGTCTGATATTGAATAGAAACATCCCCTTTCAGAAGCCACGATATTATTTCCTTGTTTGTCATTTCATGATCGTCTATAAGAAAAATAGTAGATTCTCTTTACTACTTTATTTTTCTTTTCTGTGCAGTAAATAACCCATTGCAATACTGATAGCCGGAATGGATAGGTAGCTGAGCCCGATCGACATAAAATATTCTTCAAAAGTTGTCTTCATGATTGGAATGAGAATAACTGCATCCAAGACTATATTGACGGCAAACCAGGACAAGCCAACGATCACTCCGTTTCTAATAAAATCGCTTTCTACGGTCTTGAAATAGTGAAAGAGCAGGTAGCATCCACTGATGGCACCCACTACCATAATGGCAGATTTGAAAGTGCTATAAGCAACGACCAGTTCACCGCCAGGCTTATAGAACAGAAACGAAGCGGCAAATGGAATTAACCAGGAGAAGAAGCCAAGTAAGACATTTTTGATCATTAATTTCTTTGTCATAATTGTTGAATTAAAGGTTCGGAAAATAGAAAACTGATGGTTCTTGTGAGACCAGTTCTGTAGTGTATGGTTCGATCGCTTTCATTTATTTTGCGGTTGCTAAATCGGTTGTTTGGGGTTCCGTTTCCACTCTGGCCGTATCCGAATGAATCTGCCCATCTACCAGGGTGATCACTCGTCTGGCACGCTCGATAACCCGTACATCATGGGTGGAAAAAATAAAGGTGATGTTTTCTTCCTGATTGAGCTTTGCCATGATGTCCAACAGGTTAGCCGCAGATTTGGAATCCAGGTTTGCAGTGGGTTCATCGGCAAGCACCAGCTGTGGCTTCGAGGCAAGTGCTCTTGCCACGGCAACTCTTTGCTGTTGTCCTCCTGACAATTGAGATGGACGTGTATCGATTTTATCCTCCAGCCCGATTTGTTTGAAAAGACTTAGTATCCGTTTTTCGATATCAGCCCGCTTGCGATTCTGTAGCTGCATGATCAATTCAACATTTTCTTTTGCGGTCAACACCGGGATCAGGTTAAAAGATTGAAACACGAAACCGATATTATGCAACCTAAAATCTATCAGCTCATTAGGCGATAGCTTCGTGATATCAATGCCATGGATGATAATGTTTCCGGTGTCCGGTTTATCCAGGCCGCCAATTAAATTCAAAAGAGTTGTCTTGCCCGAACCAGAAGGCCCTACCAATGCAGAAAACTCGCCCTGCTCCATGTGCAGATGTACATTGTTAATGGCATGCACCGGTATGGTATTAGGATTGAAAGTCTTGCTAACGGTATGGGCATCGATGACAGTTTTCATAAAATGGGTTCTGTTAGATTGTTCATACTATTGCCGCAATGCATCGGCTGGTTGAAGTTTGATGGCTTTTAAAGAAGGGAACAACGATGCAATCAACGCAGTGCCAATCACAATCAGCATCACTTCGGGAAGTTGTGTGATTGGAAATCTTGGATAAATAATACTGCTGAATCCAAACCCCGACATGGCCGCTCCTGAAAAAGAAGAGATATCGATGCCGGCCGCAGATAAATAATTTACCACGAGCCAGGAAGATAACAACCCCAGTGGAACGCCAACGACTGTAAGCAGTACGGTTTCGGAAAGTATTAAAACAAAAACCCGCACTCTATTCATTCCTAATGCCGTCAGCATTCCAATCTCCCGACTTCGCTCCAGCACCGACATGAGCATGGTATTGATGATACCAAAAGCCAAGGCGAGCATAATGATGATAATGATGATGGAAGAATACTGGTTGATGGTACTTACCATGAGATCCGTTTCGGGAGAGTTTTCCTTCCAACTTTCTACCGCATAGGTGGGGAGCTGTTGTTGAAGCCGTTGTTTTACCGTCTGAACATCCTCATCGTTGTGCAGGATGATGGCCACCTCATGACTCGCCTCACCAAGGTTGAGATACGAATTCAACACCGCCTTGTTAACAAATACGTTGCGCTCATCTAAAGGTGTGTTGTTAGTTTTGTAAATACCAACCACGCGGAAAGCTCCAGAGGTGATGTTGCTTTCCTTGTCCGTAAAAGTGAGTACCAACTTACTCCCCACTTTTAACTTCATTTTGTCAGCCAGCTTCCGTCCCACCACAATGGCATTTTTCTTGTTGACCATTAGGCCCTTTCCGTCTCTTATTTTTTTATCCAGCTGTGACACGAGATTTTCTTGCTCGGTTAGTATGCCGTTGATTTGTACTCCGGCACTACCGGTCGCTGTGGCCAGCATTCCCTGAGCGATGGACCGATAAGCGATGTGGTTAATGCTTTTCAGTTGATCAAGTGATCTCATGACCTGTTCTTGATCGGGCAAGATCATGGCAGGATCATAATCGTCTTTGAACTTGGGATGATGGATTTGTAGATGGGCAACTTCCGTATCGATGACCGTGCGGACCCGTGCCCGTAACATACCTTCGTATAAAGCCAGCACAAAAATTCCGGCAAACAAGCCAATGGCCATCGAAGCCATAATGAGAAGACTTCGCATTTTGTTGCGCCACACATTTCGCCAGGCAAGTGAAGTGTTCATATTTTTATTTTTTCATGGCCGTTACCGGATTAAGCGCTGCGATTTTTATGATCGAATAGAGCGAGAGAAGCAAGCCCAACCCTAATACAATCAGCCCCTGTGTTATAAATATGCCCGAGTCGGTGGAAGATGGAAAAATAGCTTCGAAGCCAAACTCTTCATATACTTTTGCCATTTCTCCTGTAAACCGAATGGGGTACTTATTCAGGTAGTAGACAATAGGAATGCTGACCGTAATACCAACGATGCAACCGCTAAAAACCGTCAACACCGACTCCACCAGCAGCAATTGCATAAGCTTGATTTTTTTCATTCCGATGGCCACCAGCATACCCATTTCATATTTGCGTTCCACCATCATCATGAGCAGTGTGCCGAAAATGCCAAAGCAAACAAGCAAATACAGGATTCCCTGGATGATGTACATACTCCCCTTATCTGTTTGAATGTGCTGAATGATCTCTGGCATCATCTCTTCCCAGGTCATGGTTTCATAGGTGCCGCCAAGTTTCGTTCGCACCGATTCGGCTGTAGAGTTGAGATCGGCAGGGTTTTTCAAGGCTAGCACATAAGATGTCACCCTGCCATTTGCGCTATACAAATCTTGTGCTGCCGCCAACGACAAAAAAAGCGATTGCTCGTTCAAGTCCGGTGATCCAAATTTTACAATACCTTTTATGAAGTATTTTCCGGCAGCCGTGGCACCGTGATATCCTTGACCAATGAGTATTAATGTGTCATGAAGCTGAAGTCTCAATCTTGCGGCAAGGCCCTGCGCCAGTAATACACCCACGTCATTTTCAATCAGGTACTCGCCTTCGATCACTTTGTTTTGAAGCGCAGTAATGGTGTTTTCTCGTTGTGGTGATATACCGATCACCACGCAACCTTTGGTCAGTTCCTCAGATGAAGCGAGCGCAAAGGATTCCAACCGGGGGGCAAGGCCCGTGACGTTTTTAGGTTGAAGGATTTGTTGTTCTAATGAAACGGATGCTTCAAAACTATTATCGAGGATTCGCTCATCCCAATAGCCTTGTTTGTGCACTTGCAAGTAGCCGCTGTAAAAACTCACCACGTTCTTAATCAGGTTGTCAAACACACCATCTTGCAAACTGCTCGTAACTACCGACAGAACCACGGCAAAGAAGATCGCTGAAATAGTAATGGTGGTGCGGTGTTTATTGCGCCACATGTTTTTCCAGGAAAGTTTTAGCAGCCACATAGTATTAATTCAGGTTCCTCATTTTATCTAACGTGAAATAGGTGTCTTCAATAGGGCGGTTGAAAAATATCTTCTTGTAGAAAATCTCTGTCTTCTGATTTTTTTTGTCGGATGGAATCATCTCGAGGCGGGTGGGAATCAACCGACCATCCATTTCTTTGATGTCAAATGCGTTCATGGTATTGATCAGAATGCCGTCCTCATCATAAAAACGTGAATGCAGTTCGATGAAGTCTTTTTTATCGATGCAGACAATTAGCTTTCCCCATACCACAGCTGCCTCTGGTTTAGGGATCATTTGAATGATATAACAATCCTTTTCAAATATCAGCGTGTCACCAAGGACGGAATGATCGTAGTCTTCCACCACAGAAGATTCCTTCACGAGGTCATCATTCGTAAAGTCAGTGCCCATCCAGGATTGACTCATCATCGAAGGAGGTAACTTGATGGAGCGTTCCAACGTTGGGAGCCAGTTCCAAACTTCTTTTTTTCTTTTGAGGAAAACGGTACCCTTATCTTTTACCGGAGATAAGATGAGAATTATCGCATAGCCAGATCCTTTCATCCAGGTTCTTACCGCCATCTCCCGTGTCCAGGTAGGCCGGGTGGTTTTAATAACCATTTCTGCCTGAGATGTCTTGCCGCGCATTTTATCATCCGCGCGCTTCACAATTTCTTTGGCATCTTGTGAATACAGCAAGTCAGTAACAAGGCAAAAAAGTATAAAAGGAGATAAGAATTTCATCGATTGACGGAAATTAGTTTAATGAATGAAATCTCTACATAAATGTAAGTTCAGTCTACTTTCTGTTCAATGAGGGTGATCACAGTCAGCCCTGATTTGCATCATAACCGATAACGGAATTGCCGGCCAGTTTCAGAGAGTAAAAATAAACCCAAACAATGCATTAGGAATGCATAGTTTGCCCAAGGGGTTGACGATCCGCCTGAGGCGGATGTCAAGGTTAAACCTCGTGACGCTTTCGGTCAGAGTCAGATATTTATCGTCTGACCTGACAATGAAAATCACCAACTTGGTTTTCTTACTTGGGGCTAAATCGTTGATTTTCATTCGTCAATTATGCAATGCTGACAGTACCGTCAGCATTGCATAATCTGGGATAAATTGGTAGTATAGCCAGCGTAATATTTTTATATAGAAGGACTGAAAGGAATGTAGCCGCAAATGGCATTAAAGTTAAGGTCGGGGTGGCCATCCCGAAAGCTTTCGGGGGAACTGACGACCTTGGCGCCTAAGCGCCACGCGATAGATCTTCGAGAAAACGTTTAGCGCCTCTTTTTTTGATTTTTGTTTCGAGTTGCATTGCCTCCGCCCGAGTTCGAAGTTGTGTTTGCCAAATTACTTCCCA
>JADBYK010000119.1 GCA_020403045.1 Cytophagales bacterium
GAAAGCTGTTGTCGACCGAACGCTAAACCGCGCTTGTTTATTTACTTTTTCCTTGCTTTTTTTTAAGCGAAGAGTTCCGGATAATCAATCTCGTTTTTAGGATTTTTATCTCTTCCACCGCTTCGTATTGATCCTTTACTTTCAATTCAATTTGACGAATCAGCAAACGGGCAGCTTCCTGGCCCATTTCAAAACCCGGTTGGTCAATGGTCGAAAGAGAAGGCTCCATCATTTCGCCAATAAACCAATTGCTGAACCCAATGACCGCAATATCTTCCGGAATCTTGAGTCCTTTTTCTTTGATGGCCATCATCGCGCCCATGGCCATGGGGTCATTGTTTGCGAAAAGCCCATCAATTTTTACGGAACCCTTTAAGAACTTTTCCATCACTGTTTTCCCTTCTTCAAAGGTACCCTCATTGCAGGCAAGGATGAGTTTTTCGTTGACTTCCATTTTATTTTCTTTCAATGCGTCCTTGTATCCGCGCAACCGATCGATGCTGATGATCAGGTTGGGTGCGCCTACCAAATGCACAATGTTCTTGCATCCCTGCGAGATTAAATGGTTAGTTGCTTCCTTTGCGCCTGCGTAGTCATCAACAATGACCTTACTGGAAGTTGGGCTGTTGTACATCCGATCATAAAATACAATTGGAACACCTTTGGAGATAATCGATTCTACGTGGTCAAAATTGGTTGTTTCTCTGGAGAGCGAAAGTAACATGCCATCTACGCGGCTGTTGAAAAGAGCCTTCACGTGCGCCACCTCGCGTGTGTACGATTCGTTTGATTGAGCCAGGATTACATTATACCCTGCCTGATAAGCCACATCTTCAATCCCGCTGACGACCGTGGAAAAGAAAAAGTGTACCACCTCGGGTATGATCACGCCAATCGTATTCGTCTTTTTCTGGCGTAGATTGAGTGCAACGATATTGGGCTGATAGTTCAGTTTCTCTGCCAGTGCATTCACCGCCTTTTTGGTATCTACCGAAATATCCGGATGGTCTTTTAGTGCACGCGAAACGGTAGAGGGAGAGATGTTGAGCTCGCGCGCAATGTCTTTAATGGTTATCTGGTTGAACTTCATCAGTTATGTAGAATAGCTTTTGTTTGTTTTTTGGTAAATCTTAATCCAATGTTAAATGTAAGCATTAGCGATCAAATCAGAAATTTGGTTTGGAGAGCAGTCTATCGAAACCTTGATAACTTAAAGGTAACAGCTGCCGCAATCGTTTGCGGAGTCGTTTCCATTAAAAATACTTTGAAATTGACCTGCAAATCCTTGATCGTTATTAAATTCATATTAAATTTGGAACATTAAAAAGTACACGGAACCTTAAAAAAGTAAAAGAATCCTAAACAAAAACCTATGAAAAAATTGTTCCTCTCATTTTCAATGCTGGCTATTTTGTTCACAGCGCTGATTTCGTGTGATAATGGAAATGCTGACATTAAGTTGTTTGACAGTCCACCCGCCATTACGCTCGCGAAACCCGTGAATTATACGTCAAATGTTCCCTTTGATTTAAAAGTAACCTTCAAAGACGGTGCTGATCCTAGTTTATCGAAATCACCTTTAGCTAGCGCTAGTTATTCTATAAAATCTTTTGATTTTGCCACAACAAGAGAAGAAGGTGCCTTGACAGTTGCAGGCGTTATTACTGCGGTTAGCAAGCCAGTTGCTGCTTTGCCCGTTGGAAGATATAAGCTAATTCTTACAGCTGTCGATAAAAACAATAGTACCAAGAAGGACACTACCACCTTTGAGGTTCTTTCCTCGGCAGCTATTATTGGAAGTGCAACGCCCAACGGTTGGGGTACTGAAACACCGATGACCAGAAGTGCTACAGATCCGGATGTGTATACTATAACCTTAACCTTTGCAGCTGGCGAGGCTAAATTTAGAGCTAACAATGCTTGGGATTTGTCTTGGGGTGATAGTAAATTCCCGACGGGTAAAGGTAGCACAGCTAACGGCCCAAATATCCCGGTTCCTGCTGGTAGATACTTAGTTACCTTTAATATTTCTACAGGTGAGTACTCATTTGTACCTGCATCATAATAGTATCCCTGTTTGATTATTTATTTATTTATTTATATATTGTTAACCCTAAAAACGAAAATATGACCAAAGTTTACCTAATTGCTCGAAGGATGTTTACCGTTTTTCTTGTTCTGACCGCTTTTTTAGCTCAAGGTCAAGAAAGAACCCTAACGGGTAAAGTTACTTCTTCTGATGACGGCTCGGCAATTCCGGGAGTCAACATTCTTGAAAAAGGAACAACTAACGGGACCGTGTCCGATACAGATGGTAATTTCACCATTAGCGTAGGTTCCAACGCTGTATTAGTATTCTCATTTGTTGGCTATGCTTCGCAGGAGGTTACGGTTGGTACGCAAACGAGCCTTGACGTTAAGCTTCAGTCAGATATAACATCTTTATCAGAAGTTGTTGTTGTTGGTTATGGTACTCAGCAAAAGAAGGAGATTACTAGTGCGGTATCTAGTGTATCTGCAGAGCAATTTAACAAAGGTAACGTTACTAGTCCAACACAGTTCCTATCTGGTAAGGTTGCAGGTTTGTCCGTAGTAAGACCTGGTGGAGACCCTAATCAAGGCTTCACATTGCGTTTGAGAGGTATTTCTACTTTCGGAGCAAATTCTCAGCCACTGATTGTTATTGATGGTATAGTAGGTGCTTCATTAGACAACGTAGATCCCAATGATGTCGCTTCTATGGATGTGTTGAAAGATGCTTCTGCAGCAGCTATTTATGGAGCGCGCGGGTCTAGTGGTGTCATTTTGATCACTACCAAGACAGGTAAAGTAAAAAAGGAAGGCTATGTAAACGTGAACTATAATGGTTTTGTGGGTATAGATGAAGTTGCAAATAAGCTTACTGTCTTATCGGCAGATGAGTTTGTGGCACGCGGGGGTACCGATTATAGGACCGCAGGTGCACAAGGAACCAATTGGTTTAATGCGTTAACTCAAACAGGGGTTTCACACACTAACAACCTTTCAGTAGAAGGTGGCAGCGGAACAACAAGTTACCGGGCGTCTGTCAACTATAGAAAAACCGAAGGTATTGTAAAAGGTGTTGACAACGACAGGTTGAATACTAGCTTGTCAATTAACAATACATCTTTAAACGGAAAATTAAGGCTTAGCTTGGGGTTGACCTATAACGATCGCAATCAAAATTCCATTAATTTATCGGCCTTCAGATATGCCGTAATCTACAATCCAACGGCTCCTATATTTGAGGGTGCCGCAGACAATAGAGACGGAGGTTATTTTCAACGCGATTTATTTGATTTTTATAATCCCGTTGCGCTTAGTAAACAGCAAAAATTTGGCGGAGAAAGGAAGAATTTATTGTCTAACTTCAGGGTAGAGTATGATATTATTGAAGATTTGACGGTAGCTTTGAATTACTCTATCAATGAAGAAACTGGCTTAAATGGTTCTTTTTGGAGTAGAAGAGATAGGGTAACTGGATTTGGAGCACAAGGCCAAGCTAGACGGGATACCTACAACAATACCAGCAAGTTGCTTGAGTTAACCACTAAGTACACAAAGAAATTTGGTGATTTGAATTTTGAAGGTTTGGTTGGTTTTGCTAACCAGATAACTGATTCGGAGGGTTTTGCAGTACAGACAAAGCAATTTTTATATGACGTAAACGGCTGGGACGGAATCGACTTTGGATCTCAACGACAAGGTAGTGGAACAGAGGCTTCCAGCTACAAAAATGCCAACACCCTGCGGTCTGTCTTTGGAAGAGCGAATCTAAACTATAAAGGTACTTACTTCTTGTCTGCTACGGTACGTTCAGATTCATACAGTGGTTTCGGAAGGGGTAACAAGACCGGTTACTTCCCGGCTATTAGTGGTGGGGTAGAGGTTACTAAATTGGTCGATTTAGGCGTAGTAAGTCAATTAAAGGTGAGAGGTTCTTATGGAGTTTCCGGAAATTTACCCCCTGCTGCGGACTTAGCGCTAGCAACATTTGCGCCTGGGGGAATTATTGATTTTGATGGAAATACCCTTACTACAAGTGATCAATACGTCACTTTAAGACAAACCAGGGATGCAAACCCGTCTTTGAAGTGGGAGACTAAGACCGAGGTTAACGTGGGGGTTGATTATGGATTGTTTGACGGGAGAATTACCGGTTCTATTGAGTATTATACCAGAACCAACAAAGACTTGCTTTTTGGAGTTAATTTGCCCGCTGGAGCTCCTAATCCATTTGATCCAACAGAGCCAGCTAACGTAGCCAACTTTGCATGGGCCAATATTGGAACTATTGCATCGGGTGGATTTGAATTCTCAGCTACCTATAATAATGTTAAGTTAGGAGGTATTTCTTGGTCACCAAGTCTTAACTTCACCATTTATCAGAAAGCAAAAATTGAATCATTTAAAGTAGGTGATTTAGGTCCTGGCGAATTGCGATTGGCAACACCTGGTTCACCGGGTCAAAATGCGAATCCAATGATCAGAAACAAAGTAGGAGAAACCGTGGGTAATATGTATGGCCCTGTATTTCAAGGCCTAAACGAAAATGGTGGTTATGTGTTTGACTCGACCGATCCTACTAAATGGGGAGTAATAGGCAATGGATTGCCAAATGGGGAACTTGGGTTTTCAAACAGTTTCTCCTACAAAAATTGGGATTTGAGCTTCGTGCTAAGAGGTGTGTTTGGACACACTTTATATAACTCGTACAGAGGATTCTATGAAAATAGAGATGCCGGATCGCGTACTTGGAATAGCGTTACCACAAGCAAAACACCATTTGTTACCTCTGTGCCTGAGTTCTCAAGCCTTTACATTGAAGATGCTTCTTTCTTAAGATTAGATAATGCCTCTATTGGTTACAATCTTCCACTTAAAGGCAATTCTTTCTCTAACATCCGTTTTTATGCAACAGGTCAGAACTTGTTCACCATTACCAATTATACCGGCATAGACCCTGAAGTTCGATATTCAGACACTGACAACGGGGATGGCTTTCAAACTAACTTGGCTCCGGGTATTGAACGTAGAAATACGTATTTTACCACGAGGACATACACATTGGGTGTTTCTTTGAAAATTAAATAACAATTGAAAAAATGAAAAAAATGAAAAAAATATTTGTTTCAGCTTTAACAGCAGCAATGTTCATGGTTTCAGGTTGTGAAGCTCCTGACCAAGAGATTTTTGATGAGATTCCCCGGGCAACAGGCCTTGCAACAACAGATCCCACGGCACTAGCCGCCTTTGCGGCTGGAGCCTATAAACCGCTCATTGGTACATGGGGAGCTCATAATTCATTGTGGTCTATGCATGAGGTCAGTTCTGATGAAATGGTAATTGCCATTAAAGGTGGAGACTGGACAGATGGCAATCAATGGACTCGTATGCACGAACATGGGTATTTGCCTACCGAAGAATCAATTGGTAATGCTTGGTCATATTGTTTCTCTGCAATTGGAACGATCAACAATACTCTTAAAAGTTTCGGTGGAAGTCAGTTACTAAGAGCTGAATTGGAGACACTGCGTGCGATGGTTTATCTTTGGTTGATTGATGCATATGGTAATGTGCCTATTATAACAGAGCTTTCCACTGACCCAACGCCTGCAACGAAAACCCGTGCAGAAGTGTATGCATTTATTGAGAGCAGTGTGGTAAACAGTTTGCCTCTGTTGCCAAAACAAAAGACATATACTACGGTCAATTGGTATGTAGCTCAAACGATTCTTGCAAAATTGTATTTGAACGCTGACGTTTATACCGGTACTGCCCAATGGCAAAAAGCCGCAGATGCAAGCAAGGCTGTTATCGATGGCGGGGTGTATTCTTTAGAATCTGATTACTTTGCTAATTTTAAGACAGAAAATGCCGGTTCGGTAGAGAATATTTTTGTTATCAATTATGATCAAGTAAATGGACAAGGATTTAATTTGGCTCAGATGACACTGCATTATTCTAGCCAAGCAACCTTTAACCTAGCTGAGCAGCCTTGGAATGGATATGCTTCTTTGGAAGACTTTTATAATTCTTATGATAATGCCGATAAACGTAAGAATAGTTTCTTAGCAGGCCCACAATTCTCTTCAACGGGTGTTAGATTGAAGGATGCTAGCTTTGAATCTGCAGATCCGGACGGTGAAAATTTAACATTTACCCCTTTCATTTCTGCTATAAAGCCGAAACCCGGTAATACATTTGGTTCACTCAGGCAGCAGGGTGTGCGTGTTGGGAAATTTCAATTCCAGACGGGCGCAACGCCTAATCTTAACAATGACTTCCCAATATTTAGATATGCAGATGTGTTGTTGATGAGGGCTGAAGCTTTATGGAGATTGAGTAGCGGCAGTGCTGAAGCGCTTTCCTTAGTAAATCAGATTCGTTCAAGGGCTGGTGTACCGGCACTTGGGGCTTTAACTGCTGATGATTTGTTGGCGGAGCGGGGACGTGAGATGTTCGCAGAAGGTTACAGACGCTCTGATCTGATAAGATTTGGAAAATATAATAACGCTTGGTGGGAGAAGCCTACCTCGGTGGCCTCTAAAAATATTTTCCCCATTCCACAAGGTCAAATTTTGGTAAACACCAAATTGGTGCAGAACCCCGGCTATTAATAGTGTTCTATCTCATTTTAACAAAGGAAGCATTTATGCTTCCTTTGTTTTTTTACAGCCTATCTATAATTTGCTATAAATCAGAATGGATTAATGATTCGCTTCTATATCGCGTTATTCATGGTCATAGTTTTTTCTTCATGCAAAAAGGCAGATAAGACTGTATTTGAGTTAATCGAATCGTCTCATTCTGGAATTCACTTTAGCAATAAACTTGCCTCAACTTTTAAATTTAATGCTTATACATTTAGGAATTTTTATAACGGAGGGGCAGTAGCTTTGGGAGACATCAATAATGACGGCTTAACGGATATCTACCTCACAGGGAATCAAACAGGAAACACGCTGTATCTGAATAAAGGAGATTTTAAATTTGAAGATGTAACGAGCAAATCCGGATTATCTTGCTCAAATGTTTGGAATACGGGAACCACGATGGTTGATGTAAATGGCGATGGCTGGCTCGATATTTTTGTGTGTAAGAGCGGCCCACCATCGAAGGGAGTGCGTCACAATCAGATGTTTTTAAATAATAAGGATTTGACCTTTTCGGATGTTGCCCCGCAATGGGGTATAGACGATATTGGGCTTTCTATACAGGCTTCATTTTTTGATTTTGATAGGGATGGAGACCTTGATTTCTACTTGTCAAGTAATTCAAATAGACCGATCGGTTTTTTTGATCTATATGAAGGACAACGCCAATTACGCGATTCGCTTGGAGGAAATAAATTGTATCGAAATGAAGGCGATCATTTTAAGGATGTAAGTGAAATGGCTGGCATTTATGGTAGCTCCATTGGGTATGGTTTAGGTGTTTCTGTTGCAGATATCAATAGAGATGGATGGCCCGATATTTTTGTTGCAAACGATTTTTTTGAAAAGGATTATCTCTACATGAACAAGCAGAATGGGTCCTTTCAAGAAGTGTCGGATATAAGTTTGAAATCGCTTAGCCTCGGTTCAATGGGTGCCGATATTGGTGATTTGGATAACGATGGGTACCCCGAAATATTTGTAACGGATATGTTGCCCTCTTCTTTGGCTCTAGTAAAATCGAGAATTGCGTTTGAGACGTTCGACAAGTATTCTGAAAATGTCAATAAAGGGTTTCATCACCAATTCAACCGGAATATGTTTCAGTGGAATAGAGGCCTAATACCGGGAGATACATCAACCGTTTTCTTTAGTGAAATAGGAAGGCAATTGAAGATGGAGTCTTCTGATTGGAGTTGGAGTGCACTATTTTTTGACTACGATAACAATGGGTTTAAAGACATTTTTATTACCAACGGAATTGCAAAAGAATTGCTCGATCAAGATTACATTACTTATTTCGCCCCAGACGTATTGAACTCAAAGGGTGCTTTCAAAGATTCTACTTTGTTAACTAAACTCATTAGTGGCATGCCATCTCACCCCACCAGAAATGCGCTATTTAAGAATGAAGGTAGTTTGCAATTTACAAACGTGTCTGAGCAGGCCGGAATTTCCCAGCCAAGTTTTTCAAATGGAGCGGCCTATGGTGACCTAAACAACGATGGCGCGCTAGACTTGGTGGTAAACACCATTGGTCAGAAGGCATTGATATATAGGAATTCTACTGCCGACAAAGACAAAAAAAACGCATTTGTCCAATTCTATTTGACTGATCAGTTATCTAAAAACTCTTTTGCTATTGGAGCCCAGATAACTGTTTTTTGCAACAAATCGTGCTATTCTGCAGAGCTGTTTCCTGTGAGGGGTTATTTATCCTCGGTTGATTATAAGATTCAAATTGGGTTAGGAGTGGAACAAAAAATTGATTCTGTAAATATCTTGTGGCCAGATGGATTTCGCTCAAGATATCGCGATATTGCAATAAATTCTCTTGTTAATTTGGATAAAACCAAAGGGTATACTCAAAAAAAAGTAAGATAAAATGATGGTGTTTTGGAAAAAAAATAAACTGTTTCTTGTTTACGCGGTGTTGCTGGCTGTTGCTTTTGCTTGCACTGGATCTGAATACGAACGACTTAAGGATAAGGAATTGGCAAGAAATGTTAGATATGATAGTCTATTTCTTGGGCTGAAGTTTGGTATGACCAAAAAGGAATTTTTTAAGCATTGCTGGGATTTAAACAAAGCAGGGGTTCTGTCCAATGGCCCAAGTAGTCTGTCCGTTCAGTATAGACTAGATAGTACTCAATTGCGAGCGGGTGCCTACATGTGGTTTTATCCAGAATTTAAAGACGATAAAATAGTTAAAATGCCTATTAAATTTACCTATCGTGAATGGGCTCCTTGGAATCAACAGTTATCATCAGACTCGTTGCTGTTTGATGTAACCAGAATGATGGAGAAGTGGTATGGTGGGAGATTTATAGAAGTCAAGAGCAATACCGATGACCGGATTGTGAAAGTTAAAATTGATGGAAATCGCAGAATTAGACTTTTTAAAGAAAGTATTTCTACCATTCGTGCTGATATTACTGATTTGAAAGAATTAGAAAAGGAACTGGCGAATACTGAAAAACCATGAAGCAATTTCTTGTTGTTTTATCTTTTCTGTTGGTTAGTTCATGTAGCAGAAAAGAGAAACCCATACTGTTTACTAGCCTTCCGGCATCGCTCACGGGCATTGACTTCCAGAATCAGTTAACTTTCGATAGGGATTTTAATATTTACACTTATCGTAACTTCTTTAATGGCGGGGGAGTTGCTGCCGGAGACATTAATAATGACGGATTGTTTGACTTATTCTTTACAAGCAATCAAGCTAGTAATCGACTTTATCTAAACCTTGGAGAATTTAAATTCAAAGATATTACAGATAGTGCAGGTATTGGCGGTATGAGGAGTTGGAGCACTGGAGTATCTATGGCCGATGTGAATGGGGACGGCTTTCTTGATATTTATGTTTGTAATTCTGGCAATGTACAGGGTGATAATAAGCAGAACGAATTCTATATAAATAATGGAGACTTAACGTTTACTGAACGGGCAGGAGAGTATGGCTTGGCAGATAGAGGATACTCTACCCACGCCTCATTTTTTGATTTCGATAGGGATGGTGATTTAGATATGTATTTGTTAAACAACTCCTTTCAGTCTATTGGTAGTTTTAATCTAAAGAAGAATGAAAGAGTAAAACGCGACTCTTTGGGCGGTGATAAGTTGTTTAGGAATGATGAAAATCATTTTGTTGATGTTAGTAAAGAAGCTGGGATCTATGGGAGCGTAATTGGCTTTGGCTTAGGGGTTACAGTGGGTGATGTGGATAAAGATGGGTGGCCAGATATTTATGTCTCCAATGATTTTTTTGAGCGCGACTATTTATACATCAACCAACAGAACGGTACTTTTAAAGAACTACTTACATCTCAGATAAAGAGCATTTGTGCAGCGTCTATGGGTTCGGATATGGTTGATATTAATAATGATGACTTGCTTGATATCTTTGTCACTGATATGTTGCCGAGCAGAAATGATCGATTGAAAACGGTGACTACTTTTGAAAATTGGGACAGGTATGCATACAATTTAGCGAATGATTACTACCATCAATTTACTAGAAATACACTACAAATAAACAATGGAGACGGTTCGTTTAGCGATATAGGAAGGCTTGCTAAGGTGGCGGCAACGGATTGGAGTTGGGGTGCGCTTGTTGCTGATTTCGATAATGATGGCTGGAAGGACTTGTTTGTATCGAATGGAATTTCGAGAGACCTTACGAACCAAGATTACCTTCAGTTTGCATCTAGTGATGAATTTGTAAAAAAAGTGGTAGAGGAGAGCCGTGTTGATTATAAAAAGTTGGTAGACATTATTCCGTCAACTAAGCTAAGCAATTTTGTTTTTAAAAATGAAGGTAGTTATTCATTTTCAGATCAAACTATTAATTGGGGTTTGGGAGAACCGAGCTTTTCTAGTGGTTCTGCGTATGTAGATTTGGATAACGATGGTGATTTAGATTTGGTTGTTAATAATGTAGATATGCAAGCGTTTGTTTTCAGAAATAACAGTAGTGTTGTAAATCCTGAAAATCATTTCGTCAAATTTAGTTTAAAAGGGGACAAGGGGAATACACTTGCTGTCGGTTCATCTGTTAAATTGTATCTAGACGGTAGGACATTATTTCAAGAAGTAATGCCCATGCGAGGATTTCAATCGACCGTTGATAACAGACTGAATTTTGGTATTGGCAAAGCAACACAAATCGATTCAGCGATTATCCTTTGGCCAAACGGAAAAATCACTAAAATGGACGAATTGCAAGTTGATAAGACATTTTTCGTTGATCAATCTAAAGCTACATTAAAGGCGGACGTTGATATTGTAAGAAAGGCAGGGTTTCATTTTTTAGATATTACCTCAAGTATTCAGCTTGACTATACGCACAAGGAAAATGATTTTATCGACTTTGATCGAGATAGGCTGATTTTTCACATGCTCAGTACTGAAGGCCCTAAAGTATCAGTTGCAGACATTAATGCGGATGGTATAGAAGACTTCTTTATTGGTGGTGCGAAGGGGCAATCTGGTTCGTTGTTTATTCAAGACTTACCCGGTAAGTTTCATCCATCCAACACCGATCTTTTAGCTTTGTCTAAGGATTCGGAAGATGTTGGCAATCTTTTTTTTGATGCAGATAACGATGGAGATCAGGACCTATACGTCTGTAGTGGTGGCAATGATTTTTCAGCAAATTCACCATCCTTTCAAGATAGGTTATATTTAAATGATGGTTTTGGAAACTTTACGAGTTCATTTCAAGTATTGCCAGTTTCAAATCGTTTTGAAAGCACGAGCTGCGTGGAGGCAGGCGACTATGACAACGATGGTGATCTGGATTTATTTGTAGGCTCAAGAATTCTGCCATTTAGTTATGGCTTTCCAATGAACGGGTATATTTTGAATAATGATGGTTCAGGAAATTTTAGAAACGTTTCATCAAAAGTTGCACCTTCATTGGAGAAATTGGGCATGATTACAGATGCTGTTTGGGCCGATTTGGATGGAGATAAAATTCTGGATTTGATTGTTGTTGGAGAATACATGACCATTCGTTGCTTTATTCAAAGAAAAGGAAAGTTTGAAGAGGAGACGGAAAGAGCAGGGCTAGAAAACTTGACAGGGTGGTGGAATACAATAGCCGCTGCGGATATTGATAATGATAGGGACATCGATTTCGTTGCTGGAAATCATGGGCTAAACTCGAGGTTTAGAGCTACAGAGAATAAGCCTGTAACTATGTGGGTAAATGATTTTGATCAGAATGGAAGCGTAGAACAAATAATTTGTACCTATGAAGGAGACAAGAGTTATCCGATGGTCTTACGCCATGATTTACTAAGTCAAATTCCATCTTTGAAAAAGAAATACTTGCGATACGAAAATTATAAAGACCAAACTATTGATGATGTTTTTTCTGTGGAGCAATTAAAGAAAGCTATAAGATTGGATGCAAAGGAATTAAGATCGCTGGTATTGATTAATGATGGTAAGGGGCACTTTAGCTATGCTCCTCTGCCGGTTGAAGCGCAATTCTCTCCGATCTATGGCTTGTTGATTGATGATTTTGATAAGGATGGCAATCAAGATGTGCTCCTGGGTGGTAACCTTTATAGAGCAAAGCCTGAAGTTGGAAGATATGACGCCAGTTATGGAACGTTTTTGAAAGGGGATGGAAAAGGAAATTTTAGTACTATACTAAACAGGGATTGTAGTTTAAAGATTGATGGTGAAGTAAGAGACATAAAAAAGATAAAGATCGGTGGTAAGAATGTTATTTTGATTTCTAGAAATAACGATACACCGGTTTTTTTAACGTATGAATGAGAACAATTAACATAATTGGATGGTTGTTGGTAATTCTGTGCTCATGCAAAAAATCATCACCACCACTCTTCATCTCTGTTTCCCCTGCCGAAACTGGTGTTGACTTCCGGAACGAACTGAAGGAATCAGAATCATTTAATATCATAGAATATCTATATTTCTACAATGGTGGAGGTGTAAGCATTGGGGACATCAACAACGATGGCCTTTCAGATATTTATTTTAGCTCGAATCAGGGCTCCAATAAGCTCTATTTGAATAAAGGCGATTTCAAATTCGAAAATATAACTAGTAAAGCAGGTGTTGCCGGACTCGGCAATTGGAAAACGGGCATAACCATGGCGGATGTCAACGCAGATGGCTATCTAGACATTTATTTGTGTGGGGTAGGAAGCTACAAATCGTTTAACGGGTTTAACCAATTGTTCATAAATAACGGTGATTTGACCTTTACGGAGCGAGCAAAAGAATATGGCCTGTTCTTTCAAGGCCTTTCAACTCAATCTACTTTTTTTGACTACGATCTTGATGGTGATTTAGATATGTATTTGCTAAATCACTCTGTGCACTCTCAACGAACCTATGGTCGCGCTTCATTGAGATATGAAGTTGACTCCCTTTCCGGGGATAGGCTTTACAAGAACCAATTAGTAGAATCAGGTAAACCATTTTTTGCAGATGTAACACGCTCCGCCAATGTTTTGTCAAGCCATATTGGATATGGACTAGGAGTTGGTATCTCAGACTTAAATAAAGATGGATACCCAGATGTATACGTTTCAAATGACTTTAGTGAAAATGATTATGTATACATCAATACAGGTGAAGGAACGTTCCAATTGCAGGAACTTTCACATTCAAGTAGATTCAGTATGGGGAACGATATTGCTGATATAAATAACGATCAATGGCCAGATATTTTTACTACGGATATGCTACCTGCAGATGAGTCAATACTAAAATCAACGGCTGGGGAGGATTCGTACGAGATTTATAAGTTTAAGCTAGAATACGGGTACGGGAAACAGGTTTCCAGGAACGCGTTACAACTAAATAATGGAAGAATAGATTCTGGGAAAGTCTACTTTAATGACGTGGCACTGTTTTCTGGAGTAGCAGCCACAGATTGGAGCTGGTCTCCATTAATTGCGGATTTTGACGGAGATGGGTTGAAGGATTTATTTATATCCAATGGAATTGTTAGACGTCCAAATGGATTAGACTACATTAACTACATTTCGAGTGATTCGATACAAAGAAAGATGCGAAGCACGGTGCTCCCTATGCTTGAACGAATGCCAATAGGAAAGGTGCCTAATTATTTCTTTAAAAATAATGGAGACTTAACCTTTCAAGACAAATCTAACTCGTGGATTGAAAGTAAACCAAGTTTCTCTACAGGGGCTGCTTATAGCGATTTAGACAACGATGGTGATTTGGATTTAGTCGTTAATAATGTTGAGGAAGAAGCAACTTTGTTTAGAAATACATCAAGTGCGAATTCGATAACAATCGAACTTGAAGGTGATAACGATAGTAAAAATAGACTAGCGATTGGATCAACGGTAATATTGCACAAGGATGGTGTTTCACAAGAACAGGAGCTCAATTTGACAAGAGGTTGGTGCTCATCGTCAGACAGTAAATTGGTATTTGGTCTTGGAATTGATAAGAAATATGATTCTATAGTAGTCGTTTGGCCGGACAGGAAAAAGACAGTCATCCCATTTCTGAAAGATAAAAGGCATCTTATCATTAGTTACAATCAATCCAGATTGCTAGACAATCACGATTTCAGCAGCCCCAAGAAGAATTTAGTAAGTTCGAATGTGCAGGTAAGTTCTCTATTCAAACATAATGAGAATGAATTTAATGCATTTGATTTCGAGAGGCTACTACCTCACATGCTTTCAACCGAAGGCCCAAGAATAGCAATTGGTGACGTAAATGGGGATCAACTACTGGATTTTTTCGTTGCGGGGGGAAGCAATCAAACAAGTGTTGTGTTTAGGCAATTGCCAACTGGTAGTTTTGTCTTAGTTCCAAACAAAGATTTGAATAATAGTGCTCAGCTAGAAGATATTGACGCTGCTTTTATTGATGTCGATGGAGACCGTGATTTAGATTTAGTGGTTGTAAGCGGTGGGCAAGAGACTCAAAAATTTAATAGGCACAGACTTTACTTAAATGATGGAAAAGGAACATTCTCTCACGTTCGTACGGTTCTCAATGACTATTCTTTTAATGCCTCTTGTGTAAAACCAGCTGATTTTGATAGCGATGGTGATATCGACTTATTCATTGGAGCAGATGTGATACCAAAGGCTTATGGAGTAAGTCCTGAAAGCAGCCTTTTCTTGAATGATGGCAAAGGGAATTTTAGTTTTTTCGATGGTTGGTTGGGTGCGAGTCATTTCTTGAATGCACCTCACGAAAACATAGGTATGGTCAAAGATGCTTTTTGGGTTGATATAGATAAAGACTCTCGTTTAGATATGATTGTAGTAGGCGAATGGATGCCAATAACAATTTTGATCCAGCAACCCAATCACACATTTCTAAATAAAACCAGCTTTTATGGATTGGATAAAACCCAGGGTTGGTGGAATCGTATTGAAGGATCCGATATAGACAATGATGGGGATATCGACTTCGTTCTCGGGAACTTGGGACTGAATTCAAGGCTTAAAGTATCTTTGAATAAGCCACTTAATTTATATAACGGTGACTTTGATTCAAATGGTGGGGTTGACCAATTGATGATGTATTACAATGGTAAGAGGCAAAGTCCTTTTTATTCTCGCGATCAACTTGTTAAGCAGGTTCCAAGTCTTAAGAAGAAATTTCCATATTATTATAACTTTGAAAATGCACAGCTTGATGATATCCTCGATCCAAGCCAAATCAGTAAGGCAACGAAGCTAGAGGCATTTGTTTTCGCGTCAGTTTTGTTAAAAAATAACAATGGCTCATTTGAACTTATACCGTTGCCCTCAGAGGCTCAATTTTTTCCAATAAAGGCAATTCAAATGGACGACATAAATGGAGACGGCAAAATCGATGTATTGTTGGCGGGTAACCTAACTGCAACCCAGCCAGATTTTGGGCCTTATGATGCTGGTTATGGCGTTGTACTTCTAGGCAATGGACTAGGGGGGCTTAGGTATCTTGAACCTGGAAAGTCAGGGTTTTTCGTTAAGGGTGAAGCAAGGGATATTAAATTGATTGAAAGCAAGAGTAAAAAGACCTTGTATTTGGTAAGTAGAAACAATGATTGGCTTTTGGGTTTCCAAAAGCAGTAGGATTTATTAAAAATTACTATCTTTTAAGATGGTTTGGTTGATTTTTTTATAAAAGAAACGATATGAAAAAAAGCTTTTTTTTATTTCTTATTCCCCTTTGCTTTCAAGCTGGTGCGCAACAAAATGAATGGCTCATCGAAGCCAAGGCCATTGATCCAAACAATTATTACGGAGTAACCGTGGCAAATGGCATGGTCGGTTTAGTCTCCTCGCCCGAACCTATGAGGGTGAAGGATGTAGTGCTGAATGGCGTATATGACTACTACCAGCGTGGACGTGTTTCCAATATTTTGAAGACCTTCAACCATGCCAATATGAATTTGGATGTGGATGGTAGGAGAATGGGCATTAGAGATATCTCTAACTACCAACAAACGCTGGATATGAAGAAGGCAATTTTAGTAACAACCTTTGACGTGGGCGATAAGCTATCAGTGAAGCACTCGATGATGGCTCTTCGGCACTTGCCCTATACGGCCATGTCGATCGTTGAATTGAAAGCGAAGAAGGATGTGAAGGTGACACCGATGAGTGTAATTGAAGCTCCTAACCACTTGGCCGATGTGCGCAATACATATAGCGAAATAGATCGACCTCATGTGAAGTTGCCCTTGTTATCTTCGGTAGGAAAAAGCCCCTCTGGTAAGCACACAGTTGCGGCTAGTAATAGCATTATTTTTTCGGAGCCCCATGGGCAAGAACCTGATCTCATTCACGAAGATTGGGACTACGGTATGCATCTCGCAAAATTCAATAAAAGTTTGAAAGCAGGAGAGAGCTATTCGTTTAGTGTTGTATCGTCAGCAACTTCCACGGCCAACTTTCAAGACCCGTTGAATGAAGCGGAAAGACTTACGATTTTTGCGCGATTGGAAGGAACCGAACGATTACTCCAACGCCATTTAGCAGAATGGGAAAAATTGTGGAAGAGCGATATTGTAATTGAGGGAGATGTACAAACACAAAAGGATGTTCGATTTGCATTATATCATCTCTACTCGTTCGCCAGAGAGGGGACAGGCTTGAGCCTTTCGCCTATGGGTCTTTCTGGTTTGGGTTATAATGGTCATGTGTTTTGGGATACGGAGTTGTGGATGTATCCACCTATCCTTATGCTGCAACCAGAGATTGCCAAATCAATTTTAGAGTATCGCTACAATCGCCTGGCAGCTGCGAAGCAGAATGCATTTTCGCATGGTTACAAAGGAGCCATGTTCCCTTGGGAGTCATCGTCTGAAGGCACCGAAGATACTCCAGTGTGGGCGCTTACCGGACCCTTTCAGCACCACATTACCGGCTGCGTGGGTTGGGCGTTTTGGAAATACTATCAGGTAACCAAAGATAAAACGTGGTTGAAAGAACGTGGTTTTCCTGTGCTAAAAGAAGTAGCTGATTTTTGGGCCAGCCGTGTAGAGAGGAAAGGCCCAGGGAAATTTGAGATCAACAATGTAATTGGTGCAAACGAATGGCAAGAAAATATTGACAACAATGCGTTCACCAATGGCATGGCTATTACTGCACTTCGGTATGCGACCCAAGCTGCCAAGGAGATGGGCATTGCTCCGAATCCCGATTGGGAAGTAGTAGCCCAAAACATTCCTATCCTGAAATTTCCCGATGGTACAACAAAAGAAAATGCGACCTACGATGGTGTAATTATTAAACAGGGAGACGTAAACTTGTTGGCATTTCCCTTAGACTTCATTACAGACAAAGCACAGATTGAAAAAGACCTGAAGTACTATGAACCCCGCTACTCACCCGAAGGACCTGCAATGGGACATTCAGCTTTATCTGCTATCTATTCACGCATCGGGAATTTGGAGAAAGCAACGGAGCTGTTTGCGAAATCGTACAAACCAAACGAGGTGCCACCATTTGGAGTTTTATCAGAAACAGCAGGTGGAACTAATCCCTATTTTGCGACCGGAGCTGGCGGATTTTTACAGGCTGTCATCAATGGATTTGGCGGGTTAACCATTTCTGATGCAGGCATCACACAAATAAAAACCAAGATACCCAAGACCTGGAAATCATTGGAGATAAAAGGGGTTGGAGTGACAAAAGTCAGTTTTTCAGTGAAGTAAATTGTTTTTATTTGCAGCGTTAAAAATTAGAGTATATCGAATGAAGACTGTTGTTATTTGTTCTTTGGGAATCCTTGTCCTTATCATCGGATCGTGTACGTCAGCAAATAATGGTGAGTATAAGGAAAAAGCTAAGAACCCGGAGTTCCTGCACCGATCCATGAAAGCAATCACGGACCGAATCGTTCATGACATCTTTTCTCCGCCTGTGGCGAGCAGAATTTATTCTTACGTTAGTGTTGCCGCGTACGAAGCCGCTATCCAACAAGACTCTAGTTACAGAAGTTTGGCTGGCCAGTTGAATGGATTGGAAGAGGTACCCAAGCCCGACCGCGCATTAGAATATAGTTTTGACTTGGCGGCCACCCAAGCCCTGTTGAAAGTCGGCAGAACGTTGATATTCTCTGAAGCTGATTTGGATGTTTTCATCGAACAGATCATGAAGGAATACAAAGCGACTGGAATTCCTGAAGATGTTTTCGAGCGGTCAGTTGCCTATGGCGATCAGGTGGCTGCACACATTCTGGAGTGGTCATCAAAGGACAATTACAAGCAATCACGCAGTTTCCCAAAGTATTCAATAGAAAGCAGCCCAGCTACATGGAAGCCAACGCCCCCGGCTTACATGGATGCGGTTGAGCCCCACTGGAATAAAATAAGGCCTTTTGTAATTGACTCGGCCGCCCAATTTAAGCCGGTTTCTCCGACAGCGTTTTCTATCCAGAAATCAAGTCAGTTTTATAAAGAAGCATTTGAGGTTTTTGAGGTGGTAAAGAATATTACTGAGGAGCAACGTGCCATTGCAAGCTTCTGGGATTGCAATCCATTTGCGATGAATGTAAGAGGTCATGTCATGTTTGCCACCAAGAAGATTTCTCCCGGTGGCCATTGGATCAACATTACAAGAACTGTTTGTGAACAGACAAAGACAACCCTGGTTCAATCTGCTGAAGCATACGCAAGAGTTTCGCTATCATTAGTAGATGGATTCATTAGTTGCTGGGATGAGAAGTATAGGAGTCGGGTGATACGTCCCGAAACTTATATTAATCAATACATTAGTGAAGACTGGGTGCCTGTTTTGCAAACTCCTCCATTTCCGGAATATACTAGCGGACATAGTGTTATTTCCTCATCAGCAGCAGTAGCGTTGACGAAATTGTTTGGCGACAATTATGCGTTTACCGATTCAACGGAAGTTGAGTTTGGTATGGGTGCCAGAAAGTTTACGTCCTTTTACCAGGCGGCAGAAGAAGCAGGAATAAGTAGAATGTATGGAGGTATTCATTACCGGCCAGCCTTTGAAGTGGGAGGGAAGCAAGGAAGGGCCGTGGGCGAATGGATTGCTTCCAGAGTATCGACCCATTAATCGATTGCGGCAGAAAGACAATAACAGCAGAGACTTTCTTTTAGAAGCGACCAATGTTTGGGGCTAAGCAGAAATGGTTGCCCAACTATTGGCTCCTGACTTTCGCACAGGGACACCCGCAGTTATATAAACATATTAAGTAGAGCTTTTTGCTCCTTCGTTTTATCTAAAAGCATCAGCTTATTTTCTTTTGATTGAGGTAATTGGATGGTAATCCCGTATA
>JADBYK010000012.1 GCA_020403045.1 Cytophagales bacterium
CAAAAGCCGTTCGAAAACTCGTCAATCAACTTTGCTGGGAGGTAAGGCAAGAAGCTGTGCCGCTAGTAGATGCGTTCAAGATACCTGAGAGTTGTCTGGCAGCACCTATCGCAAGAAGGTGATACAATTCAAGATTCAAGACTCAAAAATCAAGATTTAAGATTCAAAAATCAAGATTCAAAATTTGAGATCGACTTATCTTGAACCTTGGTTTTTGAATTTTGAATTATTTTATTCCAACGGAATATCTCCCGGTTTTTCCCCTAAGACTTCCACTTTTGGAGGAAGTAATTTGTACATCACCGGTGTCACTAATCGAGAAAGCAAAGTAGAACTGATTAAGCCTCCAATGATCACAAGCGCTAGTGGCGAATACAACGGATTCCCTTCAATCGCCAATGGAATCAAACCGCCAATAGCAGTAAGTGATGTTAACACTATTGGTACAAAACGAATCTCTCCGGCTTTTTCTATAGCTTCATTTAGTTCAACGCCTCGTTCGCGTAGCTGATGTGTAAAATCGACCAGTAGTATAGAATTCTTTACTTCAATTCCGGCAAGGGCAATTAAACCTACCACCGCTACAAACGACAACGGATTTCCGGTTAAGAATAGCATGAATATCGCGCCAATTATTCCAAGTGGAATCACTGACAACACAATAAGTGTACTTTTGAAATTCCCAAACTCTAAAACAAGAACGGCAATAAAACCAAAAATGGTTATCAATATAATTGTACCAAGGCCGCCAAAAGACTCTTGTTTATTTTCCACTTCACCGGCAGCTACATATCGATACCCTTTTGGAAAGGAAAACAAATCCAATTTTTTGATTACTTCTTTGGTTACATTTTCATAGAGAAATCCACTCTTGACAAAAGAGGTAACAGTGGCATAACGTGCCTTATCATAGTGACGAATCAAGTTGGGTGAAGTTTCAAACTCGATACTAGCTACCTGCCGCAAAGGAATAGCTTGACCTGCAATGGAATTGACTTGAATTTTGTTAAACACATCATATGTAGCATACTGTCCTTTCGGAAGTGTTACGTTGATGTTGATTTCGTCCGCTCCTTCACTGGGTGTAAACTTCGCTACGTTAAGACCAGCCACTCCCAAGCGAATCGTTCTATCGATGTCAGCAATTGCTATTCCCAATTGACCCGCTTTCTCTTTATTGATTTTTACATGTAAATCAGTTTGCTGATTGGCTAAAGGATTGTTGACATAAATGGTACCCTCGGTCTGTTTGATCAACTCCTCTACTCTCATAGAAATGCTTCTCAGCGAATCCAAATTTTCTCCAAATATTCGAATTGCAATCGGAGCTTCGAGCGGTGGTCCTTGCTCAAAGTCTTTGACCTCAATCTTGGCATTGGGATAACTGACAAACTTTGCCCTTAGTTTATCGATAAGTCGTGTTTTTTCGTCAGGAGATAAATCATTCAATTGAACCAGGAACTGCGCAAAATTACTTGTCTCACTCCGTGCTATAACGTTGTAATAAATGCGCGGATTGCCTTTTCCCACATTGGTTGTGTAATAGGTGACTTCGGGTTCCTTTTTTAATTCGCTCTCCACATAACGAGCTACTTTGTCGGTCTCAAAAATGCTCGTGCTATTAGAAGTCTCGATATTGATCAAGAACTGTGGTTTCTCAGACTTTGGAAACAAACTAAAACCAACCAACGGGAAAAGAGCTAAACTACCCACAAACAATACGACTGTAATGGCTAGTGTAGCCCACGTATGACGCAGTGACCAGTGTAGCAGGCGGGTGTACGTTCCACTGATGCCCTTCTTCAATGCACGCAAAAATATATTTCCTTCCTTTGAGGTGTGTGTCTTCAACAATCGGCTGGCTAAAAATGGTACGATCGTCAGCGATACGAACAACGAGGCGACAATAGTAAGAATCACTGCCATTGGAAGGCTTCGAATAAAATCACCTGCTGTTTCGGGTAAAAAAAGTAGAGGTAAGAAAGCGAGAATCAATGTAGCGGTACAACCCAATACGGCCAAACCAATTTGCTTGGTGGCTTCGATGGATGCCTCGCGTTTTGTCTTCCCGGCACGTAGGTAACGCTCGATGTTCTCAATAACGACAATCGAATCATCCACCAGAATCCCAAGCGCCACAATCAAGCCGACAATGCTTAACTGGTTAATTGTAAATCCAAACAAGTCGAGCAGGAAAAGTCCTGTAAAAATGGAAAGAGGTATAGAGATCATCACCACTATAGCCGCACGTGTTCCCAAAGGCAACAACGTGATGGAAACTAAAAGAATGGCAATGATAAAGTCTTTGCCAAAGCGCTTAAGTCTCTTCTCTACACTTTTTGCCTGATCAAAATTCTTGACCATTTTGATATTGGTGGGCAAGCTCTTTTCAAACTGCTCTAAGATGGGGGTCACCTTTTCATCCACAACGAAGATATTTTGGCCGTCTTTTTGGCTGGCGGTGAGTAATACTGCCCGGTGCCCATTCAATCGGGTAATATGTGTTTCGGTACGATACGAACTCTCTACGTTGGCAATGTCCTTTAAGTAGACGATTTTTCCGTTGACGGAATAGACTACCGTGTTCTTGATTTCATCTAAGTCTTTATAGTCACCACTAGTTTTTACGTTAAACGTGCGGGTGTTCATTAGTATGCGTCCTCCGGGAATGTTCACATTCTCGCTCTGCAATGCACCGAGCACGGCATTGACAGGTATACGATTCTGTGCCATCTTTTCAATATTCAAATCGACCCTCACTTCTTGCTCCGGGTATCCGAACGTTTCTATTCGCTTAAGATTCTTTACTTTTTCTAACTGATCCTCAAGTGACTCAACTTGCTTTTCCAGTTCGCGAAAAGAAGCAGTTTCTGAAATCAGTGCGAGCTGTAAAATATTTACATCGGTAGAAGAAAAACGTTGAATCGTAATCGAATAAATATCCTTTGGAAGTTCGGCACGCAACGCATTTACCTCGCGCACTATCTCCTGGTATTTCTCCTCTACACTCGACTCATGTTTATAGTCAACACGAAATACCGCAAGTCCGTCATTCACATTTGCCGTAACTCGTTTGATATCATCCAATTCATTTACTCTTTTCTCGACCGGATCGACCACCAATTTTTCCATGTCCACCGGACTTGTCCCAGGATAAACAATTACCACCGCAAAACTGGGTGACTCCGTTTCCGGATCTTCTGCTCGCGGCATATTCAACAAGGCATTCAAACCCATAGCCAATAACAGCGCGAAAATGATGAGTGTGAATTGATAATTCTTAACCGAAAATTCTGCAATCCTCATGGCTACTTATTTTTGGATAATGGTAATAACCGATTTTTCTGTGAGGAAGGCCGAGCCTGAAGTGATTACCTTTTGTACATTTTCTAGCCCCCCTGATATGAACGCCTGTTTCCCATCCAGGTACGCGACTTGAACAGCAATCTTCCTCACAACTGTTTTGCTATCCCCTACCACAAAGACATATGCATTTCTTCCTGACCCTTCCACCAGTGCTTCAATCGGAATACTTTTCAATTTCAATTTTGCGGAAGGCGCAATCTCAACTCGGGCAAAAAGTCCAGACGCTAGCTTATACTTACCCGGACGAACTTTTACCTCTGCTTGGTAAAGTCCGCTCAAGGCATCCGCCCCTTCATTTACCGTTTGCACCTCTGCGTCAAGAGTCTCATTTGGGTACGCATCAATCGATATTTTCGCACGATCACCCGATTTTACTCGCACCCAGTCTACATCAGGCAAACCAATTTTTACGATCCATTCATCTTGTGCCGATGAATTTACAATTAGCACAGGCGAACCTGGGGAAGCCAATTCGCCTTCGTTCAAAAACTTGCGAATTACTCTCCCTGAATTTGTTGCACGAATAGTGGAATACAGTCGGTTGAAAGAAGCAATCCGATAGCTCTCTTCCGCCACCTGGGTAGCCGTTTGCAAATTCTGAATTTGCTCGAGTGTCGCTGCTGAATCTTTGAAGAGTCTTTGACCTCGTTCTAAATCGCGCTTAGTTTTATCGAGGCTATTCCTGGCCTGCGATACCTGGGCATCAATTTCCGTCAAATCCAAAGAAGCGAGCAATTGTCCTTTTGTAACCAATTGACCCTCTTTAACAAATATTGTTTTGATCACACCGCCTACCTTAAATGACAACCTCGACTCGGTCTCGGTTGCAACAAGTCCGGAGCTGATAATGGGTAAACTATGTTCAATCTCCTGAACAGCAACCAAGTTCACTGCTATTGAAGATTCGTCTAGCGGGGATGAAGAAATTTCCTTTTTCTTTTCCTTTGTGCAAGAACTAAGTATGGCGACCGATATAAGAAATAACGAAAGTAGGCTAATAGTCTGTCTCATAAATAAACTTTTTTCTGTTTCTATTTTTGACTGGTTTGAACTTGGTTGAGGATATCCTGAACTGTTGCATTTGAAGGAATTGAATTCAGTTGCACATGATACTTCTCCTCCAAATGGTAGAGAAGAACATTCCACTCGAAAGAAGATAGCCCGGCTGATTTGGTAAGCACGTGATTGAGTTGAAGATGTCTTATCGGAACCAACAGCTCTTTCCGGAGTATATGTTCAACAGTCGCAACAGAGGTTCGCATGTAATAAAATTTATAGGTTCGAAATCACTTTTTGTAAGGCCGCTTCTTTTCGCATCAACTCAAAATGATTAATGGATTGCGTGAGTTGCGCAGTGGTTAGCTTATTTTGTGCGTCTAGGTATTCCAATAAAATCGCTTGGCCTTCTTTGTACTTAGACTGAATAATTTGAAAGGATCGTTCCGAACTTCGTTTTCCGTTTTGCGAGGCAATCAGTGTCTGTTGGGCTGTCTCCCATTCATAATAGGCTTGTACCACCTGAAGTTCAATCTGCTTTTTTAATTGAGCTTGTTTATTTTCTAAAACCAAGTTGTCGATCTTTGCTTGCTGAATTTTCGTTTTCTTTTCACCTCCTTTAAAGAGGTCCCAACTCAACCCAAACTGAACCAGATAAAATTGTTGAGGCGAATCAAACTTATATTGAAAACCCTGATAGCCTATATCGCCAACTGCGTTTAGTTTCGGCCAATAAGCACTCCCCTTTTGGAGATACAACAACTGCTCGTTGGCACGTAGACCACCTTCTACTTGCTTTAGCTCCTGACGGTTTTGAAGAGCCTGCGAAGTCATGTCTTGAATGGATACGTTCTGTGTTGTGCCAGACATGATGACAGAATCTTTTTCGATACTTGCTGATAACTCACGGTTCAACAAAAAGTTAAAGTAGGACTTTGCGACCTGATTGTTTTTTCGGGCTTCTGCCAGCTGGTACTCAGACTTACTCAACTCAAACTCAGCATTCAACTCTACATCCTTTGTCGCTTTCGCATTGGCTACCAAGCGTTGATTCAATCGATAGAGCTCCGTTAGCAGCGCTTTCGTTTTTGTCAAAATGCCAATCACTTCTTCCGTCTGTAGATACTGGTAGTAAGAGGAAATAATTGAAAACTTTAGCTCATTCTCATAGGCTTCCTTTTGTGCTTGCTGCACTGTAATCAATTCTTTTTGTGCTTTGTAAGCAAAATAGATATCGGGGTTAAAAAGAGGTTGAATAACTCGCAGTTTTGTTTCGTGAAAATTGTTTGGCAAAAACTGTTCGTTCACATTGGCGATCTGAGGAAATGAGCTAGAGTTAGTAAGTTGGTTGAGTGTTGAATAAACCGGATTTAGCAAGTCGCCTACAGGAAATTGAATTTTACGACCACCACCTGCCAGTGTGTAGCTGCCCACCGCAGAAACCTGAGGAAAAAATAGTGAGTTAGATAAATGCAAATTCTGAACACTTCGCTCGTAGTTGAGCTGTTCCTGCTGCAACTGTAGATTACTCTTAAGCCCTTCTTGAATATAGTTTTCTAATACCCGTGATTGTGAAAAGCTATTCTCGAAAAGCGAGATCGTGACCAGAAATGATATCAGTAAAAATTTAGCATTCATGACTTATTCGTTTAACACAATTCCTTTTTTTCTTATGCTTTCAATCGCTCCATCACCGTTTGAAAAGTTTGGTAGGTAGACGCCATCACAGCATCTACGACTAGTTTTTTATCTCTGGCCTCCTTTACATGAGCAATATGATTGCTGATTCCCAACGAACAAAGGCCGTGTATAAAACTCCAAATCATCATCGAAAGATTTTGCGTATCCAAGCCCTTGAAATGACCTGACTGTTGACATTGAGTGACGGTTTGAAACAAGACGTCAAATGCGCGGTCTCCTTCTTTCCATTCTTCGTCTAAACAATTTGACACGTGCTCCATCGGCTCCGTGCGAACAAAAAGTAGTTCATACACTCCGGGATTGGTGGTAGCAAACTTGATATAAGCATTACCCATTTCAATCAGGCGCTCAAAGGGATCAGTAAATTTTACCAGTGGCTCGAAATGCCGGACAAGAAGACGGAACCCATCCAGATGCAGTGCGTGGATGATCTCGTTTTTGTCTTTGAAGTAGAGGTAAATCGTGGCTGGACTATACTCTATGGCTTCCGCTATGTTGCGGATACTGGTTTGATCCAAACCCTTGGCCAGAAAAAGCTGTTGTGCAGATTGAAGGATTTTGTCCCTCATCTCCACCTTATCGCGCTCTTTTCTTTCTTTTACGCCCATATAATCGACTTATACGGGCAAAATTACTAAACGGTGTTTATTTTTAGATCAATGTTTATTAAAAAATCATAAATCACTGATAATCAAATGAAAAAAGTTAAAAATTTGATCAGAATTTTCTTGCAACCAGCCACCTCGACTAAAATTTGAAAGAGATATTATAAAGTGGAGTGCTTCCTAAGGTTTGGCTATTCGTACTAATAATTACTTAACTATTAATAAATTGTATCTTCCAGTGCTACCAAATCTGTACAAAGAAGCAAACCCATCCCCTTTTAACTTTACGATTGAATCCCCAACAGAAAGACTCTTAAATAATCGACTGTCATTTAAATCAACAATTATCCATTCCCCATTCAAGTTGACATCGGGGCTACCTTTATGCATATAGGTATATCTAATTTCTCTGATAACACCTGAATAACTAGTTTCTTTGTATTCGGAAAATGCTCGACTTTCAATAGTCTCAAGAAAATATACTATTGCTATCGAAATTACTCCGACAAATGAAAACAGTACTATTACCTTTTTTCGTTCCAAGCCAAATTAGTTGCTTTTTTTTGCTACTTCACCGGCTCCCGATGCCCCACCCATGTAAAGCGTTTGGTAACATATTCGGGATTCGTAAATGAAGCATTACCTGACGGATTTCCGCCTGTTACGTGAAAATCAGAGAAGGCGGCATTTTGATTCATGTAGATTCCGCCCACCAAATTAAAAGATACTGGTGTAGATGCTAACGACATTTCGTCCGCTATTTTTTCACGAACTGTTGCATCAGTCGTGTAGGCGCCACACGAAATGGCACCATGTTTTTGTGCCATCTCTTTCGCTAATGCAATTGACTCATCCGTATTTTTAGTTTTGATCAAAAGTGCAATCGGTCCGAACAATTCTTTGCTGAAAATTTCCTTCTTACTTCCATCTACCTCTATCACCACAGGTGTCGCAACTCTCGCATTTTTAAACTGCGAGTTCTCAAAACTTCGAGATTTCAACCACACCTTTCCTCCTATTTTTTCCGCATCAACTACACGTACACTTGTATTCTTATTTTGCACAGCGCCCAGCACGAAAGGACCTGCTTTCGGGTTGTCAACCAATCCATTTACGTTAGCCACAAACTTTTCGGCAAACTCGTCAAATGAAATCGCACCTGTCGAAGTTTTAATGCCGCTGGCCGGAATGTAAAAGTTTTGGGGAGCCGTACACATTTGGCCGCTGTAGAGATTAACAGAAAAGGCAAGATTGGCTGCTACTTTATCCACATCATCTACAGAATCTAAAATCACAGAATTCACACCCGTTTTCTCAGTGAAAACTGTTTTGCCTGGCAGTGCCTCTAAATAAGAACCAAACGCAGAGTTGCCTGTGAAGTCAATCAATTTTACTTCCGAATGTTCGGCCAACTCCTTGGTGATCATTTTATCAAAGGTGTCAACCGCGAGCTGACAGATGTTTGGATCTAAATTATTTTCAGCCAACACTTTTTGAATCTCTGCTACAAAAATGGCAATAGGTAAAATAGCTCCCGGATGTGGTTTCACTATCACTGAATTGCCGGTGATGAGGCTCCCGTAAATACCAGTCACCGAATTCCATGTAGGAAAAGTCGAACAACCAATAACAACTGAAATTCCTTTTGGAACCGCGCGCCATTCTTTATTAATCTGAAGATTGAACTTGCCCATGGGTTTGTCCCAAAGCGCATTTGCGGGAAAACGATTTAACTCTTCGTAGCCTGCTGCAATCGCCTCAACAGCACGGTCAGCAGCATGAGGACCTGAAGCTTGAAAAGCCATCATAAAGCCTTGGCCTGTTGTGTGCATAGTGGCATAGGCCACTTCAAAGAATCTAGCTTTCACACGATCCAATGATTCCATTAGAATACCTGCCCGATCTTTGGCTGACACCTTACGCCATTGGTGAAACGATGTATTGGCGCGTTCGATCAAAGCCGCTGTACTGAAAATCGGGTACGAGACATTTAGAGGCTCTTGCAAATAAGGGGACTCTTCTTGCCCTGCCCAACTACTGGGACTACCTTGTTTAAGCTCTTCAAATTTTTGACCGAGTCTACTCTTAAATTTTGTCTGCCCTTCCGCATCAGCTGTTTCGCCATAAACTGCCGTAGTGGGCTGCTCAACAAAAGCTGCGTAGAAGGTACGTGCATGCAATGCGTCAATTGCCTTTGAAATACTACCTTGATGTTTTTCGAATAATGTCATACTATTTTGAATTTGATGTTTTAAAAGGCTTACCGTTAAGGCCATCATTAAATCCTTGAACAGCGCTATCCCAATCAAGAATTAATTCGATGAGGAACATCGTTAATATGCCAAACAAAAACATCTTAACATCTCTTTTGGAAATATTCTTCATTACGAACTATTTAGAGCCAAAAACTTTTTTTAACAACTCTGAGGTACGAGCAGCCGGATCTTGACGAATACTTTTCTCTTCCTTAGCAATCATCGTAAACAAACCTTGTATGGCCATATCGGTAGCGTACTCATTCAAGTTCGGATTTACCTTCGAAACAAAAGGTATCCGGTTGTAGTTCGAGATCAGATCACCATAGTACTTTGTTGCATTTACTTTGTCAAGATTAGTTTGCACCACCGGTTTGAATTTTTCTTTTAATTGAGCAGATGTTGTTCGCTTCAAAAATTGAGTAGCCGCGTCTGGCTGCCCCTTCAATACCGCAAATGCATCATCAATCGACATTTGTTTAATCGCAGAAATAAATATGGGTTTTGCCTCTTTGGCCGCTTCCTCTGCTCCGCGATTAAGTGTGAGTACAAACCGATCGACTTCACTTCCCATCCCGAGCTGACGTAACTTATCTTCTACTTTCTTTACATCTTGTGGAAAAGGAATCTTTATCTCTGGATTTTTGAAATACCCATCCATCTTAGATGTCAAGTCGGTGCCTTTTGTGATGCCATTTACCAGTGCCTCTTTCAATCCATTAGCAACTTCTTCTTTGGTGAGTGACTTTGGTGCACCTACGGCTTTCTTTGTATCATTTATCAGTTTATCCAATTGCCCAAATGCATTCAGCTGAGCGGCCACCAAAAGAGCCATCAAGAGATACTTCATAGAAATAAATTAGGCCGCTAAGGTACGGAAACGATCACCAAAGAAACAATGTGGCTTAGAGCGGGTGTACGACAGTTTTTCTTAAAGTGGATAGCTCAATGGTGTACTTTGTGCAACCTTTGAGCACTTAGTGGTTTGCAGTCTTACCACAGGGAACACAAAGAATCCACAAGGGTCACGGAGAAATGCAAAACTGTTGTACACCCCTTAGAGCAGACTTTCACGGGTTATTTCGGAAATATTTTTACAACCTGCTAATCCCATAGTCAGATCAAAGTCAGCCAAAAAATTCCGCAACACTTCGGCAACACCTGCCTGACCGGCAAGTGTCAACCCATAAACGTAAGGGCGGCCAAGGCAAACGGCTGTCGCTCCCAACGCAATTGCTTTGAATGCATCTGCACCACCACGAACACCACTGTCTAGCAAGATTGGAATTCTCCCAGCAACTGCTTCGGCAATTTTTGGCAATGCTTCGAAGGTACTAATCGAGCCATCGACTTGTCTACCACCATGATTAGAAATGAAGATGCCATCTATGCCATGATCAATAGCAAGGCGCGCATCATCGGGATGCAAAATTCCCTTTAGCAAAATGGGGAGCTTTGTATGTTGGCGAAGAAATTTGAGATCGCCCCAAGTAAGAGCAGGATTGGAATAAATGCTAACGAACTTCTGAACTGCCTTAACCGGGCGTCCGGATTTCAATTTTGAAAAGAATCCGTTGCCCGGATAATTTCTCGTCATCGTAATGAGGCCACTCAACAATTGGTAAGTGAGTTTTTGTTGCGCCTTTGGTATCGGCTCATCCATCAGTCTTTGAAATACAGGATCAGAAGTATACTGAGCGATCCCGCGGCCTTCCATAAAAGGCAAATAAGCCATATCTAAATCACGCGTGCGCCAACCGAGCATGGTTGTATCGAGGGTAACCACAATGGCAGAACAGCCGCACTTTTCGGCACGCTGTACAAAACTTGCCACCAATTCTTGTGACTTACTCCAATACAACTGAAACCAACGTGGGCTATCACCCATGGCAGCCGCTACTTCCTCCATCGGGCGAGAAGCCTGGTTAGAAAAAATGTAAGGGATACCCATTGACGAAGCTGCCTTTCCTACGGCAACATCCGCCTCCTTGTGAACCATTTCTAAAACACCAATAGGCGAAAGTAAAAAAGGCGAAGGAAACGTTTGTCCAAATAACACAATGCTCGTATCTCGTTCACTTACATTGCGAAGCATGCGCGGAACAATTTTATACTGCTCAAATGCAGAACGGTTCGAACGAATCGTAGATTCAAAGCCTGCTCCTCCAAGTATATAAGCCTTGGCCTGTGTGCTCATTTTTGCTGCGGCAAGCTCTTCCAATTTATTTGCATCAATGGGAACAATGGGCAATCGCCCGGCAAACCCATTTGAGTAAATCTCTCTTTGTTGGTTGGCACCGGATGTAGAAGAGGCGATCATGAAAAAGATGTTAGATGTAAGAAATAAGATTCTAAACTCTGTTCTTCGTATCAATAAGGATCGTAACGGGACCATCATTGATCAATGAGATTTTCATGTCAGCCCCAAACTCGCCTGTTTGTACCGCTTTGCCCATCTCCTGCGTCAGCTTGTCAATCATTTTTTCGTACAAGGGGATGGCAATTGGAGGTTTGGCTGCTTTGATGTAACTCGGTCGATTGCCCTTTTTAGTGCTCGCGTGCAATGTGAACTGGCTTACCAACAGAATTTCGCCACCGTCATCCTTAACATTAACATTCATCACACCTTCGTGATCATTAAATATTCGTAAGCCAACTAGTTTACTACTCAACCACTCTATGTCTTCTTCGCCATCCGCATCTTCAATCCCCAATAAAATCAAAAGTCCTTTTCCAATCTTTGACTTGGTATAACCTTCGATAACCACCGCAGCTTCCGCTACTCTTTGCACAACCGCTATCATATTAATAATTCTGCATTTCAGCGGACGAATGAATAAATCTACCTACGCTTTCAGCTTTCCCGAACGCGAATAATGCGCGTGCTACTTTGATCGATTCAATGGCTGCAAATTTCTTTGGAATGAGAAACCCAAAAATTTTATAAAATACTTGAGCGGCTCCTTCCCCAGCACGTTGTTCTTTGCGCGGACCTGTTAGCAAAGACGGCTGGAGGATATGAAAACTTCTGAAGCCAACTTGATCAATTGCGTCTTCAACCTCACCTTTTACTTTATTGTAAAATATGGAAGAGTTTTTATTTGAGCCTAAAGCAGAAACAATTAGATACTGCGTTGCTCCGTTTTGTTTTGCTATTCGAGCCAACGCTAAAGGCGCATCATAATCGACTGCCCGAAAAGCCTCTTTTGTCTTTGCCAGTCGCATGGTTGTACCCAAACAACAAAAGACATCGTTAGCGTTTACTTGAGCTAGGGCAGTAGAAAGTTCACTAAGTTCGCAAACAATGTTTGTTAGTTTAGGATGTGATTTTCCCAACGGTCTTCGGCTAATGGCAATCACGGATGAATAATGCTCATCTGCCAACATTAATTCTAAAAGTTGGCTACCTATCAACCCCGTGGTGCCGGCCAGTAATGCAACTTTTGCCATATCTAGAAGATCTGCTGAATTTCCTTTTTTAACTCCGATAGTGCATGGTTAATCAAATCCACCTTTTTATCCATCGTCATTTGAAAAACCTTTTTTGCAAGATCAATACTGGTTGCCTCCGGTGGCATTCCTGTTGCAGATTCGTTAATCATAATGATTAAATCTTCCTTTGCGTTTTTTATCTGGCTCCATACCTCCTCACTCATGTACACTTGTTGAGAAACATTGTGGTTGTACTCATTACGTACCTCATCAAGAAGAATTTTTTGAAAATCTCTGGCAGAGAAACCGGGGTTGTTTAGTCGGATGAGTAAATTTTGAGGAGAAATACGCTCCAGAAATAAGATCATTCGTTCATACGCTTGAAGTCGGGCGGGTAAAATCGTTTCGATGCTGCGGCCACGCACGTCTAGTTTTTTAAGCTCGATTTCACGCTGGATAAATGAGCGCACGATAAGATAAACCGCATATAGTACGATCGAGGCTGGTATCAATATCTTTCCAAATTCTAATAAGGCATTCATGGGAATTATTTAATGGTCTAATATGTTCGAAATTTAGCTAATTTTATAGCAACAAAATGCTTCGTTATGAGCAGCGAGAAATTAAAAGAATATTTACATCAAATCGCAGACAGCGTGAATAGTGAAACACGATTGGACGATATCTATGAACAACTAGCTCTGCTGGACGATATCGATCAATCTGAAGAACAAGAAAAGCTCGGAAAAGTAGTAGCACACGAAGAGGTTGTTGCCCGTGCAAAAGAATGGTTAAAATAATCTAGACGGAACAAATACCGCTACTTGGTAGTGTTTTCTTACAAGATAATCTATAAGGTGTCGAACGAAAAAATAACAATTTCCCGTGTTTTTCATACTGCTCAAAATCCGAGAAAACTGAAAGGAGTATATGATGTTTGACAACGTAAAACCAATTGGAATTAGTGCAAGGGCTGCAGAAGAAGTAAAGAAGATCATGCAGTCGAAAAATATCCCTGCGGGTTATGGCCTACGACTAGGAATAAAAGGTGGTGGATGTGGGGGTGTATCGCTTATTATTGGGTTTGACAAACAAAAACCAACCGACTTGGCGTATGAACTGGAGGGTATACAGGTGTATGTGGAGAAAAAGCACACGATGTACTTAATCGGTAAAGAGGTTGATTTCTATGAAGGTGCGGATGCCAGAGGGTTTATGTTTGCTGAGGCAAACTAGTTTTACTACCACTAAGGCACTGAGACACTAAGAATCATACTATTGCCAGAACTGCGAAATAGTCGTTGACCATTGGAACCATAGCAACCACCTCAAACGCCAAGTTGTTAATTTCCTTTTGAGTCATCTAAATAAAAACTTAGTGCCTTTGTGGTCACCAGGGCTACGCTCTTTCCTTGTTTACCACCACACTCGCCTTCTTGCAGACACCACCTATTGGGGGATTGAATTTCGAGATTTTTACTTCTACTGCTTTTGCCGAAGGAAAAGAGCGAAGTGACTTTTCAGCTATCAAATGACCTACCGTTTCCAGTAGTTTTGCCGGTCGGTCCATTACGCCTTTCACAATCGCATACACATCTTCATAGTTGATGGTTCCTGTCAGTTCATCGCGAAAAGCAGAATCTGAAAATTCGGTATCGATGACCACGTCTACTTCAAACTTGTTTCCAGATGATCGCTCGTGTGGATAGACTCCATGGTAGGCGTGGAACTCAAGACCCTCCAGCACTACTTTACCCGTCATTGAATATCGTCAAAGAAAGATTTCTGTGCCTTAAATTCTGTAGAGAAAACAGGCTGAGGGACTTCTTTCACGGCTTCTTGGGATGGCAATGCCATGGCGTTCTTTATTTCACGTTCCACTTCAGCGTTGGGAAAAAGTGTTCTTTTAGACTCTCGTTTTGCCAACGCCAGGTGTTGATCGGGATCAAAATCACGTGCAGCTGTTTTTGCACGCTCTACTCTATCAATCGTCTCAGCAGCAAGGCGTTTCATATCTGACAACAAATTGTCTTTATGCAACTCCAGTGTTTTGTAATGCTGACCGAGGGTCTTCAACCGTTCCTCCATCTCTGCCAAAAGTTGCTTAGAAAGATACTCAGCTTCTTCCATCGCATTCTTCGCTTTCGATCTAGACTCGTTAACCATCGCGTCAGCCTTCATTTGCGCTTCACGCAAAATTAATTCTGCAGTCTTATTCGCTTGGTCAATTACATTCGCGCCAGTATCTTCCGCTGTCTTTAGTGTTTTGTAAAGAGAGCTTTCCACTTCGCGCAATTTTGAGACTTCACGTTCGGTCGCTTCGTATTTGATCCGAATTTCTTTGTTATCGTCCTGCATGCGTTCCCATTCCTGAGAAAGTGATTGCAGGTATGCATTTACTTCGTCTTTGTCATAGCCACGCAATACTCTTTCGAAAGCTTTTTGGCGAATTTCCAATGGGGTGATTCTCATAGTGTGATTTTTTAGTTAACCAGTTTAAAAAATAAAAGAAGTTTAAAAAATGAAAAAATCGACAGACAAATATAGTAAATTGTTCTGAATATGCTTACAGTCAGCTGTTTACTTTTGGTTTGTCTATTCCTTACCGAGTTCGATAAAGTTAACGTTGTAGTTGTTCAAGAATTTCCTGGAGTCATCGATAAAAGTCTTAAACTGAAGTAATGAGGTTGGATCGGTGATAAACCCCGTTGGATCGTGTTCAAAAGAAGGTACAGGCAGTACATAAAATTTTCTTTGCCCAGTTGGTTTTTTATACACCCACTGGAGTAGGTAACCGGCAGAATCAATTCTGCTTATTGAAATCTCTGCTGTTTTTACTTTTACCAAATCGAGTCTCACCATTCCTCCTCCGTTTTTATATCTGTCGCGCTGCCCGGATACGAAATTTCCTAGTGAATAAACAACTAACCGGTTTTCTGCTTTACGCCACTCCATTGGCTGCAGCACGTGCGGGTGCGAGCCAATGACCGCATTTGCACCCAACCGAAAACAAAACTCTCCAATCCTCTTCTGATCAGCTGAAGGTTGTTGCTGGTACTCCAAGCCCCAGTGTGTAAAAACAATAATGAAATCAGGAAGCAACGACTTAGCTTTTAGTAAATCTTTTCGAATCAGCGCTGTATCTAAAAGGTTCACTACATTTGGCTTGGTCACTCGAAGTCCGTTGGTACCATACGTGTAGTTCAGAAGCGCAATCGTAAACCCTTTTTTTGAAATCAAAAGAGGGTACTCGTTCATTCTTTCCAAAGTATCGCGAAAAGTACCTGTATGTAAAAAATCCAAACTGTCGAGTTGGGTGATGGTTCGTTCTAGTCCTCTTCTACCCCGATCTAAGCTATGATTGTTCGCTGTCACCAAAATATCCATACCCGCGTCTTTCAGTGCCATTGCCAATTCATCGGGAGCGCTGAATTGAGGATATCCTTTATAGGGCGCTCCTGCTAGGGTTAATTCCAGATTTCCAATGGTGATATCGACCGATTCAAAATAGGGCTTAACAAATCGAAAACAGGAGTCATATTCATACTTTTTCGTGGTTGCATTAAAGGCTGACTGAATTTGTGAATCGTGCTGCATGATATCGCCTACAAATAACAAAGACAAGCGAGTGGTATCCTGAGAAAATGTATTTCCGTAAATCGCCAATAACAAACATGTCACTAAAAATAAATATCTCATTGCCACCGATTTTCTATCCATTAACTCCACCAAATTCAATATCCCAAATTGATATGCTTCGATCATCGCTGGCACTTGCCAGGTAGTTACGGAAAGGCATCCACAAAAGCTTATTTACGGAAGTGCCATGGCCTGTATGACGAGCTCTATCAATCACTTTTAGCAATTTAAGTTGGGCAGTATCCCACACTTTTATTGACTTGTCCATACTTGCCGTAGCAAAATAGTTGCCATCCGGATTAAAAGCAATATGATTAATCGCGTACAGGTGAGCTGCAATTTCCTCCACCTGTTTATAGTCACTATTTGTGTCCCAGACTTTAAGCTTTGCATCACGCGAACCGCTCATCAGAAAATGACTGCTTGGCAAATACCGCATGGTGAAGATAGAATTGGAGTGAGCCTGCCATTCTTTAATCAATCGAAAATCATTAAGTGCAAATACCCGAATAAAAAAATCACTGTAGCCGATAGCACACTCACCACGCTGCGGGTTAATTGCAATGGTTCGAGCACTTTTTTCTGTAGCCAAAATCTTCTTCCTAATAACCCATTTTTCCAAATCGACAACGATAACGGATCCTTCACCCGTTGCAACCCATAAATCGTTTCCAAATACCTGCATATCAAAAATAAAAGAAGAAGTTAACTTCAATGAAGCCAACTCTTTTTGTTGACGCCAATCCAATAAGTGAATCCCCTCATAATTTTGCCCCGCCACCAGTAAGTCCTTATCCTGAAGATGAAGAAGTGAATACACTGAGTTCGGAAGTTTCGCAATCAGTTCACCCTCCGCCAGGCTTTCAGCATTCCACGACACAACCATGCCATCACCCGCAGCAGAAAAAAAAAGATTTGGTTCGGTACTTGGCTGGAGCGTATACACGCAATCTCGGTGCCCTGTAAGCGTATTTACTTTTGAAACGATGGGAGTTGTCATTCTTGTGTTCAAAGTGCCGTGGGCCCAAATGAAATGCAAGATTAGTCTATTGGGATATTTTTGCCAAAATTGTACCCTGAACATAACTTCACCCAATGCCTCTTTACAAGCTAAAAAACACAGGAACCGAAAGTGCGTGGGGAATCTGGAAAGTGGAAGAATCGGCAGAAGAACTCGCTTTTACTGCATTCGAAGAAGCTCCGGAGGGAATTATCCACTTAACAAAAAAACTGGAGTGGCTAGCTAGCCGCGTATTAATTCGTACACTTTTAGAGCAAAACGACCTTTCCTATTCTGGCATTCATAAAGATGAATTTGGGAAACCATTCCTTCGTGAACTGCCACATCATATCTCTCTTTCACATGCGTACCCATTTGTAGCTGCTCAACTAGACAAAAACAAATCTGTGGGCATTGATATTGAACAACCAACCGAGAAGCTTTTACGGATAGCTCCAAGGGTGCTTTCAATAGAGGAGTTGGAAAATGCGGGATCTGATATTCGAAAACATTGCGTCTACTGGTGTGCCAAAGAAGCCTTGTACAAGGTGCATGGAAAACGTGGCCTCCATTTTGCAAGTCAACTTTTGGTTGATCCGTTTATTCTAGAGGAAATGGGCGATTTGAAAGGAACGATCAATATGCAAGAAGAAAAACTAAATGTAGCTTTATCTTATGAAAATGAACCTGAATTTGTCGTGGTATATACCGACCCCTATTAACATGAAATGCCTGTTTTGCCTTTTACTATTACTTCCCGCTGCTGCCAGCGCGCAGTTGAACGTACCCGATTTTACACTTAACGATGTGAATAAAAAAACACCCGTTGCGCTAAGCGAATTTAAAAATCTAAAAGCGATTGTGGTTTTGTTCACCACCAACGAATGTCCTTTCGACAGCTATTACAAAACGCGAGTAAAGACCCTTATTGAATTGTATAGCGGAAAAGTCCAATTTCTCCTGATCAATTCCGCCAACGATCCACAAGAAACACCGGAAAAAATGACCATCCACTATACTGATTTTGGCGTCCCCTACCTGGAAGACAAAGAGCAGGTCGCAATGGATTTGTTTGGAGCACGCAAATCTCCGGAAGTCTATTTATTAACGCCTGAAGCCGATCAGTTCAAGGTGGTCTACAGTGGTGCAATTGATGACAGTCCGCAGGTAGCAGAAGACACCAAAGAAAATTACCTTAAAAATGCCATTGAGAAGTTGCTCACCGGCCAAAAGATCAAAATTGAAAACAACCGCGTTATCGGCTGCACGATCAGAAGATAAAAAAGCGTAGGAATAGAAAAATAGTTGACTATTGGTTAGACACCCAAATCACCACCGTCAGAAATCTCGATGAGTAAGAGCTTCACTTCCTCTGCCTTCGCGTGTTCACCCATTTTTTCGAACGACATAACTAAATTACGAAGGGCTCGTCTGACGATATCGACACTATTACAGGGCTCATAAAATGAAGTCTGCGGAACCAAATGCAGCTCGTTAATATAATTCTCGATGTCTTGCTTGGAAAAAATCAGTCCGCGATTGAAAGCATTGATATAGAATTGATGATTGTCGTCCTTGTACGTGAGGATAAACAAATTGGGTAAGTTAACACCACTGACAGGCAACTTTAACTTTTGTGCCACCAGCATGTAGATCACGCAAAGCGTAATTGGGTTTCCCTTATGAGACTCCAGCACCACATTGATCATCGAGTTTCCTGGAGAATGAAAATTTTTAGTGTTCGCTCCGAATTTTAATTTATTGAATAAGACACTGTTGATCACCTTTACTTGATCGTAGGGATACAAATCCGGACGAAACTCAAGCCAGGTCTCATAATAGATTTGCTCTAAATCTTGTCGCAGTTTTTCTAGTTCGATTTCGGGATATTGGTAGGTGGCCAAAATCCACATGCCTGTCAATAAATCGTGCTCTTCACTGGCATACCAGTTTTTCAGTCTTTCTTTGAGTAACTCGTATTGAAGGACGTGAATCAATTCTTCTATCCGGGCCTGAACGGCAGGGTTCAGATTGCTTTCCCATTCATGTTCAAGAAACGGAATAGCCTCTTTGCCTAACGATAGAATTTTCTCCTCTACGTGAGAACTGACTTGTTTATCCTCATCGTCCAACAACGAAACCAATGCTTTTAATTCACTCTCTTGCATTTGCATAATTTGTCAATTCGATGATTCGTTAATTTCCTAATTGCCGAAAAAACGAATTAGCTCATCGTCTATGTTTGAATAACTCCCACATTAAATTTTTCAACCGGTGCATGATTGGCAGACTCAATGCCCATCGCAATTACTTTTCGTGTTTCCATTGGATCAATCACACCATCCACCCACAATCGCGAAGCAGCATAATACGGACTCAACTGCTCGTTGTACTTATCAGTAATCTCCTTCAACAACAAATCTTCTTCTTCTTTTGAGATTGTTTTTCCTTGTGCCTTCAACGTACTTACCCGAATCTGTAACAATGTCTTTGCTGCAGAACCTCCGCTCATGACCGCAATTTGGGCTGTCGGCCAGGCATAGATAAGGCGTGGGTCGTACGCTTTACCACACATCGCATAATTGCCGGCTCCATACGAATTGCCAATGATGATCGTAAACTTTGGCACCGTAGAGTTGGCCATCGCATTCACCATCTTTGCTCCGTCTTTAATGATGCCACCTTGCTCAGCCTTGCTGCCGACCATAAACCCACTGACGTCTTGCAAAAATAGAAGGGGTATTTTTCGTTGGTTACAATTCATAATGAAACGCGCTGCTTTATCGGCAGAATCTGAATAGATGACGCCACCCATCTGCATTTCACCTTTCTTGTTTTTTACTGTCTTGCGTTGGTTGGCAACGATGCCCACCGCCCATCCTTCAATTCTGGCAAAGCCGCACAGGATGGTCTTTCCATACAGTGCTTTATATTCATCAAACTCCGAATCATCAACCAACCGCTTGATGATCTCACCCATATCATAGGGCTTTGTGCGGTCGCTGGGTATTAGCCCATAGATTTCTTCCGTTTTTAATTTTGGTGATTTTTTTTCGACTCTGTCAAATCCAGCTTTCTCTTTGGCTCCTATTTTATCGAACAGCCCACGAATATGATCTAAGCAAGCCTGATCAGAGGGAAATTTATTATCTGTAACACCGGATATTTCGCAATGGGTAGTGGCACCTCCTAATGTTTCATTATCAATATCTTCGCCAATTGCCGCTTTCACAAGATAGGATCCTGCCAAAAAAATCGATCCGGTTTTATCTACAATCATTGCCTCGTCTGACATGATCGGTAGATAGGCACCACCAGCCACACAGCTTCCCATAATAGCGGCAATTTGTATGATGCCCATGGAGGACATCTTTGCGTTGTTTCTAAACTGCCGGCCAAAATGTTCTTTGTCTGGAAAAATCTCATCTTGCATGGGGAGAAAAACGCCAGCGCTATCAACAAGATAAATAATTGGTAAGTGATTCTCCATCGCAACTTCTTGTGCCCGAAGATTTTTCTTTGCAGTGATAGGAAACCAGGCTCCTGCCTTTACTGTTGCATCGTTGGCTACAATCACGCACTGTCTGCCCTTTACATAACCAATGCCCGTAACCACTCCACCAGAAGGGCAACCGCCTTGCTCTTTGTACATGCCGTCTCCTACAAAAAGGCCAATCTCTAAAAAAGATGAATTTTTATCGATGAGATATTCAATTCTCTCTCGAGCCGTTAGCTTTCCTTTTTGATGTTGGTCTTCAATCTTTTTCTCACCACCACCCAACATTGTTTTTTGGGTCTTTGACTTTAGCTGAAAACACAGTTGTTTGAACTGATCTTCGTTTTTGTTAAATTCTAAATCCATTCGGTTGTGGCCTAGGGCTTCTTTACTGCAGTCTTTGCCGCAGCCTTTTTTGCTTCCTCTTCTTTTAGCCTTTCACGGGCAATCTTCTTTTTGCTTTTTCCCAGAGGAGAAAGAAAGTGTTTTGGGTTGTTATTCAAATGGGTAGCCAGACTATCCAAGCTCTTTATCAATCTATTCAGGTTTACATACAATGAATCCTCGGTCAATAACTTACTCATCGTATTGTCACCTTTGTTCAGCTTGGCCAGCGTGGCATTAAGATTGGAAATGGCTTGTTGTGTCTTGTTTAGCGTTTGATTTAGTTTCAGCGTTTTTAAGGAGTCGGACAACGTTTTGAAATTTTGTAGCGTGGGCCGCAATTCAGTTAGTGTGGCGTTAAAATTTTCGCCAACGGATTTGAGGGTTCCAGACACATCTTCAATTTTGCCATTGGCCGTTACCAGCGTCTTATTCAGCAAATCAGGGGTCTTTTCAAGTTTGGAAAAAATGACTTCTAGCTGTTGAGAATTTTTTGTCAGGTTGTCTATGATGGTATTGAATTTCCGTAGAGTTGTTTGTAAGTCTGTCGCCACAGGCGAGGCTGTTTCAGACAATACGTCAAACATGCCCTTGGCTACCTCGGCTTTGAGCGTATCCCCATCTTTTAAGTTTTTTGACGCCTGTCCAAATGTCAACAAAACAGATTTACCACCTAATAACTCACTGTTGAGAATCGCTTTGGTGCCGCCTGTCAAGACAATGGTTCCATCAATCTCTAGCTCAACCAACACACGATTATTTCTATTTTGCAGAATCCCGATTTTGCTCACACGGCCGACTGGATAGCCATTGACCAGAACCGGATTGGAAATGGCCAATTGGTTGATATTATCGTAGACAACATAGTATCTTTTTACGCTGGTAAAAAAGTCAATGCCGTTCAGATAGTTAAACCCGAAATACAATAGTACGATTGCCATTGCTACAAACAGACCAACCTTAAATTCTCTTGTCTTCACGGTATTAGTTTATAGATTCAATTTCAGTTTTATACTCTTTAAATGCCCGGTATATCCCTGAGGCAATCATGTCCTGTCCATCCTCTGAGGCCAAGAAACCTTCTTCTTTGCCGTTCGATAAAAAGCCACACTCAACTAACACACTAGGCATCGAGGTGCGCCACAACACTAAAAAACCTGCCTGCTTTACGCCCCTACTATACCTACCCGCTCTTGTCTTAAACTGCGATTCGACCTTCTGCGCAAAACGTAGGCTGCTTTCATGATACGCACTTTGACTCAAGGTAAACAAAATATAAGACTCCGGGCTCTTAGGATCAAACCCTTCGTAGCGTTCTTTATAGTTTTCATCCATCAAAATTACTTCGTTCTCTCGTTTCGCTACTTCAAAATTTCCTTTGTCTTTGTGTAATCCCATTACGAACGTTTCGGTACCATAGGCAGGAGCACCCGGCAATGAGTTGGCATGAATACAGATAAAAAGCTGTGCCTTATTTCGATTCGCAATCTCTGCCCGTTCATCGAGCGAAACATATTCGTCACTTTTCCGCGTATAGATCACCTTTACCCCCGGTATGTTCTTTTCGATATAGCTGCCCAACTTTAGCGAAATCTTAAGCGCGATATCTTTTTCTTTGGTTTTACTGCCATGAGTCCCCGGATCTTTGCCACCATGCCCTGGGTCAATGACAATTGTTTCTAATTTGAAACCGGTTGGACGAAATGTGGCCGAAGAGTTTAGCAAGGTTATTGCTAAGATCAAAAGCTTAAGTTGGATATTGGGCACGGTGTACTGTGGTCTGGACTAATTGCAATAAGTTTGTGTAAAGTTGTGAATTTTTCATTAAACCGTAAACTTCTGAAAATCAATTCCAAAGGAAGGAAGGCTCCCTCCTACATAGCTTTATTCACCCTTATCCTCACAATTGGGTCCCCGGTATTTGGCCAAGTTGAGCGTTCTGTCAGACAACCAGGTCTGCTTCCGATGAAGACTGATACGTTAGCGCCCAACGGTTCAACTAGCATTCCACAGGATTCTTCATTGTTGAGTCAAGATTCACTGAAGGTCAAAGCAAAGCAGGACTCTGTTAAAAATGCAAAAAAAGGAGATATCGAAACCACCATTTTTTATTCCGCCACCGATTCAATCAATTTCAGTCTGGACAATAAAATCGTAAAGCTCTATGGCGATGCAAAAGTGAAATATGGCACAATTGAATTAGATGCCGAATTGATTACCATTAATTACGAAACCTCCACCATTACTGCCAATGGTAAACCAGACTCTTTGGGAAGGCTGGTTGGGTTTCCGATTTTTAAGGATGGCAACGACTCGTACGAAACGAAGGACATGGTCTATAATTTCAAAAACAGAAAAGCCAAGATCTCGGAAGTCGTCACCAAGCAAGGCGATGGCTTTGTAGCTGGAGATGTAGTCTATAAAAATGCGAAAAATGAATTATTTACTATTGGAAATACCTATACAACCTGCGATTTAAAAGACCCTCATTTTAGAATTGTTTCCAAAAGAGCAAAAGCAGTGCCCGGTGACAAAACGATTACAGGTCCGTTCTATATGGAATTTAATCACGTGCCAACGCCATTGGGTTTTGCCTTTGGCATGTTTCCATCGCCCCGTAAAAGCGCGTCCGGGATTATCGTACCAGAGTATGGGGAAGAAACACGAAGAGGTTTTTTTCTAAGAAACGGAGGCTACTTTTTTGATATTAGTGATTATCTGAAAGTCACCTTGCTAGTGGATCTATATACCAAAGGATCCAATGCCCTAAAGATCAATACAGTTTACAACAATCGTTACAAATACACCGGCTCGTTTAATTTTTCGTATACAAGTAATCAGGTTTCGGATAAATTTGAAGACCAAAGCCGCCTCCGTGATTTCCAGTTAACTTGGAGTCATTCGCCAAAATCAAAGGGGAATACTCGCTTTTCTGCGTCTGTCAATGCAGCCACCTCTTCGTTTACAACTAATAACTTTCTAGGTGTAAATGTAAATCCTAATCAACAACGCCCTGATAATATTTCTAGAAAACTTACCTCCAATATCTCTTTATCAAAAGTATTTCCTGGTACACCATTCTCAGCAGGTATAAACCTGAGACATAGCCAGGATTTGGCAACAGGTCAGGTAGACTTGCCGATGCCTGACATCACTTTTAACGTCAACAACTTATATCCATTAAAGAACAAAAAGCTCGGTGAGGCCGCTGACAATTTTAATATTCGATATAGTCTGACGGGAACAAACCAGATCACGAACAACCTCGGGCGGATCGGGAACTCTACAAAAGACAGCATAACCAGTTTTAACTTCCAAAACCTCCCCACCCTTTTCAAAAACGCAAAAGCTGGTATCAAACATAACATACCCATTTCAACCACCGTAAAGTTGATGAAGTTTTTTGCCGTTAGCCCGAACATCTCGATTGATGAAACATGGTATTTCAAAAAACTTAACTGGGGTGCAGATGCAACTGGAAAAACAGCCGTTATCAAAGATACCTCTAACGTATTCAATCGTATCAATAATTTTTCGTTGGGAGTTTCTGTTACCACGCGAATCTTTGGAACCTATCTGGCAAAAAATCCAACTAGTAGCATCAGGGGGATCAGGCATGTGATTACGCCCAATATCTCCTACAACTACACACCCGACTTTGGAGACCCCAGCTATGGCTATTACCAAGCTGTGAAGCTAAAAGATGCCAAAGGAAAAGAATACGAAGTACGAAAGTCTAGGCACGAAGGATTTGTTTATGGCTCATCTAGGCAGGGTGTTAGCAACTCTTTGAGCTTTGGCCTGGGTAACACCATCGAAATGAAAGTGAGAGGGAAAAAAGACACCATCGATAAAAAGATTCCGATATTCAACAATCTTTCCATTGGTTCAGGCTACAACTTTGCTGCAGATTCTTTTAAGCTCGCTACGATTTCAATTAGTGCCAATACCAATATCTTGAATAACAAAGTTAACATCAACATTAATGGCTCGTTAGATCCTTATCAATACGAAAAGAGCAGAAATGATTTGACGATTCCGGCAGAAGGAACGTCTATCATTGAGCGAAGACTAGATCGATATGCATGGAATGTTGGACAGGGCATTGGACGAATTACTTCTGCGGGGCTCGCCTTTAGTACTAATCTCAATCCAAAGGGGCAAAAGAGTGACAATCAATCGCGTGATCAAATTGCCAAATCAAATGCTTCTGAGGCAGATAAAGCCTTCTTACTACAGAACGCCAACACCTATATCGATTTTAAGATTCCGTGGAATCTAAGGTTGAATTATAATATTAATTATTCGCGAGGTACTAACCAACCTGCGCAAATTACGCAGGCTTTGAATTTCTCAGGAGATATATCCATGACAGAAAAATGGAAAGTAGTTTTTAACTCTGGCTACGATTTTGTAAGAAGCGAAATCACACAAACAAGTTTTTCGATCAATCGAGATATACACTGCTGGCAGCTATCTCTTAGCTGGGTTCCGTTTGGTCCATTCCAGAATTACATGTTCAACATAGGCATTAAATCCGCACTGCTACGCGATCTAAAACTTAATCGGACGAGATCATTCTTTGACGTTCGCTAGGCGTTTTGCCAACCTTCAATTTCTTGTAAAGTGGGGTTTTGCACCGTTTCTAGTTTTAATTTTTTTCGCATCCCGGGGATGTCATTAAAAAGTTTTGTAGGCTTCATCTCTTTCAATTGGACCATCGATTGAACGCCCAATTTAATTAAGATCGGAATCAAATCAGCACGAATGCCCGCTTGCTCAAATTCAGTTTGAGGATCTACCGCTAGATTTTTTTCCGGCTTCATCTGAGGGAAGAAAATTACATCTTGTATTGAAGGTGAGTTGGTCATGACCATAGCAAGGCGGTCAATACCAATTCCTAGGCCCGCAGTTGGTGGCATTCCGTATTCCAGCGCACGCAAAAAATCTTCATCGAGCGTCATCGCTTCTTCATCGCCTCGTTTACCGAGCTCCAATTGCTCTTCAAATCGGGCACGCTGATCAATCGGATCATTTAATTCGGAGAATGAATTGCAGATCTCTTTTCGATTACAAATGGCTTCAAACCGTTCTACTAACCCAGGCTTGCTACGATGCTTCTTTGCCAACGGTGACATCTCCAATGGATAGTCGGTTATAAAAGTAGGTTGGATCAACTGATGCTCGCATTTCTCTCCGAAAATCTGGTCGATTAGTTTCCCTTTCCCCATGGTGGAATCAGCAGGAACTTGTAGTTGTTTACATGTTTCACGCAGAGCAACTTCATCCATTTCTGAAATATCGATACCTGTAAAATGTTGAATCGCCTCATACATGGTGAATCGTTTCCAGGGTCTTTTAAAGTTGATCGTATTCTCTCCAACCTTAACCTCGGTAGTTCCGTGAAGATCGACTGCGGCTTTTTCGATCATCTCCTCCACCAAATCCATCATCCAATAATAATCTTTGTAGGCAACATACAATTCTACCTGAGTAAACTCCGGATTATGAAAACGCGACATCCCTTCATTGCGGAAATCTTTGGAGAACTCATACACACCATTGAAGCCACCTACAATCAATCGTTTCAAATACAATTCATTGGCGATGCGCAGGTACAGCGTCATATCAAGTGAATTATGATGTGTCTTAAAAGGTTTTGCGGCAGCTCCCCCATACAGAGGCTGAAGAATCGGTGTCTCAACTTCCAGGTATCCTTTTCCGGTTAGGTAGCTACGCATGGAGTTGACCAATTGAGTACGCTTCACAAACGCATCCCGAACTTTAGGGTTGACAGTCAAGTCAACATAGCGCATACGATAGCGCTGTTCAGGATCGGTAAATGCATCGTGTAAAATGGTGTTCCCTTGGTCGTCTTGCGTTTCTTTCACAATCGGTAGGGGTCGCAATGCTTTTGCCAACACCTTAAAGCTAGTCACGTGAATAGAAACTTCTCCGGTTTGAGTCGTAAAAACAAATCCGTTAACGCCAATGATGTCACCGATGTCTAGCAATTTTTTAAAAACGATATTGTAAAGTGTTTTATCGTCTGTAGGGCAAATATCGTCTCGCCTGAAATAGATCTGAATACGACCCGCTTCATCCTGTAATTCTGCAAATGAGGCATTGCCCATCACTCTGCGTGTCATGATGCGACCAGCAATGGAAACATTCTTGTATTCCCTTTGCGGATAATTAGCATGAATTTCTTCTGACGTGATATTCACCTCAAATAACTCCGCGGGATAGGGATTAATTCCGAGTTTGTTCAACTCATCCATACTTTGCCTACGGATGATTTCTTGTTCGCTTAACTGCATCATAATTTCTTGATCTTATTGACTAACCTATCCTCTTCTGCGCTTCAATTCCTTTCTGATGAGCCCCAGCTCTCGACTACTTTGCCCCGCTACAGAGGTATTTTCCGCGGCTCTTCTCAGAAGATAAGGCATCACGGATTCAACCGGCCCGTAGGGAACATACTTCGCCACGTTGTAACCAGCCTTTGCCAGGTTAAAGGAAATATTGTCGCTCATTCCCAACAGCTGAGCAAACCACACGCGTTGGTCGTTCGCCTTCATTCCATGTTTGTGCATGAGCACGGTCAAATACTGATTGCTGTATTCGTTATGCGAGCCACACAAAACGGAAACGCGCTGTTTGTTGTCTACACAGAATGCCAATCCTTGATTAAAGGCATCATCGGTTGCTTGTTTTGATGGATGAATCGGGTTCGGATATCCCAGGTTGGCTGCCCGTTCTGCTTCCTTCTCCATGTAGGCACCACGAACCATTTTAACTCCTAAGAAGTAATTATGCATGGCTGCAACGTGAAAAGCGTTGCGCAGATTACCCAGCATGTCTGACCTATACATTTGAAAGGTGTTGAAGACAATCGCTTTTTGCTGATTATACTTCTTCATCATTTCATAGGCTATTTCATCAATGGGGTTTTGAATCCAACTGTCTTCCGCGTCAATCAAAACCGGCACTTGAGTTTCAAAAGCACGCTGGCAGATTTGTTCCACCCTTATTTTCACTCGGTCAAAAGCAGCCGTCTCTTCTGCTGTGAGGACCGACTTTGCTTGCACTTTTTCTAGTATTTCAGAAGAGCCAAGGCCTGTTGTTTTAAACACGCAAAACGGAACGGACCGACTCTTCTTGGCTTCGTCAAACGTGGATAATATCTCGCGGGTCGTCTGGTCAAAACTGGCTTCATCGTGTTTGCCCTCTACGGAGTAGTCAAGGATAGTACCCACTTTGTATTGTGCCAATTTGTCAATCGTTTTTTCACTTTCCTCGGCTGTTTCTCCTCCACAAAAGTGCTCAAAAACCGTAATCCGAATTAGATTCTTAACCGGTAGACCAACGGCCAAGCTGAACTTCACTAAAGAAGTAGCTAAACCGGATATCATTGGGTGATTGACCAATGAAAAAATGAGATTGGCTTTCTTCAATTCCCGATCACTTTTGTAAGAAAAAGCAACCTCAGTATTGTCGAATTGAATAGTTGGGATAGTTTCCATGAGCAATTTGGCTACAAATATAAGAGGGATGAAGATTTCTAGGGATTAAATCATTCGAAAGGAGATATTTCGCCTATTTTTAAGCTCGAATAGTAGCCATGTCAACAGCCCATATTTTATTCAATAGAGACGCCAGCGTACTTGTTTCCAATTTTCTGAGAGAACAGCCCTTTACTCAATTGGGGGTTGTTGTCGACAACAATACGAAATCCCATTGCTATTCTCAGGTGAAAGATGCACTTCCAACCCATTCATTGGTGGAAGTCAATGCGGGGGAAGAATCGAAAAATCTGGAGACCTGCACACAAATCTGGCAGCAATTAACCCACCTCAATTTTGATAGGCATTCGTTACTTCTTGTTATTGGAGGGGGAGTATTGGGCGATATGGCCGGATTTTGTGCCGCCACATACAAGAGGGGAGTCAACTTCGCATTGGTGCCAACAACACTGCTGGCACAAGTAGATGCAAGTGTAGGCGGTAAACTGGGCATTGATTTTCTCCACTTTAAAAATCAAATCGGGGTTTTTCAGGAGCCCGTGGCTACGCTGATAAGTTCTTCTTTCTTAAAAACTTTGCCTGAACGTGAGCTTCGTTCTGGGTTTGCCGAAGTGATTAAACACTGCATTATAGCAGACAAAGAAATGTGGGATCACATCGCAAGAAAATCATTGATAGAACAGGATTGGGATCAGCTGATTGCCCATTCTGTAAACATCAAGAAAAAGATCACCGAAGAGGATCCCCGCGAACAAGGGCTACGGAAAATACTGAACTTTGGGCACACGATCGGCCATGCCCTGGAAACCCACTATTTAGCAATGGACATGCGCATCTTTCATGGGGAAGCTATTGCGATGGGGATGATAATGGAGGGCTTCATCGCTTTCGAGAAGGGCTTACTTTCAGAAGTCGAGTTAACATCGATCTGCCGTTTCATAAGCAGCATTTTTACCATGACTAAACAGCCCTTCAACTACACTCAGGTAGTTGGACTGATGACGCAAGACAAGAAAAATAAAGGGGACAAAATTCTAATGGCACTACCAAATGGGCTTGGACAAGCGGTCTGGGATCAAGAAGTGAGTGCTGCAGAAATAAGGGATGCATTTAAGCACTATGAAAGCCTTTGATACAAATCTTAAACGTAATGTACGTCTGAGTCGTCTTTCTTTTTATCCTCGTTATTAAACACGTTCTTAATGTCGTTAGCAGCCCTAGACACAAACTCTTTTGTTTTCCTTTTACGGTCACCCGTTAAAAGCCATGCAGCCAACAACGCACCACCTGCTACCCCCAAACCAATTGCTATCTTCTTTGATGTATTCATAAAAGCTTTAACTGATTATAAAATTAATTTGTTTCACCTGATTTAAAAAAAGCACATTAAATTTTTGTTTCACAATTCTAAAACGAAAGATTACTTGACTTCTTATATCTCCATTAAAGCAAATTCTATAGTTCGAGGAACAATTAGCGAGTTATCCTCTTCCAAAAGCATTAGTAACAGGGCACTGTTACTACAGGCGTTGAGCAATAATCAATCGGTTGTTAGTAACCTGTCGGTAGCACGAGATACCCAACTAATGGAAAGGTTAGTCTCCAGCATGGAGTCTGTAATCGATGTGCTGGACGCTGGCACAACAATGCGATTTCTCACCGCGTATTTTGCCCTATCCGGAAAAAACAAAATAATGACGGGAACAGATCGAATGAAGGAAAGGCCAATAGCATTATTGGTGGATGCCTTACGGAACATTGGAGCTTCGATCAACTATTTGGAAAAGCAAGGGTTTCCACCCATTGAAACAAAGGGCTTCAATGGCCAACTAGCCGACCAATTACAAATACCTGGCAATGTGAGTAGTCAATACATCTCTGCACTAATGATGGTAGCACCTATTCTCCCAAAAGGGTTGACAATTCTTTTACATGGAAAAATCGGCAGCATACCCTATATTCAAATGACTGCTGAACTGATGAAACAGTTTGGGGTAGAACCTTTTTTGGAACTTAACAAAGGGCTCATCAAGATTCAACATTCAAAATTCAAAAAAGCTGATATAACAGTGGAGGCTGACTGGTCATCGGCCAGCTATTGGTTTGCTTTTGTCGCATTGGCGAAACAGGCTGAACTAACACTTCCGAAGGTGTCTGAAAAGTCCTTGCAGGGCGATAGGGTGATCGTTGATATTATGGATCAGCTAGGCGTTAAAACTCTTTTCACGAACGGGAATGCAGTGCTTTCTAAAAAAGAGGCAACCAAAAACTTAATCTGGGATTTTAAAGATTGCCCAGATCTGGCACAAACCGTACTACCCGTCTGTGCGGCCAAAGGAATTTCAGGGAATTTTACAGGGTTAGAGAGCCTCCGGATAAAGGAAACAGACCGTATCACAGCTCTACAAAACGAGCTACGTAAAATTGGAGCTGTACTCAGCGAAACAGCAACTGGGAACTGGCAACTTGAAACGCGTAGTATCCCGACTCAGTCAATCACTATTCAAACTTATCACGACCATCGCATGGCCATGGGTTTTGCTCCGTTAGCAACGATCCAAGACTTGAAGATTGAATCACCCGAAGTTGTAAATAAATCATATCCCGGTTTTTGGCGAGATATGAATACAGTAGGTTTTGAAACAACTACGCTGTAAGGGAGGCAAAATAATCAGGGGCTAGCAACATTCTACTTCCATACCAGGAAAATAATTCTCCGTCCACGAAAGTGACTTCCGAATTTGGAACAACCACCTTTAACTCGTGGACATGCTTTTGCTTAAACGGATACGGCTCTGAGGAAAGGTAAATTAGTTCTGGCTGCATTTGCTGAAGTTGAGCTTCAGAAAGGGTCGGATATCTTGCTTCTTCCACTACGTTCACTAATCCGATCTTTGAAAGCATGCTATCGATAAATGTGCCTTTACCTGCCGCCATCCACGGTTGGCGCCAAATAAGGTATAGAACACGTGTGGACTTTTTTTGTGGCAACCTTTCAAACCTTGCCTCAATCTCAATTCGGAGCGAGGCCGCTTGCTGTTCTTTGTCAGTCAAAGCACCAACTGCTGCAATCATTTGAAGAGCCTCGTTGTAGCTCGAGACATCGCTCATCCAAACCGGATACTTTGCCTGAAGTTCAGATATACCAGCCAGGTAATTTTCCTCTTTGTTCCCAATAATCAAATCAGGCCTAAGGCGATCGATTATATCGAATCTGAAGTTCTTGGTGCCCCCAATCTTTGGCAATCTCTTAACCCACTCTCGCGGATGGGCACAAAACTTCGTAATGCCTACCACACGATCAGAAAGACCCAGATAAAACAAAAGTTCCGTCTGAGACGGAACTAATGATATGATCCGTTTTGGTGGATAAACCACTTCGACTTTGCGAAGTAAATGGTCGATAAAAACCATACCTAATCTCTTACAACAAAATCGCGATACTACTTAATTGACTAGCCACTTTTAGGGTCGAAGCAGTTACAGAAACCTGATTCAACTCAAACTTAAGTTTTTCATCTAACACTTTCAACCCAGATTTTGCAATAGAATTTCTATTGCATAATCTGGGTTAATGATTGAAAAGTAGACTCCACCAGAAAACCAGAGGGTCTCAGTTGTTTAGATACAATAGAGTGTAAGACTTTTTTGTCCGAATCAATAAAAGGCTGGACTTCCCTTTTCACAAAGGTGAAAAAAGTAAAAAAACGTCTTTTTACCGAATATACCGGTAGTCAAAATTGGGCTTTATTTGTAGTAGTACCTCATAGATAAGGTTGATTACGTTCTCCACATCATCTTTGTGCACGGTCTCTACTGTGGTGTGCATGTATTTGAGCGGAAGCGAAATGAGCGCTGAGGCAACTCCTTCAGCAGAATACGCAAATGAATCTGTGTCTGTGCCTGTAGACCTCGACACTGCCTGGCGCTGAAATGCGATTTTCTTCTTTTCGGCAGTCTGGGTAATCATCTTAAGCACATTATTCTGGACGGCAGGGCCGATGCACACTACGGGACCTAAACCACACTTTAAATTCCCACTCTCCTTTTTGTTATACATGGGCGATTGGGTATCGTGGGTAACATCTGTGCAGATGGCCAAATCTGGCTTTATTTTGCGCGAAATCATTTCAGCTCCCCGCAACCCAATCTCTTCTTGAACCGCATTCACTACATAAAGCCCAAAAGGGAGCTTTTTTTTGTTTTCACTCAACCTCCTGGTAACCTCTGCAATCATAAATCCGCCCATCCGATTGTCCAGAGCGCGGCCAACCAGGTAGTTCTTATTGAGCTCCATTAAGTCCGCTTCAAAAGTGATGACAGTGCCCACATGGATGCCCATTGACTCTACCTCCTTTTTATTGGCAGCGCCACAGTCGATGAAAATATTCTTCAAACTGGGGGCTTCTTCCTTTCCAGCATCACGGACATGAATGGCTGGCCAGCCGAACACACCTTTCACAATTCCTTTTTCAGTATGAATATTCACCCTCATACTGGGCGCTATCTGATGATCTGAACCTCCATTTCTACGGACGTAGATATAGCCATCATCTGTAATATAGTTTACAAACCAGCTGATCTCATCTGCATGCGCCTCGATCACTACTTTATAAGAAGCTTTCGGGTTGATAATTCCCACTGCCGTGCCATAGACGTCAATCATATAGTCATTAGTATAGGGCTTAATGTAATTGAGCCAAATCTGCTGACCAGAAGACTCGAAGCCGGTGGGTGATGCGTTGTTCAGATACTCGTAAAGGAATTGTTTGCTTTTTTTGTCCATGGTGAAAAATGATTTCGTTCAAATTTATCTTAATTTTTTAATAGTTAACCCGATAACTCGTACTCCTTCCTCCGCCTGCTTCTTTCTCTAGCATTTTTGATTGTATCAAACTTTGTATATCACGCAGGGCGGTGTCAGGGGAGCTCTTGGTCATCTTCGCCCATTTGGAAGAGGTGAGCTTGCCATCAAAGCCGTCCATCAGTTTGTTGAGCATGGTGCGTTGGCGATCATTTAGGGCAACGGTGCGATGCTTTTCCCAAAAGGTTGCTTTGCTCATCACGCTCGCCACATTCTCGGTAGAGGCAGAGAGGGCGCGACCGAAGCAATCAAGGAACCAGAGCAGCCAGCCCGTTATATCTACTGTGCCGCGTTGCGTTTTCTCCAGGCAATCGTAGTAGTCTTTGCGCTCTTGTTGTATCTGTGCCGACATGCTGTAGAAGCGCTGGCTGGTTTGGTCTGAACGCGAAAGTTGCATATCGGCTATGGCCCGGGCGATGCGGCCATTGCCATCATTGAACGGATGTATCGTGACGAACCACAGATGCGCGATGGCTGCTTTCAGTATCGAATCTATTTCTTCTGAGCTGTTAAACCACTTCAAGAATTTTTTCATTTCACTCTCCAATCGGGCGGCTTCTGGTGCTTCAAAATGTACACGCTCTTTGCCCATCGCGCCTGATACCACTTGCATGGGGTCGCCTTCGGCATTGCGCCAAGCGGCTACTTGTATTTTATGAAGGCCGCTTCGGCCCGCAGGGAATAATGAAGAGTGCCAACCAAACAATCGCTCCTTGCTAAGTGGCTTGTTGTGTTTTTGCGTAGCATCCAGCATCATCTCTACCACGCCATCTACATCTCTGCTAGCTAAAACCAATCCATGCACTTTCATGCCCAGTTTGCGTGCTATTGATGAGCGCACTTGATCCATCGGCAACTTCTCGCCTTCTATTTCGCTTGACTTCACGACATCTAATATCAAATTGCCCAGCGATGCCTCTGCCTGCAATTGAAAGCCCAATCCTTCTAGCTTGCCCAATAGCCGTCCTTGGCTGTGCCGCACGGTGGCCAGTGGATGCACGAGTTTCTCATGCTGCCAAGTAAAGTCAGGCCAAGTCTTTAATAGATGGATGTATTTAGGCATTCTCCGCAGATTATGCGGTAAATATAGAGATTTGTGCGGAGTTTAGCAATATAATCTCCGCATGATATGCGGAGATTATGAGGATTATTCTCCGCATGATATTTTAAAGCGGAATATTTCCGTGCTTCTTCTTGGGCAATACTGCCACTTTGTTCTCCAGCATTTGAAATGCCCTAATTAATTTCTCCCTGGTTTGGTCAGGGAATATGACTTCATCTATATACCCCCGATGCGCAGCACGGTAAGGAGTAGCAAACTTGCTCGTGTACTCATCAACCTTTTCAGCAAGCTTGGCTTTCGGGTCTGCTGCTTCGGAAATCTCCTTTTTAAATATTATCTCTGCAGCACCCTGTGCTCCCATCACAGCAATTTCGGCAGTAGGCCAGGCATAGTTGATATCTGCCCCGATGTGTTTTGAATTCATGACGTCATACGCACCACCATACGCTTTTCGCGTAATGACGGTGATGCGTGGAACAGTAGCTTCACTAAACGCATAGAGCAACTTAGCTCCATTCGTGATGATTGCATTCCATTCCTGATCTGTACCTGGAAGAAACCCGGGCACATCTTCCAGTACCAGCAAGGGGATATTGAAACTATCACAGAACCGAACAAACCGGGCCGCCTTTACACTGGAATCAATATCTAACACTCCGGCCAGGCAAGCAGGTTGATTGCCTACTATGCCAATACTTCTACCTGCCAATCGAGCAAAACCGACAACAATATTCTCAGCGAAATTTTTGTGCACCTCCAAAAAAGAATCCGCATCTACAATGCCCGTGATGACCTCGCGCATGTCGTAGGGCTGATTGGGATTCTCAGGGATAATAGTATTTAACGAAGGTCTTTTTTCGTCTTTGCCAGCGTACGCCAACCGGGGAGCATCGTCTTCACAATTTTGTGGGATATAGCTGAAGAGTTGTTTGATTTGGTTCAAGCATTCTACCTCGTTGGCACAGGCAAAATGGGTAACCCCACTTTTGGTACTATGGGTACTTGCGCCCCCCAATTCTTCTGCAGTTACCGTTTCGTGGGTTACCGTCTTTACAACATTAGGCCCCGTGACAAACATGAATGAGGTCTTCTCCACCATAAAGATGAAATCGGTCATAGCAGGTGAGTAAACGGCTCCGCCTGCGCAAGGACCCATGATAGCCGAAATCTGAGGTACTACTCCGGAGGCCATCACGTTTCGGTAAAAAATATCAGCATAGCCGCCCAACGAAACCACCCCCTCTTGGATACGCGCGCCTCCTGAATCATTCAATCCAATAACAGGAGCACCATTTTTCATGGCCAGATCCATCACCTTTACAATCTTCTCTGCATACGTCTCGGACAATGATCCGCCAAAAACAGTAAAATCCTGCGAAAAAATGTAGACCAGCCTTCCTCCAATGGTTCCATACCCTGTGACAACTCCATCGCCCAAGTAGTGTTCTTTATCCAAGCCAAAGTCCTTGCATCGGTGCATCACAAACTTCCCCAACTCCTCAAATGACCCTTCGTCCAATAAAAGCATTACCCTTTCACGAGCTGATAGTTTCCCTCGGGAATGCTGCTGCTCAATTCGTTTTACGCCACCACCTAATAAAGCCTCCTCATTTTTACGCTTGAGCTCGCTGTTTTTTTCCACTAAGGATTTATTCGCCATTTTAAGGAAGTTTTGATTTTCTGTAAACCTCCCGAAATATAGTTAATGTATATTTCGAACTCAATACTAAATGTCAGAGACAAGAATTGCCATAATCGACCTCGGAACCAACACATTCAACCTGCTGATCGCAGAAAAAAGAATGGGAAGATTTGTAACCCTACACCAGGAACGAATCGCAGCCAGAATGGGCGTGGGCGGAATTAACAATGGCTTTATCAAGAGCGAAGCGGTCGCACGAGTACTAGAGGCACTCAAGAAACTCAAACTGACAATCGAGAAATGGCAGGTGAACACCGTGACGGCTTTTGGCACCAGCGCACTGCGCAGTGCAACAAACGGCATTGCGTTAATTGAAAAAATTTATATTGAAACAGGTATCAAAGTAAAAATAATTTCGGGCGAGGATGAGGCAATGCTGATCTATTTCGGTGTGCGTTCGGCTGTTCCGCTGGGTTCATCCAAATCATTAATTGTGGATATTGGAGGTGGTAGTGTCGAGTTTGTTATTGCGAACGCTGACGAGATGTTTTGGAAAAAAAGCGTGGAGATTGGAGGCCAACGACTCATCGAAAAATTTCAGCACCATGATCCTATACTTCCTGAGGAAAGAGCACAGATCACCGAGTATCTTGAGGTACAACTTACTCCTTTGCTTAGTGAGCTAAAGAAGCATCTACCCGAAACGCTTGTTGGCTCATCAGGTTCGTTCGATACGCTGAGCGAAATATATTGCCACAAGCAAGGGTTGCCTTTTCCCAAAGAGCCGGAAACCCCACTAACCATTGCGGGTTTTGAAACAATCTTTGATGAACTGCTTCATAAAACGAGAAGTGAACGATTGGCCATTCCGGGAATGATCGAAATGAGGGTAGATATGATCGTGGTTGCCTGCTGCCTTATTCAATTTCTTTTAGAAAAACACAGTTTCAAATCAATCCGGGTTTCTGCCTATTCCCTGAAAGAAGGTGTGCTTGCCAGTACCGACTAGTTTTAACAACTCATTAACGGTTTCTTTAAAAATAATTAAGAATTGCCTCGAAAATATATTCGACATTTGAAAAAAAAAAATAAATCTTATGAACTTAAAGAAACGTATTCTGATAGTTAGTGGAACCTTTGTTGCACTTCTACTTTTCTTTTACGGATGTAAATCCAAAACAGAAACAACCAGCCCCGATGCGACACCAGTAGCAATTCTGAATGGAACAGGAGATGTGTATCTGGTAGATACCCTAACCAGTGTTATTGAGTGGGTTGGCGCTACACCCGGTAACTACCAACACAATGGAACGATCCGCTTGAGTGCAGGACAGTTTACCGTTAGCGACAATCAGTTGACCAGTGGAAAATTTACGATCAACATCAACTCAATCACAAACCTTGACCAAACCGGAAAAGACAAAACCAATCTTGAAGGTCATTTGAAAAATGAAGATTTCTTTGAAGTGGAAAAGTTTCCTTTCGGCAGCTTTGAAATTACGGGCATTCGCTCAGATAGCACCGGAGAAAAAATAGTAGGCAATCTGACATTAAAAGAAAAGACGAACTCTATCGAAATTCCCGCAAAGGTAAAAATCGATGAAAAGTATGTTCTCGCGGAAACACCTACTTTCACTATCGACCGTACCAAATGGGGCATCGTCTACAATTCTGGAATCATCGGAACGATCAAAGACGATTTGATTAATGATGAAATCTCGCTGAGACTAAAAATTGTAGCAGCCAGATAGCGTTCATCAAAACCAAGCCGTCAGGCTTCCAATTAATAGCGAGCTAGTGGTGGCCGGGTTTTGACGTTGATCTACATATAAATTATCAGGCGAAAAAAACTGGCGTCCCTCCAATCGAAGGAGTGCATTGTGATTCGCCTGATAATTTAAACAAACACCTGTGCTGTAGGAACGAAAAGTGGCGATACCCGTAATGGGCAGCTGATGCACACCCGCATCGCTATAATACTCTACCCTCCCAGATAAGGATACCTTTTGCGAAAAATGATAACGACCAATAAGGTTGGCCGTCCACCATTTGGCAGCGGTGGAGTTGATTCTCTCTTGCCAGCCTATGTATACACACGAAGTGAAATCAAACTTTTCATTGGCTTTATAAATCCAATACAAATCCGTGAAATAGCGGTTTCGGAAATCCGGACGTTGCGCAGTTTGGTTTCCACCAAAATAGGTATCCCAGTTAAATAACATTTTTTTATTGGGTCGAAACTCTACTTGCGTTCCAATGGCTTTGTTCTTGTCGTTCGATTGAATGACTTGCCAACCATTGAGCAAATACAAATAAGCCGTCCATTTCGTGTTTAAAGGAACACTTACTTTTACCCCAGTCAAATAATAGGGAACATTCTCGGGTGCAAAAGAACGCGTGTACATTAAATGATCTTTTGAAATAGCACTCTCGTTCGTATAAGGAGAGCCTAACACGCCAACGTCCATCCATATATTTCGCTTGGCCGAAAGCCTCAGACCAACACTTGCTTCGATAATATTCTTTAGTGTGCCAGCCTCAGCAGCATAGTTTGAATTTACATAGGTCCCAAATCCAGGAACAAAGCGTGCTCGAAAATTGGTTGCGCGGTAGCGCAGGTCGATATAGGCTAAATTCACATTCATCTCATCATGACGATTGGAAGTAACAAAGTAGGGGTTAGTACCACTCGAGGGTCTATTGAAGTTGTATCCATAGTATGTATCCATATAACCGCCCACCGCCAGACGCCCAATCACAGTTGTCTCCACTGTATCCATTGTGGCCGTGTTTATTATTTGAGCACTGCTGGCAAGTGAGGCCAAACTGAAAAAGAACAATAGCGGGAGGCGCATGAATATTATTTCTATCACAAAGAACTAAAACAATCTAGGTAAAAAAAAGCCCCGAAAAATTCAGGGCTTTCGTTTCCTTAAAGGCCATTGATTTGCCTATCTTTTGGATACCTCACTTCGAATTTATAAATGACCTTTCTGTTTTCACTTGGTTTCAGCTCCAGTTCCCACACCAGTTTGCCTGTGTTCTTATTAAACTTTGCCCCACCTAGGTCTTGGGTACTTACTTCAATTTGGGTATTTTGTGAAACGGGTATTTGATCTTCTACTATTACCTTGATACTTTCCGCTTTCGTGTTTCGTATAGATATTTCATAGGCGTAACTTTCCTTTTTGTTGGAGCCCATGAAGCTGCGCGAAGTAAGATCTTTCAGTTTTTCGCGCTTCACCACAATTCGCTTATCGCGACCCAAAGAAACTGACAACGTGTCTTTGATAGTATTGGGATCAATAAATGACTTACCAACGAAAGTGCCTTCAAAGAAAATATTGGCTTCGCCAGGTAGTAGATTAAATTCTTCCCAACCGGTTGCTCTTGCCAACAAGAATGCATCGTTGTCTAATTTGGGAGCCACCGAATAAGTGTAGTCAGATTTCATTTCATAATTACGAATGTCCACCGTTGTTGGCTTGGATGCAGACAATACCGAATACGGAAGAGAGATATCAAATTCGGTATTGAGCGTGGTTTGAATCGTAGAAACATAATTAGCCACAGACTCTGCAGCAGGCGCAGCCATTGAGACCATTTCTTCCTTGTCTTCCATGTTTGCTGCTCTGGACACCGCACCCGTTGATTTGTACTTTTTGCGTTCTAACCCATAAGCAATCGGTTGATAAAAATCCAAATACCAGGAACTCAGTTCAGGCTTTAATCCACTTTGGTTGGGATTTGCCGTTGACAGTTTCAACTTCACACTCTTCCATTCTTCTCCCGTACTTTGAAAAACGTTGGCTTTGTAGCTCAATTGTAACGGACTTTTTGTGTTCATCGCTCTCACGTCATAGACGGGATACCATCCTGCATTGGCCACTACATAGTTGACATCTAAATCAACGGAGGTAGCAGCCTCTGCAGAAATACTCACTACAATTTCGCTGGTGTTGCGGCCGTACATTTCATTCTGACTATTGATTTGATTATTCAGCTTCACTATCCGTTCATTGATTTTCCTGATCTTGTCATCTTGCTTCATTCGCGAAGTAACAATATCCCCGAAGCGACTTCTGTAAAAATCGGCCATTGCTTTTAGCTCAGCAACGGTCAAATTGTGTGTGGTTCCTCCGATCTTCTGATTACTCAATAACATCTGTTCCTCTTTATTTAAAATTTCCTTCTGACTTTGCTCCAACTGCAATTGTTTTTGCAGTTGTTCCACAGAGTCCTTTAATGCCTTCAGACTTTTGGGCATATTCAACTCGCTCAGATAATTTTGCTGATGGCTAATACCTAGAATAATAAAGGTCCCTTTTCCCGTTACTTGAATGCTTTCGGGATCGAGTTGAGAGGTAAGTCCACGCACCACCAAGTTAACTCTTCCTGGCTCGATGCGGGTCTTGACTTCGCGTGTAACTTGTGCTTTGTTTAAAAAAACGGTGACGTCTGTGATCTTGGAGTCGACATTCTTCTCATTTTGCCCCATTGCGACCAGCGCACTTACTGACAAGGCGGTGGCTAAAAGTTGGTTCTTCATATAGATTTTCATGTGTTAATATTTATTTTTAAAGGTCACATGCCTGCATGCCATAGTGGCATTTCGGCACGCAGGCATGGAATGGCTTAGACTACCATTCCCATTGAGAGTAGAGCATCTAATTGGCCATTTCATTTGTTTGGGGTAAGATGCGACAATGATCAAATTTCCATAATTCGAACGATAATTTTATCAAAACCTTGCAAATTGCCGTTAATCTGATTTCTTCTCAACGCTATGCCTAACGACCCCATTTTTGAGTACCAACCGCTCTGGCAATTTGCCCATGCTGTCTTTACAAAAATCAACTGCCCGGATGAGGAAGCAAGATTAGCCGCCAATGTGTTGTTAAGTGCCGATTTACGCGGAATCGATTCTCACGGGTTGGCCCGACTATCTGGTTATGTCCGTTTGTGGGAAGCCAAACGAATCAACAGCATACCTAAAACCAAAATTGTTCATGCCAGAGCAAGCACCGCGGTGTTGGATGGTGATGGTGGCTTGGGGTTAGTGGTAGCACCGAAGGCAATGGAAATTGCCATAGAGAAAGCAAACAATGTGGGCACAGGCTGGGTAGCAGTAAAAAATTCAAACCACTTCGGGATTGCCGCCTACCATGCGATGATGGCCTTGCCTCACGACATGATTGGCATTGCAATGACGAACGCCAGTCCTTTGGTAGCTCCAACTTTTTCAGTTGAAAGGTTATTGGGCACGAATCCCATTTGTGTGGCCATCCCTGCGGGAAATCAACCGCCTTTCGTAGCTGATTTTGCAACAACAACGGCAGCGAATGGCAAACTGGAAATCCTTCAACGAAAAAATAAAGAAGCGCCCCTCGGATGGATTCAAAAAAAAGATGGCAGCCCATCTACCAATCCAAATGAACTAAAGGATGGGGGCGCATTGATTCCTTTAGGGAGTGATCGAGAACATGGCAGTCACAAAGGATTTAGTTTGGGCGCTTGGGTAGATATCTTTTCCGCAGTTCTAAGCGGTGCTAATTATGGCCCATGGGTTCCTCCATTTGTTAGTTTTCTCTCTCCTCCGGCCGATCCTGTTGGCGAGGGCATTGGGCACTTTTTTGGTGCGATGCGTGTGGACGCCTTTCGTCCCGCAGAAGATTTCAAATTTCACATGGACAAATGGATTACCCGCTTTCGCGAAGCGAAAACAGTTGCAGGGCAGCCTAAGGTAATTATCCCAGGAGACCCGGAACGTGAAAGTGAAATAATGCGGATGACAGAAGGAATTCCGCTCAATTTAAAAGTAGTGGAAGACCTACAAGAGCTAGCTAAGAAATTGGGAGTAGAATTTCCAGACTAGAAAGAAAAGAAAACACGAAATACCCAAGGTGAGGCAAAAGCCCTATCACTTTGGTTGTAAAGAACGTCATATAACGCCATAGCGTTGATTGCTCCCCTACTTCCAAGTGGTTGTGAGTAGCCAAGGCCTAATAGCATTCTATTGAAAACCCTTCTCTGATCGCTATTAATGAAAGTAGGTGTCGAAATCAAATTATACTCTCCGTAAGCAAAAAGTTGATCAAAATTGTATCTGGCAAATGGGCTAATACCATATTGGGTGAGAGTTACTTTGGGTCGGTCAAAACTAGTTTGCTGCCAATTGATGCCAGTACCAACCGAAAATTTCGGATTTACCATGTACCCAATAATCGGATTCAGCGCATAAAAAAAATAAGTATCGCCAAAGCCGTCCGTTCCAGAGTTAAGTCCAAAACCTCCACCGAAATAAAGTCTATCTTTTAATTTTGGCTTATCCCCTTCCTCTATTTCCCTTTGAGCAATACCCAAAAGGGGCAACCCTAAAAACAACAGGACAATTACACTTTTCATAAACTATCTATTTTTCATTTTGAATGATAAAAATATCTTCAGCCTCTTTTTTCATCAGATACTTTTCTCGCGCAAATTTTTCCAGCAATTCCCGGTCAGTCATCAACTCGTGCCGATCCTTCTCAACATCGGCAATCTTTTCTTGGTAATACGCTTTTTCCCGATCGAGGTTTCGCAGTTTGGCACCTAACTTAAAGCGCGAGATCAAATCATTGGAGTCCAAGAAAAGCATCCAGACAAGGAAGCAAAGACCTGTAACGACATAAAAATTACGAAAGGCGGGCGGCAATCTCTTCAACATAGCTTAAAAAATGGTTGTACGAAGATAGGGAAATTTTAGAAATGCTAGAAACTCATCGATAAAGGCTCTGCATACTCCCGTTTTTTCGGAGCAATAAAAAAGCCGGGGATAGCCCCGGCTTCTTCTAACTTAGATAAATTCCGTTTCTAAAACTTCTTTCCCGGAAAATAGGCTACTTCGCCTAGCTCTTCTTCGATGCGGATCAACTGATTGTATTTCGCCATTCTATCTGAACGTGAAGCAGAACCCGTTTTGATCTGGCCACAGTTCAAGGCAACAGCCAAGTCAGCAATAGTATTATCTTCAGTCTCACCCGAGCGGTGGCTCATAATGCTCTTGTATGAATTACGTTTTGCCAGGTTCACCGCGTCAATAGTTTCTGTCAACGAACCGATCTGATTTACTTTGATCAAGATCGCATTGCCTACGCCTTTGTCAATTCCTTGTTGCAAACGTTTTACGTTGGTTACAAATAAATCATCACCTACCAACTGAACACTCTTTCCTACGTTCTCTGTCAACGCTTTCCAGCCAGCCCAATCATCTTCAGCTAATCCATCTTCAATGGAAATAATCGGATACTTCTTCGTCCAATTCGTCCAGTACTCTGCCATCTCCAATGGCTTCAATTTCTTACCTGAAGATTTTTTGAACGTATACGTTTTGGTTTTGCTGTCGTAAAATTCAGAAGCAGCGGGATCCAACGCAATCATCACATCGGAACCTGGTTTGAAACCAGCCTTCTCAATCGCTTTTAACACAATCTCAATAGCCGCCTCATTTGATTTGATGTTTGGAGCAAAACCACCTTCGTCACCCACATTTGTAGAAAGACCTTGGTCGTGTAATACTTTTTTCAACGTATGGAAAATCTCAGCTCCCATGCGCAACGCTTCCGAGAACGTCTTTGCACCTACCGGCATCACCATGAACTCTTGAAAGTCGATGGAGTTATCCGCGTGGCTTCCACCATTCAAAATATTCATCATTGGAACAGGAAGTGTGTTGGCATTCACGCCACCGATATAACGGTACAACGACTGACCTGCTTCCATAGCGGCTGCTTTTGCTACAGCCAATGAAACTCCCAAGATAGCGTTCGCACCCAACTTGCCTTTATTGGGCGTGCCATCTAATTCGATCATAATTTTGTCGATGAGTGATTGGTCCATCACCGGGAAACCAACCACCTCGGCAGCAATTTTCGTATTAACATTATTCACGGCCTTTAGTACACCTTTGCCCATGTACTTTTTGGCATCGCCATCGCGGAGTTCTACTGCTTCATGCGAACCGGTGGAAGCACCTGAAGGCACTGCCGCGCGACCAAACGCGCCTGACTCTGTGAACACATCTACTTCTACTGTTGGATTGCCACGGCTATCAAGAATTTGACGGGCGTGGATGCTTTCGATTAAACTCATTTTGATTTGGGATTTAAGATTTTTGAATTATGATTTACGCGATTGAGATTTAGGTTGAGGTTTTTTTAATGACATTGTCTTAGTCGCTGCCGTGAAAATTGCAATAAATTCATCGGACTCTTTTATTAAAAACAACAATTCATCGTCATCTTGCTTGAGAAGCTCAATGTCAGAAATAAAAGTGAGCCAAAAGTTACTTTCATCTGCTTCTTCTAAGACTATCTTTAATTTGTTAGTAAAATCATCATCCGATTTCGCTCTATTCACTGCTCTATAATTTGCAGCTACTGAAGAAGCTGATTTTAGCAGTTGGTAAGTAATCACTTTTGACGCTTGTGAGTATGATAATCTATCAGTCAACTTAAACACCCGTTTTGCAAATTCCTTTGTCCTCTTCTGTAGCTGAATCTTGTCCATAACCCCTACAATTCAAAAATCTTAAATCACAAATCAAAAATTTAAGATTTAATCATTGCCAAAAATTGATCAAACAAATACCTAGAATCATGCGGTCCTGGAGATGCCTCCGGATGATACTGGACAGAAAACGCTTTCTTGTTTTTCAATCGAATGCCCATGATCGTTTTATCATTCAAATGAACGTGCGTAACTTCTACATTTGGATGCTTATCTAATTCTTTATCACTTACAGCAAAGCCGTGATTTTGAGATGTCATCTCGCCCAAACCTGAAATTAAATTTTTTACAGGATGGTTAAGTCCGCGATGACCATGGTGCATTTTAAATGTGGTGAGGCCTGCGGCCAACGCCAACAACTGATGCCCGAGGCAAATGCCAAACACAGGCTTGTCAGCTTCTAAAATGTCTTTTACTGTTTTGATAGCATAGTCCATGACCGATGGATCGCCTGGGCCGTTAGAAATAAAATAACCGTGGGGCTTCCACTCTTCCATTTCCTTGTAAGTCGTCTTGGCCGGAAATACTTGTACATAGCAACCTCTTTCGGCTAAACATTTTACAATATTGTTTTTAATTCCCACATCCAGTGCCGCAATCTTAATCGGTGCATTTGTATCGCCTGCAAAATAAGGCTGTTTGGTACTTACGACAGAAGATAATTCGAGCCCATCCATTGATGGCACTTTTTTCAATTCTTCCTTCAATTGTTCGGGCGTAAGCTCAGAAGAGATGATCGCATTCATCGCTCCCTTACTTCTTATGTGCCGCACTAACTTGCGCGTATCGATATCTGCAATTCCAACCACCCCATGTTTTTCCAGGTAAGTCTGTAAGCTCTCTTTGGCTGTCTTTCGGCTGAATTCCTTTGAGAATTCATTAATCACGATGCCTTGAATTTTGGGCGAACCCGATTCATTGTCTTCAACCACGGTGCCATAGTTGCCAATATGAGCCGAAGTGTTGACAACGATCTGCCCGTGGTAAGAGGGGTCAGTGTAAATTTCCTGATAACCGGTCATGCCCGTGTTGAAACAGATTTCCCCACCGCTGGTTCCTTTTTTACCGATGGCCTTCCCCTCCACGAGGAGTCCGTCTGCTAAGAGTAAATATGCTTTTCCGTTCAAGAGAGTAGAGTTAAATGGTTGACAAAAATACTTTTGTTATTGAATCAGTGATCAAGGTCGAGGTTAATTCTTTCCGCATTCGTTCGAAAAAGGGCAATAAAAAAGGGATCGAACGATGTCCAATCCCTTTTTCTATGTTTTTTGAAATCACTATTCGTCTTTTTTAGACTTTCCTGCCTTGCCGGCAGTCAGGTTGGCTGCTTTTTTGGGCTTTGCCTCAGTTGCTTCCGATACTACTTGAGCATCTTCAACACCGCCTTCATCTTTCTTTGCCTTACGGCCTCTGCGTGTCTTGGCCTTTTTCTCAGCGCCATCTTTTTTGTAGATATCGTTGAAGTCAACCAATTCCATCAAACACATGTCTGCAGCATCGCCCAAACGGGCATCTCCAAGTTTAATAATCCGGGTATAGCCGCCCGCGCGATTAGCAATACGTCCGGCTACTTCGCCAAACAAGGTCTTAATCGACTCTTTGTTTTGCAAATAAGCAAAAACCGTTCTGCGTGAGTGGGTCGTGTCGTCCTTTGACTTTGTAAGCAAAGGTTCCACATATCTCTTCAAGGCTTTTGCCTTGGCTACTGTTGTTGTAATTCGCTTATGCAAGATGAGCGAAGAGGCCATGTTGGATAACAACGCATGACGATGCGCTGACTTTCTACCAAGATGGTTAATTTTTTTACCGTGTCTCATTAGTCTTCTTCCAATTTATATTTCGCAAGATCCATTCCGAATGTAAGATTCTTATCGGCCACCAACTGCTCAAGCTCAGCCAACGACTTCTTACCGAAGTTGCGGAATTTCATCATATCAGAAATGTCCAGTCTCACTAAGTCTCCCAATGACTTCACTTCAGCTGCCTTTAAGCAGTTATAAGCACGTACTGAAAGATCTAAGTCATGAAGTTGTGTTTTCAACAGCTTGCGCATATGCAACATCTCTTCGTCTACTTGCTCTACTTCGCTATCCTTCGTTGTTTCTAATTCGATTGACTTGTCAGAGAACAAACGGAAGTGCTGAATCAAAATAAAGGCAGCTCCTTCTAATGCTTTCTCAGGGTGAATCGAACCATCCGTTTCGATATCAATCAATAATTTCTCATAATCGGTCTTTTGCTCCACACGTGTGTTCTCAACACTGTATTTCACATTCTTTACCGGGGTGAAAATGGCATCGATCGGAATAAAACCAAAAACCTGCTCATTTGGCTTGCTTTCTTCTGCTGGCAAGTAACCTCTGCCCTTCTCAACTAATAATTCGATTTCAAAATGAGCAGATTCATCTAAGTTACAGATTACATGCTCGGGATTGAGAACCTCGTAGCCTGCTGTAAACTTTGCGATATCACCTGCCTTCAACTGCTTTTGCTTCTTGATATTAACGACCACTTTCGTGTCGTTAGACTCGCCCACTTTGCGGAAACGAACTTGTTTCAAATTCAAGATGATTTCAGCAACATCTTCCACCACACCTTCTATTGTGGAGAACTCATGCAACACACCTGGTATTTTGATACCTGTGATCGCATAACCCTCTAACGAGGATAGCAATATTCTTCTTAACGCATTGCCTATGGTCACTCCATATCCTTTTTCCAAAGGCTTGAAGGTAAAGAAGCCGTGAAAGTCGTCTGACTTCTCCATCACCACTTTCTCCGGCATTTGAAATGCTAATATTGACATACGTGATTTTAATTAAAGGTTTGACTTACTTAGAGTACAACTCGACAATCAACTGCTCGTTGATATTCTCAGGAATATCTTGACGGGGGGGAAGATTGATCAATTTTCCTTCCATTTCTTTCATATCCCACTCCAGCCAGTTGTATTTTTTTGCTCCCTGGATAGATAACGAATTATTGATTGCTTCCAATGATTTTGATTTCTCGCGCACCGCAATTACATCACCTGGTCGTAAGAAAGCTGAAGGTATGTTTAGCACATCGCCATTTACAGTTATATGCTTATGTACTACCAATTGACGTGCAGCTCTGCGAGTAGGCGCAACACCTAATCTGTAAACTGTATTGTCTAAGCGTGATTCCAACATTTGTAAAAGCACCTCGCCCGTTACGCCTTTCTTAGCCGAAGCCTTGTGAAACGTATTTTCGAATTGGCGCTCTAAAATGCCGTAGATGAATTTTGCTTTTTGCTTTTCAGCTAACTGCACAGCATATTCTGACTGCTTGCGTTTCTTGCCCTTGCCATGCTGGCCAGCGGGATAATTCTTCTTTGCCAACGTTTTGCTGTCGCCAAAGATAGGTTCGTTATACCTTCTGGAAATCCTTGTTTTGGGTCCGGTGTACCTTGCCATATTCTTATTTTTGATTTTAGATGGACGATTTACGATTTAACTCGGTGATCAACCATCATTGTATTTTCCTTTAAAAAATCTGAAATCGTAATTCTCAATTCGTAAATCTTACACTCTTCTCTTTTTGGGAGGTCTGCAGCCATTGTGCGGCATTGGCGTAAAATCTCTTATGATTGTTACTTCAACACCTGATGCTTGAATGCTACGGATAGCAGATTCGCGCCCAGCGCCAGGTCCTTTTACAAAAACCTCCACTTTTCGAACACCTAGTTCAAATGCTTTGGTGGCTGCCTCTTGCGCGGCAACCTGTGCAGCATACGGAGTGTTCTTCTTTGAGCCTTTGAAACCCATCTTTCCAGCCGATGCCCAAGACACAACTTGTCCTGTAGTATTGGTGATGGAAATGATAATGTTATTGAAGGTGGCGCGAATATGTGCCTGGCCTATGGCCTCCACATTGACTACGCGTTTCTTGCTCTTGTCCTTCTTCTTTTCAACTGCAGGTGCTGCCATACGAAAAGTATATTATTTTATTTATTAACCTTTAACTGCCTTCTTCTTGTTCGCTACTGTCTTACGCTTACCCTTACGAGTGCGTGAGTTGTTCTTTGTCTTTTGTCCACGCACAGGTAATCCTTTACGGTGACGAAGACCTCTATAACAACCAATGTCCATCAATCGCTTAATGCTTAACTGCACTTCCGACTTTAGGGATCCTTCAATTCTAAACTGTTCCGCGATAACGGCTCGGATTGCGTTCGACTCTTCATCGTTCCACTCCTTCACCTTCTTATCCCAGTCTACTTTTGCCTGAGTAAGTATTTTTTGGGCAGACCTACGGCCAATACCAAAAATGTACGTGAGACTAATTTCGCCTCGTTTGTTATCCGGAATGTCAACACCAGCAATACGTGCCATAATTATCCTTGTCTTTGTTTATACCGTGGATTCTTCTTATTAATCACAAATAATTTTCCTTTGCGCCTGATGATTTTACAATCGGCACTCCGTTTTTTTATGGATGCTCTTACTTTCATAACCTATTTATATCTAAACGTTATCCTGCCTTTTGTCAAATCATAGGGCGACATTTCCAACCGCACTTTATCCCCAGGAAGAATTCGGATATAGTGCATCCTCATCTTTCCGGATATGTGTGCTAATACTTCGTGTCCATTTTCTAACTGTACTTTAAACATTGCGTTAGATAAGGCCTCTTGTATTGTTCCGTCTTGCTCTATCGACTTTTGTTTCGCCATTTAAAACTATAACTCTCTTCTATGTACTCGTGTGTCGTCAAAATCTCCGTCCGATCAGGGAAGATGGCCACCATGTGCTCAAAGTGAGCTGAAGGTTTCCTGTCTTGTGTCCGGATCGTCCATCCGTCTTTCTCCTGCACTACTTTCTTTGTTCCCATATTGATCATCGGCTCAATGGCAAAAACCATCCCCGCCATAATCTTAGGACCCTTTCCCCTCTTTCCGTAGTTTGGCACCTCAGGATCCTCGTGTAAACTTCTCCCAACCCCGTGACCAACTAACTCCCTTACCACTCCATAACCAAACTGCTCAACATATGTCTGCACAGCATGACCAATATCTCCTATCCTATTCCCAACCTTTGCTTGAGCAATACCCAAATACAAAGATTCGTAAGTTCTATCCAACAACCTCAACGCATCGTCACTCGCACCTTCCAAAGGGTAAGTATAAGCAGAGTCACTATGGAACCCCTTATACAATACTCCGCAATCAATTGAAACAATGTCCTTCTCTCTCAATTCATACTCTCCGGGAAAACCATGCACCACTGCATCATTTATTGAGATGCAGAGTGAAGCCGGAAATGAACCATTATAGTTCAAAAATGAGGGCACTCCATTGTTATCACGTATAAACTCTTCGGCAATGCTATCCAGTTTCTTCGTTTTCACACCGGGCTTTATGGCCTTCGCTACTTCCGCATGCGCCTTTCCTAAAATCTGGGCGCTTTCTTTAATGATCTGAATATCACTGTCCGTCTTATAGTGAACCATTCAACTTTAAGCCACAGCAACCTGAGAACGTCCTTTTACTCTACCTGATTTCATCATTCCCTCGTAGTGACGCATTAACAAATAACTTTCTATTTGTTGAAGCGTATCCAATACTACACCCACCAAAATGAGGAGTGAAGTACCACCATAGAAGTAAGCAAAGTTCTGCGTAATGCCTGCCTTCACCGCAAAAGCAGGAAGAATGGCAACAGCTGCTAACAACAATGCACCTGGTAAAGTAATCTTTGATAAAATACTGTCTATAAATTCTGCCGTCTGCTTTCCTGGCTTAATACCCGGAACAAACCCACCATTTCTTTTCAAGTTCTCAGCAATGTCATTAGATGGTACTGTGATGGCTGTATAAAAGAATGTAAAAATGATAATCAATGAAGCAAACAGCAAGTTGTATTGCCATGATGTAAAATCTGCGAAGGTAGTACCCACATAGGCACTTACATCGCTGTCTCTCCAAATTTGTGCAACCAATGGTGGAATGAACATCAACGCTTGCGCGAAGATGATCGGCATTACACCGGCAGAATTCAATTTCAAAGGAATAAAATCACGCTTACCTCCATACAGTTTGTTACCTACGACTTGCTTCGCATATTGAACGGGTATTCTGCGAACTGCCTGCGTCATCGCGATTACTCCAACTACCACAAAGAATAAAGCAAGTGCTTCAATGATCAACAACAATCCACCGCTAAGGCCTTTTGTATCGGCCTCTTGATAGATCGCAGCAGGGAAACGAGAAACGATTCCAATCATAATTAGCATGCTGATCCCGTTGCCAATACCTTTATCTGTGATGCGCTCACCGAGCCACATACAGAACATGGTTCCGGCTACTATAATTATCATTGATGAAATCGTGAAAAACAAGCCAGGATTAATAATTGCCTCGTCATTTACTGTTGCGCGTAGGTAACCGTATGACTGCGCAGCCGTAATAAGGATCGTCAACACACGAGTAAACTGATTTAATTTTTTTCGCCCACTATCCCCTTCTTTCTGCATTTTAGAAAAATGAGGAACTGCTACCGTCAACAATTGCACAACAATAGAAGCGGAAATGTAAGGCATAATGCCCAATGCAAAAATGGAAGCTCGACTAAATGAACCACCCAGGAAGGTATTCAAGAAATCAAAGATTCCACCCTGATTACCTGTTAATAAATTCGGGTCTACACCAGGTAAAACGATATAAGACCCTAATCGAAAAATAATGAGGAAGCCCATCGTGTTAAGAATTCTTACACGAAGATCTTCGATCGCAAAAATGTTCTTTATAGTTGTAAAGAAACGCTTCATCTATTTCTTGGTTGTGGCGCTACCGCCTGCTGTTTCAATGGCTTTCGTTGCAGTTTCAGAAAATGAATGTGCTTCCACATTTACTTTCGCCTTCAATTCGCCACGACCCAATACTTTTACTCTGTCTTTCTTGCCAACAATTCCATTGTCGATCATCAACTGAATGCTCAATGAAGAGGCACTAGTCTTTTTTGCCAATTCTTCTAAGGCATCCAAATTGATTGCTTTGAAGGTGATTTTGTTGTTATTCTTAAAACCAAATTTTGGTACGCGTCTCTGAAGTGGCATCTGTCCACCTTCGAAACCACTTTTCTTACTATTACCAGAACGAGATTGTGCTCCTTTGTGACCACGACCTGCGGTACTACCGCCAGAACCTTGTCCGCGACCCAATCTCTTATTTGTTCTTACCGATCCTTCGGCCGGTTTAAGTGTGTGCAGCTTCATCTTATAATTCTGTTACGCTCACTAAATGACTAACTTTTTTTACCATCCCCTGTATCTGCGGAGTGTACTCCACTTCCACCGACTTGTTGATCCTGCCTAGACCCAACGACTGAATAGTGCGCTGTTGCGTATCAGGTCTCTTGATCATGCTACGGGTCTGGGTGATTTTAACTTTTGCCATGGGTATTAACCGTTAAAAACTTTTGATAAAGAAACACCACGATTTCTAGCGATGGTTTGAGGATCGCGCATCGTTGTCAACGCCTTAAAAGTTGCTTTCACCACGTTATGTGGGTTGGATGAACCCTTCGATTTTGCCAACACATTATGTACTCCCGCGCTTTCCAAAACTGCACGCATCGCACCACCTGCAATTACACCTGTACCTGGTGAGGCTGGCTTCAAAAGAACAAATCCACCACCAAACTTGCCAAGTGACTCATGTGGAACAGTGCCTTTAATGATCGGCACTTTTACCAAGTGCTTTTTTGCGTCATCTATTCCTTTGGTAATGGCGTCAGTTACCTCATTAGCTTTACCTAATCCGTAACCTACTACTCCATTTCCATCTCCTACCACCACAATGGCAGCGAAACTAAATCTTCTACCACCTTTCACCACTTTGGCTACACGCTGGATGGCAACCACCTTTTCTTTAAGGTCGATTTCACTGGCTTTTACTGTGCTGACGTTACTTTGTGTCATGCTATTAAAAATTTAAGCCTCCCTCTCTGGCACCTTCGGCCAAAGCTTTAATGTTACCGTGATATAAATAACCGTTGCGGTCAAATACGATGTCCTTAATTCCGCTGGCCAATGCTTTTTCGGCTAATTTCTGACCCACTGTCTTTGAAATGGTCAGAGTTACTCCGCCTTTCTTGTCAAGATCTTTTGAAGAAGTAGCAAGAAGAGTATGTCCTTTCGCATCATCAATTACTTGGGCATAGATTGCTTTATTGCTTTTGAAAACAGAAAGTCTCGGACGAGCCGAAGTTCCTTCCAGTTTTTTGCGGATCCCTTTTTTTATCCGAAGCCTTCTCACTTTAATATTTGGCATACCTTCTATTATTTAGCTGCTGCTTTACCAGCTTTTCTACGAACAAACTCACCAACATAACGAATACCCTTTCCTTTGTAAGGTTCAACGCTGCGCAACGATTTTATCTTGGCAGCTACCTGACCGATCAATTGCTTGTCGGTTCCTTCCAACGTGATAATAGGATTTTGTCCTTTCTCTTGAGTGGCCACTACTTTTAGTTCAGAAGGAACAGCCAAGATCACGCTGTGTGAATACCCTAAACTCAAGTCCAACAAGTTGCCTTGTGCCGTAGCCTTGAAACCCACTCCAATTACTTCTAATTGTCTCTTATAACCAGTGCTAACACCCTCGACCATATTAGCGATGAGAGAGCGATACAATCCGTGCATAGCCTTGTGTCTCTTCTGCTCGGTCGGGCGATGAACCACAATGTTTCCCTCTTCCAGGGTAATTTTAAAATCTGCATCAATGAGTTGCTTCAACTCACCTTTGGGTCCTTTCACTGTAACTTTATGGTCTGCTTCCGCAAACGTGAATGTTACACCTTTGGGAAGTTCTATTGGAAGTCTACCTATTCGTGACATGACGTTGTATAATTAATAGATATAACATAAAACCTCTCCACCTACATTCAATGCCTTTGCTTCTTTGTCGGTGATGACACCTTTAGAAGTTGACAGAATGGCAATGCCTAAGCCGTTCAATACCTTTGGAAGTCGATCAGCTCCTTTGTACTGGCGTAAACCAGGTGAACTGACACGATCCAGCTTGGTAATAGCGGACTCCTTTGTTTCAGGGTTATACTTCAAAGCAATCTTAATGTTGCCTTGCTTATTGTCCGTTTCCTCGAACTTGTAGTTTAGGATGTACCCTTTGTCAAAAAGAACCTTTGTTACTTCTTTCTTTAGATTAGAAGCAGGCACTTCCACTACACGGTGACGAGCCTTGATGGCGTTGCGCAACCGGGTTAAATAATCTGCAATTGGATCAGTAGTCTTCATTTCACTTTTCTTTAAAAAGCAAGCCCCATTTTTTGAACGGGGCTGCAAAGATAAATAACAATTATTGTTATCCAAACTGTTACCCGGTTTCATCCTGACGTTTACAGTCAGGATGACCTCGGTACTCAGCAACCAATAAATTTTAAGCCTTTGGCAGGCTAAAACAAGCTTACCAGCTTGACTTAGTTATGCCAGGGATTTTTCCCTCACTCGCCAATTGGCGAAACTGATTACGACAAATGCCAAACTTCGCCATATAGCCTCTGGGGCGTCCGGTAAGCTTGCATCTGCTATGTAGCCTTACTTTTGACGAGCTTCTTGGAAGTTTATCCAATCCAACCCAGTCTTGAGCTTCCTTAAGCGCAGCACGTTTTTTGGCGTAGCGCTCTACTAATCTTAACTTCTTTTTGTCTCTTGCGATGACTGCTAACTTTGCCATGCTATTAGTTTTTAGTGACGAAAGGCATACCAAATGCTTTCAATAATTCGTAGCTCTCCTCATCCGTAGGTGCGGTAGTTACGAAGGTGATATCCATTCCATTAATTTTCTGAACCTTATCAATAGAAATCTCTGGGAAAATGATCTGCTCCTTCACGCCCAGTGTATAATTTCCACGTCCATCAAATCCTTTGTCATTCACTCCTTTAAAATCTCTCACGCGAGGAAGAGCGATGTTCATCAAACGATCCATGAATTCATACATTCTATCTCCACGCAAAGTTACCTTAGCGCCAATCGCTTGGTTACCACGTAACTTAAAGTTAGAAATGTCTTTCTTCGACTTGGTTGAGACAGCTTTTTGACCAGAAATAGTTGTAAGCTCTTCAACGCCTACTTCAATCAATTTCTTATCAGCTACAGCTGCGCCAATACCTTTGTTGATACAAATCTTTTCGATCTTGGGTACCTGCATTACTGACTTATACTGAAACTTCTGTTTCAGGCCAGGAACGATTTCCTTGAGGTATTTTGCTTTTAATCTTGGTGTTGCCATTACTTTATAAATTCACCTGTTTTCTTAGAAAATCTTTGAAGCTTTCCTTTTTCATTCAATTTCCGACCCGTACGAACAGCTTTACCCGTTCCCGGCTCAACTAGCATCAAGTTACTGATGTGAATCGTACCTTCCATCTTCTTAATACCTCCTTCCGGCTTGCCGGCAGTTGGCTTCTGATGTTTGGTAACGATATTAATTCCCTCCACAATAGCGCGGCTCTTATCCGCAATGATTTCCAATACTTTTCCAGTCTTGGTTCGGTCATTGCCTGTCAACACTTTCACAGTGTCGCCTTTCCGGATGTGCAGTTTCTGCTGCTTGTTTGATTTTCTTTCCATATGACTATAATACTTCAGGAGCCAAAGAGATAATTTTCATGAATTGCTTTTCACGAAGTTCACGAGCTACCGGGCCAAAAATACGTGTGCCTCTTGGCTCATCTTGGGGATTCAAAAGAACAGCCGCATTGTCTTCAAACCGAATATAAGATCCGTCTTTTCTTCTGATTTCCTTTTTCGTGCGAACGATCACAGCCTTTGACACTGTACCTTTCTTGATTTGGCTCGTAGGGATGGCTGATTTAACGGTCACCACTATTTTGTCGCCCACGCTAGCTGAACGTCTACGCGTTCCTCCCAGCACATGCAAACACAATACTTCTTTTGCGCCACTATTATCGGCTACTGTGAGCCTTGATTCTGTCTGTATCATGATTACTTCGCTTTTTCAACTATTTCAACCAATCTCCATCTCTTACTCTTGCTCAATGGGCGTGTCTCCATAATGCGAACCGTATCTCCAATACCGGCCTCATTTTTTTCGTCATGCGCCATGAACTTGGTTGTCTTGTTCATGAACTTTCCATAGATCGGATGTTTCACCTTTCTATCAATGGCAACCGTGATTGACTTAGTCATTTTATTACTCGTCACCCTGCCTACCTTTTCTTTTCTGAGGTTACGCTCCGCTTCCATGAAATTATTATTTTGATTCCTTTGCTGTCAATTCTGTTTTCAATCTCGCTACCAACTTGCGAGCCTCTTTAATCTTCATTGGATTTTCAATAGATGAAATCTGATGGGCAAATTTTATTTTGCGCAAGTTTTCCTTTTCACTTCCAATTTTCTCTTTCAGCTCAGCTACCGTAAGCCCTTTGATTTCAGTATTTTTCATTTTATTTCTTCTCTACTTGTTCTACAAAATCTCTGCGAACGGTAAAGCGCGTTTTCAACGGTAATTTGCCATCCGCCAATGCCAATGCTTTTTTAGCCGTTGCCATGGTTACGCCACCCGCTTCAAATATGATGGTGCCCGGCTTAATGACCGCAACCCAATATTCTGGAGCTCCTTTACCTTTACCCATACGCACCTCAGCAGGTTTGCGGGTAATTGGTTTATCAGGAAATACTCGGATCCATACTTGCCCTTCGCGCTTCATTTCGCGTGTAACCGCCACACGAGCTGCCTCGAGTTGACGAGCGGTTAGCCAACATGGCTCCAGCGCTTTCAATGCAAAAGATCCAAAAGCGATTTGATGCCCACGTGTGGCCAATCCCTTGGACTTTCCTTTTTGCATTTTCCTAAACTTGGTACGTTTTGGTTGTAACATGATTCGCTACTTTATAAATCTTCAATTATCTTTTTCCACCTGTTCTTCTGTCGCCACCACCACGAGGGCCACCACTTCTTTCGTTACGATCACCTCCTCTTTCGTTTCTTCCTCCACGATCATTACCGCCTCTTCTTCTATCCGGTCCACCAGCCGGTGCTCCTCCCTTATTTTCTCCTGTAGCATTGCTTACCATTCCGACATTCGGAGAAAGGTCACGCTTACCATACACTTCACCTTTAAAAATCCAAACCTTGATGCCGATTTTGCCATACACAGTTTGAGCTTCGGATATTGCATAATCAATATCTGCACGTAGCGTGTGAAGAGGAATTCTACCTTCCTTGTATTGTTCTGTTCTGGCCATATCAGCCCCTGCCAAACGACCCGACAATTTCACTTTTATACCTTCTGCACCAACACGCATTGTAGAAGCAATTGCCTGTTTCATCGCCCTGCGATAAGAAATCCGAGCTTCTAATTGTTGTGCTATAGATTCACCTACCAATCGAGCATCCATCTCCGGACGCTTAATTTCAAAGATGTTGATCTGTACATCTTTCTTAGTAAGGTTTTTTAACTCTTCCTTAATCTTATCAACCTCCGTTCCTCCTTTTCCAATAACAACGCCAGGACGCGCTGTGTGGATGGTAATCGTAATTCTCTTAGAGCTACTGCGCTCAATAACAACTTTGGCAATACCACCTTTTTGAATACGCGCATCGACATACTTTCTGATCATGTGGTCTTCGACCAATTTGTCAGAGAAATCTTTGCCTCCGTACCAAGCTGAGTCCCAGCCGCGTACTACGCCTAATCTAAAACCTACAGGATTAATCTTTTGTCCCATTATTTTGCCGTTTCTGTTGCTACTGGTTTCTTTTTCTTTCCTGCCGCCAATTCAGCTGGCATTCTATCAACTACTAACGTAACGTGGTTAGATCTTTTTCTCACCCGATGTGCCCGACCTTGTGGTGCAGGACGCAAACGTTTCAAAATGCGACCACCGCCTACGTAAATCTCTTTCACAAACAAATCTGCTTCTTCTAATTTTACATCAGTGTGCTTAGCTTCCCAAGCGCTGATGGCAGAAAGAAGTAACTTCTCCATTTTCGCAGAAGGGTGCATCGCATCGTACTTCAATATGTTCAACGCCTTATTGACGCGCTCGCCACGGATCAAATCTGCAATCAATCTCATCTTGCGAGGAGATGTCGGGGCATTATGTAAGTATACGGTAGAGGGACCCACCTTTGCGGCCTCCTTTACAGCTTGGATTTTAGCTCTTTTGGCTACGGATCCTTTTACTTTCTTTTCTGTTTCCATCTGAGGAATTATTTTTTAGCGCCAGGGCCTTCTGACTTATTATTACCACTATGACCTTTGAAGGTACGAGTAGGCGCGAATTCACCTAACTTATGCCCTACCATGTTTTCAGTTACATAAACCGGAATAAATTTATTTCCGTTATGAACCGCGAACGTATGTCCAATACAATCTGGTGTGATGGTTGATCTGCGAGACCACGTTTTGATTACTGATTTTTTTCCAGATTGCTCCATCACCTGCACTTTCTTAGCAAGACGGGCATCTAAATAAGGACCTTTTTTTATTGACCTTCCCATATTATTTCTTTTTCCTAGCTATGATTAAACCGTCTGAATATTTCTTAGGATGACGGGTCTTCTTGCCTTTCGACAACAATCCGTTTCTTGACCTTGGATGGCCCCCAGAAGCACGCCCTTCACCACCACCCATCGGGTGATCAACAGGGTTCATGGCTACTGCACGTGTGCGAGGGCGAACCCCTCTCCAACGGCTACGCCCAGCTTTACCCACACTTTCATTCATGTGTTCTGCATTTGAAACAGCTCCCACGGTTGCCATACAATTTACCAACACATTGCGCATCTCGCCAGAAGGCATCTTCAACGTAGCATACACATCTTCGCGTGCAACTAATTGAACAAAAGAACCCGCGCTACGTGCGATAGATGCACCTTGACCCGGCTTCACTTCTACATTATGTACGATTGTACCTACAGGAATTTTTGATAACGGCAGTGCATTACCTACCTCAGGTGCAATATTATCTCCTGAATATAACGTCTGCCCTACTTTGATTCCTTGAGGCGCAATGATGTATGTCTTTGTACCATCCGCATAATAGAGTTTTGCAATCCTTGCAGTGCGAGATGGATCATATTCAATCGATTTTACAACAGCTGGAACACCGGCTTTGCTTCTCTTAAAATCAATCAAGCGCAATTTTTGCTTATGTCCGCCACCAATGTAACGCATGGTCATCCTGCCATTCGTATTACGTCCACCTGTTTTCTTCAAAGTCACCAACAACGACTTTTCGGGCGTGGTTTCCGTAATGTCATCAAATACAGGAGCCAAACGATGGCGTGTTCCTGCAGTTACGGGTTTCAGTTTTCTAAGTGCCATGTCAGCTCTTTATTAAACGTTACTATAAAAATCAATTACTTCACCGGCAGCTAAGGTCACGATTGCCTTCTTATAATCAGGCTTTTTGCCAGACACCGTGCCACCCTTTGTAAAACGTGACTTGGCTTTGCCTAACACACTTATGGTATTCACTTTAGCTACATTCACTGAATACATTTTCTCTACGGCTTTGGCGATCTCTACTTTGTTAGCAGATGATTCTACGATGAAACCATACTTGCCCTTCTCGTTGAGGCTTGAAATTTTCTCAGTAACCAGGGGACTAATCAAAATGCTCATTTGGCTTACTGTTTATTTTAAAAGACTATTGATTGAATTAATTGAACTCTCTGCAAAAACCAAATTATCTGCATTCATCACATCATACGTATTCAGTTGAGCAGCCGTGATGACTTTAGTATTACGAATATTTCTGCTTGACAAAACAACGTTTTTGTTCGCCTCAGGCAGTATGAATAATGTTTTCTTGTCGCCCAAGGAAAGCGATTTCAACATTGCCAAATACTGTTTAGTCTTAGGCGCTTCAAAATTGAAGTCTTCCAAAATGGCGATAGAATTATCTTTCGCTTTATAAGTGAGGGCAGACTTTCTAGCCAACTCTTTTACTTTCTTATTCAACTTAAAAGAATAGTCGCGCGGGGTAGGTCCAAAAATACGACCACCACCTTTAAACTGAGGGTTCTTGATATTTCCTGCACGAGCACCACCTGTGCCCTTTTGCTTTTTGATTTTCTTAGAGGAACCTGAAATCTCATTACGCTGCTTGGACTTGTGAGTGCCTTGACGCTGATTGGCCAAATAGCTCTTTACGTCCAAATAGATAGCGTGATCATTTGGTTCAATGCCGAAAACCTCTGTTTCGAGGTTTACTTTGCGGCCCGTGCTCTCGCCACTGTACTTTACAACTGCTATGTCCATTACTTTTGCAGGATTATCGTTGAATTCTTTGCACCCGGAACTGATCCACTTATCAAAATAAGATTTTGCTCGGGCATGATCTTAACTACTTTTAGGTTCATTGTTTTTACGCGCTCGCCACCCATTCTACCTGGAAGTCTCTTTCCTTTGATTACACGGGCCGCAAACGAAGCGTTACCCATTGAACCCGGTGCACGAAGACGGTTGTGCTGTCCGTGAGTTTGACCACCCACACCGGCAAAGCCGTAACGCTTTACAACACCTTGAAAGCCTTTACCCTTTGAAGTGCCAACTGCATCGATGAAATCACCTTCCACGAATATGTCGCCAACTTTTATTTCTTTACCCAATTCCGCGATGCCGTCATACTCAGAAGTAAAATCACGAAACTCCACCAGATTCTTCTTTGGTGTTGTATTTGCTTTCTTAAAATGACCTTGCATTGCCATCGAGGTGTTCTTCTCTTTTTTCTCGCCAAACGCAAGTTGAACGGCTTTATAACCGTCTACCTCGTGGCTCCTTACCTGCGTAACTACGCAAGGGCCTGCCTCAATAACTGTAACTGATATACTTGTGCCATCAGCACCAAATACACTGGTCATTCCTACTTTTCGTCCTAATATTCCAGGCATGATTGAAACTGTTTTACTTGTTTTTAAACCAATTTGAGGGTTTCCTACCGCAAAAAGGACTGCAAAGATAGGAACATAAGGTTAGTTACCAAGTGAGCAATTCAAAAAAAGATAAGGTTTTTGGAATTTGTTATGGATTATCATTTATCTGTTTGATATACAATTACTTAACATTATTTTATTTACAGTGTATTTATCAGATCCAGCAGAAATGTTAAAGTGCAATAGGGCATACCAGAATCTAAAAACAAGAAGAATATACGAATCGAACAAGCTTGGCAAATGACCAAAAGCGAGTACTTTTCGGCTTGTTAAAAAATGGGCAACTCTTCTCCAGCATTAAAGTTTATCGGTTTATTTCTCTTAATGATTTTGCTTTTTGTGGCAGATGTTGGTTTAGGTAGCACAAACATTGCGCTTCGAGAGATCTTTGCGGAGCTTTTCTACAAAAACTCCACTGTTGGAGAAATAATTTGGAATTTCCGTTTGCCCAAAGCAACCACGTGCCTACTTGCCGGTGCTGCATTGGCAGCCGGAGGATTGCTAATGCAAACCCTTTTCAGAAATGCGCTGGCGGGGCCGGATGTGCTGGGTCTCAGTTCCGGTGCCAGTTTGATGGTTGGTTTTGTGCTAATGCTCGGCCAAACTTCGATAGCATTTCTAGCCGTAGTTTCTACTAGCCCTTGGAGTCAGGTTGTTGCAGCCAGTTTGGGAGGAGTGCTCGTATTTGTATTAATAATTGCGGTTGCCCGTTTTGTACGGGACAATACGTCTTTACTAATTATTGGTCTGATGATCAGTGCAGGAACATCTTCTTTGGTGGCCATGCTTCAGTTTGTGAGCAGAGCTGAAGACCTTCAATCCTTCATTATTTGGTCGATGGGTTCCGTAGGCAGCACCAATTGGCAAGAAGTAAAAATACTTGCGCTCGTGGTACTGATAGGTATTGGCATTGCCATGTCTCAAGTAAAGTCGCTTAATGCGCTTTTACTCGGAGAAAGTTATGCCAGAAGCCTCGGAATAAACCTTTCATCCTCCCGACTGTGGATTGTTGTCTCAACAAGCTTGCTGGCGGGGAGTGTTACGGCTTTTTGCGGGCCTATTGCATTCGTTGGTCTTGCTGTGCCTCATTTAATTCGCTTAGCCTTCCCAACGGCCAATCACAAAATACTATTACCCTTGGCAGCAATGGGCGGGAGCAGCATGTTGTTACTGTGTGATCTGTTAGCACACCTCCCCAATCGAACTCAAGTGCTTCCGATCAATGTGATCACTTCACTGATTGGCGCACCCCTTGTCATCTGGATGATTATTGGCAACAAAAAAGTGAGTGTATGATTTCTGCACAGCAACTCTCGGTCGGTTTCCGCACCCGAAGAAAAGAACACATACTGTTTGATAACCTTGATCTGCATTTAACTCCAGGTGAGTTGGTTTGTTTCATGGGTTCAAATGGAGTTGGTAAGTCCACTTTACTAAAAACACTTGCCGGACTTTTGCCTCCACTTGCTGGCAAGGTAAACGCACATAATAAAGATGTTGCATTGGTGTTGACTGATAAGATCACGGCCACCAACATGACGGTTTATGACCTTGTTTCCTTTGGACAATATCCTTACCTAGACTGGAGAATTTCTCTGTCACCTTCTAACATAGAAGTCATAGAAGATGCCCTACGTCAAGTTCATTTAGAGTCTTTGCGCAACCAAAAACTAAGTGAATTGAGTGATGGCCAGTTGCAGCTAGTTATGATCGCCAAAGCGCTTGCACAGCAAACCCCCGTGATATTATTGGACGAGCCAACCGCTCACCTCGATCTAAATAATCGTGTTGAAGTAATGAACCTGCTCCGGTCGCTTTCCAGAAAGATGGGTAAATCTATATTGGTGGCCACACACGAACTAGACCTGGCACTTCAAACAGCTGACCTTATCTGGTTGGCAACGGGCGACAAAAAAATAAAAACTGGGATTCCTGAAGACTTGGTGCTTGAAGGGTCTTTCGATGAGGTTTTTCAGTTCAAAGGATTTGACCTTAAAACCGGGAAAGTTGAACACGAAGCCCATCGTAAAAAAGAAGTACAGCTATTGGGTACAAACTACTCTTTTCTTTGGACAAAAAACGCATTGGAACGATCTGGTTACGATGTTGTGGAAGAAGCAGAAATTCAAATCACAGTCTTTGGAGGAAGCAAAATAGCATGGAAGCTGAATGAATCGCAGTTTGAAAGCCTCGCCACTTTACTAGCCGCATTATCTCGCCAATGAGATTTCATTTTGACTTTGTAAAACGGGCGGGGTGTTTCTCTTCAAAATCAGTGGCTTGCTGAAAAAGATAAGCCGCTTCAAGTAGTGGCCCTTCATCATATAAATTGCCTATCAAGGTTATGGAGGTGGGCCGCCCCTTTTTATCAAATCCGTTAGGAATAGTAATGGCGGGATGACCCGTGAGGTTAGTGGCCAATGAAACATCTTTGCCATTTGTTGGTGAAAGAATGAAATCGAACCCTTTGATCATGGCATTAAATTTCTCGATAAGAACTGTTCGATGCCGGTTTGCCTGCAAATATTCAACGGCAGAAATAAACCGTGACTGTCGTAATGAATTGGCTCTTGACTCTTTCGTTTGCTCAGACAACAAGCGATCTCTATGCTCACGCACCAGATCATCAAACGAAGCACCCGCTTCTGCTCTAAGTATAATATCAAACGCGTCAAAAGGTATGGAATCGGGCATCTTCACCTCTTCTAAAACAGCTCCCAGCTCCCTAAACTTTTCCAAACTAATCGAATCATTTACCTTGACTTTGGAGGTGTCCTTTTTATCAAATAGCTTTTTAAAATATCCAATCTTGTATCCCTTGAGCGTAAGCGGGGGATTAAATGAAAATGGATAGTCCACGACCGAACGATCCTGCTCACTATTATTTTTTCCTTTGATAGCATTGAATATGATCGCACAATCCTGTGCTGAGCGACCAATTGGACCTGCCTTATCCATCGACCAAGAGAGCGTCATGCATCCGGCACGGCTCACCGCCCCAAAGGTTGGTCTCAAACCGGTTACTCCACAACGGGCGGAAGGCGCAATGATAGACCCCAACGTTTCGGTGCCAATGGCGAAAGCTACCAACCCCGCTGAAGTCGCAGAAGCTGATCCGGCAGATGAACCACTTGCGCCTTGCTTAAAATCCCATGGATTTTTTGTTTTACCCCCAAACCAAACATCGCCTCTTGCGAGTGCACCCGAAGTTAATTTTGCAACAAGAATAGCGCCAGCCTCTTCCAATCTCTTAATCACGGCCGCAGTCTCATCGATTACTTGATTTTGATATGGCTCAGCACCCCAGGTCGTTTTGTAGCCGGGAATAGAAAACAAATCTTTGATCCCGTAAGGAATCCCATGCAACACACCACGATCAATGCCCTGCTTGATTTCCAAATCGGCCTTTGCCGCCTGCTTCAACGCCAGTTCTTCTGTGATGGTCACGACCGCCAAAAGAGTGTCTTTGTATTTTTTCAGCCGATCTAAATAGATTTGTGTGAGACGAGTTGAAGTGATTTTCCCCGACCTGATCAACGCACTAAGTTCTGTTACTGATAGGAAAGCTATTTTAGTATCTGTCTCTGGCAGCGAAACCTCTTTGACTAACTTCCAATCGGATTGGCCAGCACGTGCCTTTGGAACAAAATAATCGGGTCTTGGATCAAAATAAATTGCCGGTTTGGTCGTGATCTTAAGTTTCACTTTCCGCATGCTATCATAGCCCTTTCGGTTACCCGATAGATAGGTTAGCATGGTATCAATCTCTCCCTTAGAAAATTCTATTCCCAGCAATTTCTCGGCTGATTGCACATCGCCTCTGTTAATTTTTGTGGGGCTGGCGCACTGCACCAATAAAAAAGTAATCAGAGCTAAAACAATCGGGGTTGCGTTTTTCATCCGGAAGAGAAATTTTAAACTCTCTCCACACCTAAACCTGGCTTATCCGAACATGTCATGATTCCATCTTTCAAAATAAACCCGCCTTTTACCACATCACGGGCGAGATCAAGACTTCCATCAAGGTCAATGTATTTTGTAGTAGAGCAAGCAAATGCCAAGTGTAAAGCAGCTGTGATACTTACAATACTTTCATCGTTGCATCCCCAGAAAAGAGCTATCCCTTCATGGAGTCCGATATCTGCAATTTTTAACCCCTGACTGATTCCGCCACACTTCATCAACTTGATATTGAAAATACCAGCCGCGTTTGGTGGCTTCACTAGTCCCATTGCACTTGCAGGTGTAAGCAAAGATTCATCTGCGGCAATTACCTTTCTGATTTCGTCCGGCAATTTGCGCATTTCGTCAACCGCTTTTGCAGGAAGAGGTTGTTCGATCAATTCCACATCAAGATGCTTGGTCTTATTGTAGAATTCTATTGTTTTGGCTACATCGTAACCTTGATTTGCATCGATGCGAATGATGAACTTCTTTCCGAATTTTTCGCGCAGTTTTACAATTCGCTCAATATCCTCACTCAGATCCTTACCGAGTTTAACTTTTAAAATTTTAAATCCGCGTTCGTAATATTCTTGTGCTTCCCTTAGCGTGTCTTCGACATTCTTAATTCCAATTGTATTCGAGGTGGGTAGCGAATGTATTTTCTGACCCAAGTATTGCACAAGTGGAACACCCAAGAATTTTGTGAAGGCATCATACAATGCGATGTCGAGAGCCGCTCGCGCAGCAGGGTTAGCGGGAAATTTTTGCCAGACTTCAAAAGTAAGTTGATTCAACTCTCTAATATCGCGGCCCACCAAAAACTGAATATTTTTTTCCTGCAAGGCTGATTCGCATTGCTCGAAGCTTTCTCCCGTAACATATTCGCTTGGATTGGCTGCACCAATTCCGGTTGTGCCGTTTTCAAGTTCGATTTCCACAAACGAATTAAGTACTTCGTCTATGGTTTTGAAGGCGATGGTGTAAGGCTTGGTATTGCCGAGGTCGGCAGACCATGATTTGATGGATTTTATTTTCATTTGAAACGTTTTCGAATAAACTTTGGGCTTCGCTTTAGATGAATGATACCTAAAATCTTAATCGACTTTCCCTCTACAAAGTAATACAATCTATAAGGAAACCGATGAAGCAATATAGAACGAATACAACTAAAATTAATCTGATAAGCCTCCGGGTTGTCTAAAAGTAAATCAATCGCAGATTTTAAACTGAGCAAGAACCTATCCTGCAAGCCTTCGACTTCATTCTATATCACAAAACTATTTCGCGTATGTCTTCCCTAGCCGATGGGGTAAATTCCAGAACATATTCAAGGCTCTTTTGCATATGTTAGAACCTCATTCCAAGAATAAGTTTGCTGATCGCCTTTCTTGAAAACCTCATATCGTTTTAAAATTTCATTTCTTTCTTCGTCCGCTATTCGAAGATCTTCCGAGGTTGTATCCTCAGCTATACTGTCCCATATCGCCTCCACCATTAACAACCTTTGCTCAATGCTCATTTGGCGTATTTCCTTGATCGTTACCATGAATCAAATTTATAAATTTCTAACTATAATCAGTTACACCTGTGCTATCGACTTTTCAATCATATCCTTAAAAATAGCCACTAAACGCTGTACGCCATCTTCCAAGGGAAGAATAACAGGAATACCTAATTCCTTTTCTTTGGAAGCTGCAAATATTCGCGCATCGGTCTCGCTCATTTTGTGCGTGTTGATCGTAATAGCCACTGTTGGAGCACCATAAATTTTGATCAAGGCAATTTCGTCTTGCAAGTCAGCGATGTTGGCGGGATAATCCTCCAAGCCTTTATATTTTTTCCTTGCTGGATTATGTTGTAAAACGACTGCACTGGCATCCGCGGAAACAATCCATTCTGCCCCTGCCGGGCCACTTGGATTGCGCAGTGACGATTGACCTTCGATAAACATAATATCTGGCTTGGCCTCTTCCCAACACTGTACTACCGCGTGTTCCATCTCACCGGAAATAAAGTCGTTCAACGTGCTGTCAAATACGAATCCATACTTAGCACCTTGCATCCAGCCCGTTTGTCCGGTATAAACCATTTCAGCACGAAAGCCCGCTTCACGCATCGCTTCTACCAGGAATCGCGCTGTGGTTCGTTTCCCGAGCGCACAATCGGTACCCAGTACAGCAATTTTCGGACAATGCACTGATTTTATTTTACCCGACCAAAAGTGAAGGTCTTTGAATTTTTTAGGTTTTCGTACGTCTATGATTTCCAACCCCCTTGACTTTGCAAAATCGGCTAGTTCAGTGATATCTGAAATGTATTCGTGCAAGCCGTTGACCAATCCATATCCGTGCACCAAGGCATCTTTTAAAATAGCCCGCAGCGAATCTGGAATAACACCGCCCTTGGTGGCCACGCCCACGATTCCATACACTGCCTTTTCTTTACTGTTCTTTGCAAAATCATCAATAGAGGAATAGATAGGAATGTTCCTTTTCTTCCCGTCCAACACCTCTCCTGCGTCTTTGCCATGGTGCTTATCGTCAATAACACCAACAATGTTGAATCGCTCTGTGCCTCTGATAAGACCGTGTGCCGTTTTTCCGTTAGAGGAATCTAAATGACCGGCCGTAATGATGATTGCATTTGACTTTTGCATAACTCGATTTGAAAATTTGAAAACTCGTTGATTTGAAAATTTAGACGCTTGCGATCAATCTCGTTTCAAAGTAACAACCGAGGTATCATACTTCAAAATAAAGTCTGTCAAATCGGGCTTACGTTTTTTCTTTCTCTTGCGTTCGTAATCATAAACGGCTCTCCCAAGATGCTTCATAAATGGAAAACCAATACTTTTGTACTCGTACTTTCCATCGTTATAAACCCCATCCGTATTGGTGTTAATGACAGCCGATAGCATAAACTCTACCCCGTTTTCAAAATCAACAATGTAGGCATTGTCAATCAGGTAACCGTAGGCGTCACCCACCTTATTAAAAATCCGAATATTTTTTGGGATAGGCGATCTGTCTTCTCCAAACATGAGAAATTTACAATAAGCATCGTACAGGGCAGTGTCCCGATAGTAGCGTGGTGTCTTGGTTTCACCGGGCAACTGAGACATATACTGCATCACAAACTTTCTATCCTCGTCTGTCAGATTGAATCTCCTTTTTTGGTCTATCGCTTCTGGAAATAGAATTGCCTTTAGAATTTCCTGCTGCTCTTGCAACGGATAAAAATTCTTGTAGGTAAAATCAAACGGCCTTCTGATCAAGGAATCTCTACTAATATAGCCCACCCCCTTGTAGACTTTCCTCATCGGCTGAATTGAATCTTCATTTATCCCCATTGACTGACGATAGATAACACTATCATTGCGAACAAACCGAATTGCTTCGGTATGTCTGTTTTGATCGGGGGTAAGTGGCCTTTCTAATCGATGTAAAAATCGGACGTTGTACCCCTTGCGTTTCAATACCTCGTTCGTAGCCTTTTGCCCCAGAAATTCATAGAGCCGGTTAAATGCATCATTATCGCTCACCACCATTATTTTTTTTGAATAATGTGCAACAGAGGGAACTTTATCGGCACCGGTAGTGTCCCACTTTACAGTTTGTTGACCTTGATATATGCTATCGTGATACATCGCTGTGTATTTATCCAACCGATAAGCGGATGACCGAAGTTGATTGATCTTTTCTAACGCCAATAAAACCTGCGGCAGTTTAACGGTGCTCGCGGGGTAAAAATAGTTTGTAGAGTCTACGTGATAGTAAAATGATTTAAAATTTGGCCTGTTTAAGGAGTCTCTGTTGATCTGAGTATAGATAATTTGCACCTCCAGGCTATCGTTTGACAATATAGAATCAAATTTTGTTGAGTTTCGTTTCATCAGGTTTTCAAGAAACGATTCGTCTTCTACCAGCGGGGTAGTACAACGTATCAAAAAAACAATGGTAGCAAAAAGCCACACCTTCTTCATGAGAAAAAAATATGAATACAAAGGGTCAAATTAGGTTAATTTTACAACTCTAAAAATCATTTTATGAAAAAGCTTCTTTTTATGTTGATGGCAATCAATTCGTTCCATCTTCAGTCACAAAGTGTTGTCGGCACTTGGCAGCTCGTTGAAGAACAAACCTGTCTTCAAGTACAGTTTGAAAAAAGCGAGACCGAAAAAGAACTTGAACAGTCGATGGGCAGCTCCAAAAATGCGATCGCCAAGTTAATCCGCTTCGACAAAAAGGAGACTGGCGAAGAAGGTATCTTTTCGCAGGGCAACAAGAAAGGCACGGGCATGATTTCTTTTCGCTACAACGTCAAAGGAAACGAATTGAGATTCCTGGATAAGAAATCGGGAATCATCACCCAACGGTTTATGATTGACGAATTGACCGAATCTACATTAAAGATCCATAATGCCATGAAAGACTGTGAGGTGAGATTTTTTTCGAGAGTAAAATAGTATATTTGGATATGGAAACAATTGCACAGCAAAAGCAAGAACTGGTTCGCATGATCGAATCCGTAAATAATCCAGAAATTCTAGATGCCGTTAAGAATTTATTGTCTGACAGCGAAAGGGATTTAAAGATAAAACAGAAGATGATTTTTGGAGCACTTCGGTCTGAAGAGGACTTCAAAGCTGGCAGAATCTATACTCGTGAACAGGTTATAGAAAGAACGAACAGGATGAATAAATGAAATTAGTCTATTCTGAATACGCACTAGAGCAACTTCAGAGAATTTTAGAGTTTTTAGTTTACAAGCAAGAAATTCCCATTCAAAAAGCTTTAGAGATACGGGATAAAATTTTAGATAAAGCAGATACGATTATTTCCAATGCTTACACGCCTCAAAGGGAAGAGTTTTTAGAACACCTTCAATTATCCCATCGCAGAATCATCTTTAGCAATTACAAGATTGTTTATACCATCAAACCTGACCATGTCTTGATCACTGATATTTTTGATACACGTCAAGATCCCGATAAGATGAAAGGCTAATTTTTATGACCGACACCGTCACTCCACGCGACATCCGCAAACTTAAAATTGAAGAACTGAAAGACTTCTTTGTCTCGCAAGGCGACAAAGCTTTTCGCGCCCAACAGGTCTATGACTGGCTTTGGATCAAATCAGCCAAGGCGTTTGACCAGATGACGAATATCTCTTTAGAAACCAGAGAGCTATTATCGAAGCACTTTGTCATCAATCACATTAAAGTTGATAAAATGCAGCGCAGCGAAGACGGTACGATTAAAAATGCAGTCACACTCCATGATGGCCTCATTGTGGAGTCCGTTCTAATTCCCACCGAAAAACGGATCACAGCCTGTGTATCATCACAAGTCGGTTGTAGCCTCGCATGTAAATTTTGTGCGACAGCTCGTTTAAAAAGGCAACGGAATTTGAGTGCCGATGAAATTTATGATCAGGTAGCCGCCATTAAAGAGCAAGCCGAACTATTTTTCGGGCGACCGTTAACTAACATTGTTTTTATGGGAATGGGTGAGCCCCTTCTCAACTACGCGAACGTCACAGAAGCCATTTCGAAAATCACCAACCAAAAAGGGTTGGGCATGGCCACAAAAAGAATAACCGTATCAACTGTGGGCATTGCAAAGATGATCATGAAAATGGCTGATGACGGAGTGAAGTTCAATCTGGCCGTGTCATTACATGCTGCCATTGATAAAACCCGTTCTTCGATTATGCCCATTAATGATTCCAATTCGTTGACCGAATTGGGCGAATCCCTAAAATACTGGTACCAAAAAACAAAAAGCAAAGTAACATATGAATATGTAGTTTGGAAAGGCATCAACGACACAGAAGAGCATGCTCAGGCTTTACTGAAATTCTGTAAGCTGGTACCTTCTAAAGTAAACTTGATTGAGTATAACCCGATTGATGATGGCGAGTTTAAGCAAGCCTCGGACCAAGTGCTTACGATGTACATGGATTTGCTAGAAAGAAATGGAATAACCTGCCGGGTTCGCAAGAGTCGTGGAAAAGACATTGATGCCGCCTGTGGACAGTTGGCGAATAAGGGCTAGTCATGAAACCTTTTTGTCTCCGTTCCCATCTTAAAGCTAGTTTTTGCTGATCTGTTTAGAATGTTGCTGCGTGAATATCTCATTATATCTTTTCTATGCTGTGTTGCAACTGCATCTCTAGGGCAAAAGCTAATAAAAGGGATAGTTGTGGACTCCACCTCATTGACCAATTTACCAGGTGTCAACGTTAAAATAAAAAATACCAACCGGGGCACTTCAACCAACTCGAGCGGGATTTTTACACTGATGGTCACAGAAAGTGACACGCTTGTCTTTTCTTCCGTAGGCTACGCTAAAGTAGTTTTACCCGTTTACCCGGATGATGAAACAATGTTTGTAAGAATGAGAGAGGAAAGCATTTTGCTTAGAGAGGTTATTATTAAAGACCTGGGTTTTCGAATTAACCAAAAGTATGTGAAGTCGCCCACCCTCACAACCACAAAACCACTCGAAGCCGGGTCGAGTGGTGGAGTTAATTTTGCCTATTTCACAAGGCTCGAAAAAGAGAAGAGGAAGCTCGTGCGGATTATGGCCGATAATGAAAAAGTAAAAATCTATCTGGATGTGGTCAATGACCCAGAAGTGAAAGCAGAAATATTGAATCGATTTGCTATCTCCGAAGACCGATTTTATGAGCTATTAGCTATTTTCAACGCAAAGAACAAGGAAATCACCTACTCTGCCAACTCTGCTCTCATTTTGAACTCACTGTTCTCCTTCTACGAGAATGCTACAATCAAAAAATAATTTCATAGCTGGGTTAAACTACCCAATCGATTTAATATCCAAGAGCCAAACAAATTTAAAAGACCTATGAAAACTATTTGGAATGCACTAACGTGGAAAAATGCAGCCTTTACTGCCGTGATCATGGCTGCCAGTATGGTGAGTTGCAAAGACAGATCAGAAGATTTCTCTGATGAAGAGTCAATTATGGAAAATGCTTCAGTGGGCGACAATGAAGCGGACGATGCCTCACAAATATCTTACACGGCCGAGTTTGAAAACAAAGGTGGAAGAACCGAAAAATCCCTTCCCGCCTGTGCAGTAGTTACAAACGACAAGACGGCCAAGATTCTGACCATCGATTTTGGAGCGGGATGTGTAGGCGCTTATGGCCGAACACGGAGCGGAAAAATATTGATTGCTTATTCGACCACGCTGGGTGACAGCTTATCTAATCGAATCATTACGTTTGAGAATTACAAAGTCAACAATAAAAGCGTGGAGGGCACCGTGGAGGTTAGGGATATCTCCATCAATCCGGCAGGCAATCTACAATCCACTCGCAAGGTGACTAATCTTAAAATCACATTCCCCAACGGCAAGGCAGTGACCATGAATGGATCGCGCACCCGCGAATGGATTGCTGGCAGAGGCGACAACGACCCAACTAATAACAAATTCAAAATCACCGGAACGCTGACGGGTGTCTCATCTACCGGGCGCACATTTACCCATGAAATAACAAGCCCCATTATCGTAGACTTTGCATGTGCTAAACTAGGCAATTTTGCCAGAGTGCAAGGTGTAGTAGAAACCACAAAAGTAGGTGGCTACGGAGATCGCAAAAGAACTGTTGACTATGGTGATGGAACCTGTGATAAAACCATCACGATCACAACCTTCCGTAGAACGTACACGATTACCGTTGACTAATCCAAATCATTAAATATCGAAGAGAAAACCCCGAGTGAAATTCGGGGTTTTTCTTTTTTTGTAACTTTCGGCAAAGTTGAAATAAATGGAAGAACATTTTGAGAGCTCGGAAAAGGTAAGGGACTTTGTCATTGGCATGAGCGATGGGCTTACGGTACCCTTTGCACTAGCTGCCGGGTTGAGTGGAGCTGTTAATTCTACCGATATTGTTATCACTGCTGGGCTAGCTGAAATTGCAGCCGGGTCAATCGCTATGGGACTTGGGGGCTATCTCGCAGGGCGCACAGAAATTGAACACTACGAATCGGAGGAGCGAAGAGAATACGATGAGATTATTAACAAGCACGAAATTGAAATCGCAGAGACCAAAGAAATATTTGCCCAGTACGGGATCAGCGAAGATTTACAGGAAAAGATAGCCCGGGAAATGGCTAAGAAGCCGAAGCAATGGGTAGATTTTATGATGCGATTTGAACTGGGTTTAGAACGCCCCGACAAGAACCGAGCTCACCACAGCGCGTTAGTCATCGCTATCAGTTACATCGTGGGTGGCTTGATTCCACTAAGCGCTTATTTTTTTACAGAGAGCGCGCAAGAGGGATTGATCTACTCCAGCATTATTACGTTAATATGCCTTGTTGTATTTGGTCTGGTGAAAAGCAAACTAACGGGGCAACCACTATTGAAAGGTGCGATGCGTGTAACATTGATTGGGGCAGCAGCAGCTACGGCAGCTTTTGCCATTGCGAAGGCGATTGCTTAAGCAAAGGATATCATTTTTTACTAGCGTTGAAAAGTTTTTCTTTCTCTTCCTTAGAAAGACTTTCATAGCCACGGTCGGAAATTTTGTCAAGGATAGTGTCAATTTCTTCCTGTGTGGCTTTGCTCATGGATGAAGAAGGCTTTTTTACTTTTGGCTCTTCTTTGCGATAGGTCACTTTCACCTTTGGCCTAGATTCGAACAACGATTTTACCCAATCCACTGTTGAAGTAATCCAGCCTCCCCAATTCACACCGACCTGCAATTGTTTGACATAAATAAAACCCATCAGGGCTCCGCCTAAATGTGCGATGTTGCCGCCTGCATTTGATCCAATAGTGCCAAGGAATGAAAGAAACACAATCACCGCAGCGATGTACTTAATACGAACCGCACCAAAAAACAGCAGAAAGAATGTGTAATCCGGGAGTAGCGTAGCAGCACCTACCACAATGGCATTGATACTGGCCGAAGCACCTACCATTACAATCGACCGCTCTACCGACTGAGTAAAAAAATAAGGCACGAGATTATAAGACAACAAATAGAAAAAAGCCCCACCTATCGCTCCTAACGCATAGAGTGCTATGAGTTTGTCGCCACCGAGGTACTCTACAAACAACTTCCCAAACCAATACAGCGTAAGCATATTGAAAAGGATGTGTAAAATGCCTGTTAAGTCATGAGCAAATGAATAGGTAAGCAACGTCCAAGGACGGCTTATGAATTCTGTAAATCGAGCCGGAATTTGAAATTGCGTGTGTATCGCTTCGAAGAATGAGGGAAAGCCGCCTATTTCTGAAATCACTCGGGTAACTCCAAGTACAATGAACACCACCACGTTGATGATGATCAACTGCGCATGAGCGTTATTGGGTCTTTGAAAAGCGTTCTTAAATTCTTCTAACACAACAAAAGAAATTGATATATAACAAAATTTTGTCAAACAAAGTTACAGCGTTTTTACTTACCCCGTGTACGCCAGTAGCTAATCAACAAAAAAGCAATAAAGGCACCACCAAAATGGGCCAAATGCGCGACAGTGCCCGAGCGATCCAGTGCATAGGTGATAAATCCCATCAAAAAGACCATATATTTTGCCTTGATAGGGATAGGGGGAAACAATAACATTAACTCCATATTGGGGAACAACATCCCAAAAGCCATCAGTATGCCATAAATAGCGCCTGATGCACCCAGCATATATCCTCCATTGCCTGGAAAAAAATAATTGAATGCTGCGTATATCACTCCAGCTCCCATACCTGTCGCTATATAAAAGGTTAAGAACTTCTTGTCTCCCCAGTATCCCTCCAGAATGGGCGCAAACGATGCAAACGCGATCATGTTAAAAAAAATATGAGTGAAACTACCGTGTGCAAACATGTAGGTGAAAAACTGATAAGGTCTGAAAAGGTCCGAATGAATATCCCACAACGATAGGAATTCAGTGACATGAAGATTCGCCAGTAAGCTTTGCAGCAGAAAAACGGCCACATTAATAATAATGAGCGTTCGTACGAGAGGCGTGATATTGAACATGATAAGACTTAACGATTAAAATGACTTTCTATCTTAGACGAGTCAAAAGTAAAAAATGTTGGCTTCCCCTCAGGAGAATAATTTGGATTCTGGCAGGCAAAAATTCGTTCTGCTAATCCGTTCATCTCTTCCATCGTTAATTTTTGACCTGCTTTAATGGATGTTCGCTTTGCAAATGCCATGGCCAAGTTTTCATTGATAGGCAATTGTAACTCCTGTTGATTTTTCTTGAACTGCTCCAACAAACCCTCCAATAATTCTATTTCACCACCGGCTACATCTGCGGGGGTACCTGTTACGAGCAGCGCATTTTTTCCAAAAAGTTCGAACCGAAAGCCTAGCGCAAGAATTTCCTTCTCCATCTCCATCAACAAGGCAAAATCGGCCGCACCAAATGTGACGGTTTGTGGGAACAAGGTTTGCTGACTGGCACCGGGCGTTCCCTTAATGTTATTAGTAAATTTTTCAAACAATACCCGCTCGTGGGCAGCCTGTTGATCTATGATGAGTAAACCCTGGCGTACCGAGCGAATAATAAATTTCTGATGCAACTGAAAGGTTCCCGTTTCGGGTTCAGCAGAACTAGGCGCAACCGGCTTATTCATAGAACTCTCAAAACGGAGTTCCATGGTGGGTCGGGGTTCTACTTTATCAAAAAGCCTTGAGTTCGTTCCCTCCTCAAATACCTTCTCCCAATTTTGAAGATTAGATCGGTTGAGCGAAGTGGCAAACTGTTCGTCAAAATACTGCTCTTTGGTAAACGACTGACTGCTCAGTTTGCTGGTCAAATTTACGTCTGCCTGAAAGTCAAGAGCTGGCGCCAAATGGTGCACGCCCAGTGCCTGCTTGACAGCTGACCAGAGCACCCCATACACTGCTCGTTCGTCATCAAATTTAATTTCCGTTTTAGTGGGGTGCACATTTACATCGATATGTTTAGGGTCAATGTCAATAAACAATACATAAAAGGGAAAACTTCCTTCCGGTAGCAGGCCTTCATAGGCACTTGTTATGGCGTGGCCGAGATAGTTATTGCGGACGAATCGTTGATTCACAAAAATGAATTGTTCGCCCCTCGTTTTTCTGGCTGACTCAGGCCTTCCTACATAGCCCGCAATTTTTAAAAGGGCTGTTTCTTCGCTGGCGGGTGCGAGTTGCTGCTGATAATTTTTTCCGAACAGAGCCACAATGCGTTGGCTGAGCTTGCCTGGCTGTAACTCGTAGACGACTTCATCGCCCTGTACCAGTGAGAAAGCAATCTCAGGATTAGCCAGCGCCAGTCGATGAAACTCATCGATAATATTGCGCATCTCGACAGCATTGGATTTTAAAAAATTTCTCCTTGCCGGAATATTAAAAAATAGATTCTTGACACTAATACTAGTCCCTTTTTCACATGCTACAGCCTCTTGCTTTTTTACTTCCGATCCCTCCACCACTAACCAAGTGCCCAAGTCATTTTGTGCAAGTCGCGTCTTCATTTCAAATTGCGAGACAGCCGCAATAGATGCGAGCGCCTCACCTCGAAAGCCCATCGTGCGGAGTGTAAACAAATCTTCCGCTTTACGAATTTTAGAAGTAGCATGACGCTCCAAACTCATACGGGCATCTGTTTCGCTCATACCGTTCCCGTTGTCGATCACTTGAATCAAAACTTTGCCCGCTTCCTTGACAATTAACTTAATATCTGTGGCACCCGCATCGATGGCGTTCTCAATCAATTCCTTCACCGCAGAGGCCGGACGTTGAACCACCTCACCTGCTGCAATTTGGTTGGCAATAGAATCTGGGAGTAGGCGAATAATGTCGGGCATGGATTACTGCGGGAAATAAGGCTGCAAGTGCCAAGCCTCAAGCTTCAGGCAGCGCAAATCGTTAAAAACAAATCGTAATGAAATCTGAAAAACATCAATTTTCACCAACCAGCCTGTGGCTTGAGGCGTAGGGCTTGTAGCCTTTGTAGGTTCCTTCATCCGTTTTTCTTCATTCCTTTAAATCTCAAATAAAGATAGACGGGCACAAAGGCCAACCCGATGTAAAGAGCTGATTTACCCCATTGCAAAAATGCAACAATTAGCAAGGTCATAAACAACAATACACCTAGTCGCATGACTACCTCACCCGTTTGAGCGGAGGGCTTTGATCTTTTTCGTGCCGCTTGAAATGACCCAGCTATCCGTGAGCGGTATTCCGCATCTGAATGACTAATGCCTCGCTCCCGCTCAATTTCTTTTCTGATTCGATTTTCACGTTCCAGCATTTCATCCTTGGAAGGATCATAATACCGAGGACGATAAGTAAACCGCTGATGGGTAGGTGCTTTGGTAAAAAGTGAGATTATCTTCATTGTCTTTTCTTTTAAACGAAATGACGAGTAGCTTCGCAACGGCAAAGTTACAAAATCCAAACGGCCAAACAGTGAAAAAAGTTTTCCCATCAACCCTCGTTGAACCAGCGCATGGGAGCGATCGTTTCAGAAAACAGAGCAGGGTTTTCCCCGTCAAACTGACGATTTGTATCCTTTCATTCTTCTTCTTGCTAGCCTCCCCTAAATCATCCGCGCAAGCTAGTAAACAACAATGGGTAGACAGCGTGTTTCAAAGACTGACTACTGCTGAGAAAATCGGGCAGCTTTTTATGATACCCATTTCCTCGAACGCAACCAACGAAGAAATTAGTTTACTCTCAGCAAAGCTCAAAAAATACAAGCCGGGCAGCCTCCTTATAACTCACGGAAGCCCCATTCGTCACGTCAGGCTCATGAAAAAATTGCAGTCGCAGGCAAATGTCCCATTGTTGACCGCCATTCGCGCAGAGCAAGGCATTGCATCATGCTTAGATAGCACCATACGCTTCGCACCACCTTTGCAACTGGGCGCTGTTCGAAATGAAAATCAAATTTTTGAACTAGGCGCAGAGATGGGACAGCAAATGAAATGGCTTGGTCTACACATGAACCTATCTCTCAACGCAGACATCCATATCGCTGATGAGATGTACCCCGGCACACTCCGTTACATGAGCGACAACAAACATCAAGCCACCGGCAAGTTGATAGCGCTAATGACGGGTCTACAAAAGTCGGGGGTACTAGTCAGCGCCAGCCATTTAGGCAACCCAAAAAAAGACCGACATCTGGCCATCCAAGATAGTTCGGTAGTATTGGATGTAGATAACCTTGATACGGTTGGATTCTATCCCTTTCAAAAGCTGTTGCAAAACGGGGTGAATGGAATTGTAACATCTAATTTGGATTTCGTCTTACCGGGGAAAAAGAAAGCATTGCTAGCGTCTGTTTCCGATCTATTTGTGGCTGAAGTAATTCAGAAAAAACTGGGGTATGAGGGCTTAACCATGGTGGAGATGCCCTATTTCAGGAAGGCCTCTCGGAAGAAAAGAGCCGGTGTGGCCGAACGCTTAGCCTTTGAAGTGGGGCATGATGTTCTGATTGATCCAATGGATCTTAGCCGTAGCATCAAGCAGATCGCAACTGCCACCAAAAAGGACAAGCGATTGCAGCTTCAACTCGACCAATCGGTCAAAAAGATATTGGCTACAAAATATGACGCAGGACTTCGCAAGCTGCCGCTTCTGGAAGAAGACAATCTTCTGCTGAAACTCAATTCACCACTGGCCAGAACATTGCAGCACCAATTGTCGGCAGCATCGATCACGCTATTAAAAAACAAAAAGTCTCTGATCCCCATTTCTCTGTTGGAGAATGCCACGTTCGCATCGGTGAGCTTTGGAAAAAATGAAAACAATGAGTTCAATCATTACCTGTCAAAATATGCTGAGTTTACTAAGCATGCGGTGCTAAGTTTGAAAGACACACTGGGTCTTGGTCGGAAAGTGAATGGCTCATCAATTATTGTAGTGAGTTTGTACCCTCCTGCGAAAGGCATCACCCTACAGCTAGCTTCCATTATCCAGCGTTTGTCATTGAACCACGAAGTGATCGTTTGCAGCTTTGGTGACCCCGAAGATTTGAAGTTCATTCAATCAGAAGGCACCTTGATCGCAGGCTACACTGACGATGATCAGACCCAGCAAGCGGCTGCAGAAGTTATTTTTGGAGGTCTGCCTGCCAAAGGCCAATTGCCAATCACCGTAAGCGAAGAATTGAAAATTAATGTCGGGATTCTTACCGATACTCTAGACCGATTGTCTTTTGCCTTACCGGAAGAAGTTGGAATGGACACCCGCTCATTGGAAAAGATCAAAAATATAATGAAAGAAGCCATTGATACTGGCGCCACGCCTGGCTGCCAGGTCCTGGTTGCACGCCATGGAAAGATCGTATATGAAGAAAGTGCAGGATGGTTTACTTATGACAAAAAGGAGCCGGTTAATGATGAGACGATTTACGATTTGGCCTCGGTTACCAAAGTTTCCGCCACACTACAGACAGTGATGTTCATGCACGAAAAAAGATTGATTGATATCAACAAAAAAATATCGGTCTACCTCCCTGAACTCAGAGAATCAAATAAGAAAGACTTCACAATCAAAGACATCCTAACTCATCAGGCGGGCCTATGGCCATTCTTGCCCTTTTGGTCACAGACCATAAAAGACTCAACTTCGCAAAGCACGTACTACCAAACAGAACTGAGCGATGAGTATCCTTTTCCTGTAGCGGATAGTTTGTTCGCCCATAAATCGATGAAAGATTCACTATGGCAGTGGATTGTCGATGCGAAAGTGCGGGAAAAAATTGCACGCACTGCGTATGACTACCGGTATAGTGACATGGGCTACTATATGCTGCAGCACCTGGCCGAAAAAATATTGAACCAACCTATGGAAGAATTTTTAGAGCAGCACATCTACGAGCCGTTGGGCGCCTATACGGTTGGGTATTTGCCTCGTGAAAAATTTCCTCCTTCGCGAATTGCCCCTACTGAAAACGATCAGCTTTTTAGAAAGAGATTGTTGGTGGGGTATGTGCACGATCAGGGCGCGGCAATGCACGGTGGCGTTGCAGGTCACGCGGGACTTTTTGGCACAGCTAATGATATGGCTAAGCTGGGTCAAATGTGGCTGCAAAAGGGTAGGTATGGTGGGCAACAGTTTTTTAAACCCGAAACCCTCAACCTGTTCACTGCCAAACAATATGCAGACAGTCGAAGAGGTTTGGGCTGGGATAAACCTGTGGTAAGCGATCCTGCTGGCCCCACTTCCATCTATGCCTCATCACAAACATTTGGCCACACAGGCTTTACCGGCACGTGTATCTGGGTGGATCCGGAATTTGATTTAGTATATGTGTTTTTGTCTAACAGAGTTTACCCGGATATGAACAACAACAAGATTCTCAACGCGAACATCCGTCCCCGAATTCAGGATTTAATCTATCAGTCGATCTTCAACTATTCGGCAAATCAACGATAGCCTTTAATAGTAGAATATAAACTGTCGTTGCGAGTACTTGCGATGGCAGTTGAGGTGGCGCCAACCCAAAATCATCATCCCGAGTACCTGCGATGGAAAGCGGACCGGCACGAAGCGATCCCCAAACACGTCAATGTGAACACCTGCGGGGAAGCAGTGATGGAGTGAAGCCTGCCTGTCCGGCAAGGCAGGCAATCTCCCTTTCGAAGCCTGAGTTTCAAAAATGGAGATTACTTCGACCCGCACAGAAACCCAACGCTCGGTGCTCGCAAAGGCGAAGCCCGAACCCGAAACTTTTAGCCAGCCAACTCGGTTAAAGAGTTTATTATATTTAACCCTTGGCAAATCCACCTTGAAATGAAGACCATGAAAATAGGCATTGTATGTTACCCGACATTTGGCGGCAGTGGTGTGGTGGCCACAGAGTTAGGAAAGGCCCTGGCCAAGGAAGGTCACGAAATTCACTTTATCACCTACAGCCAGCCCAGCCGATTGGATTTTCTTAACGAAAATCTTTTTTATCACGAGGTAGACTTTCGCTCGTACCCCCTCTTTGAATATGCCCCTTACGAACTTGCCCTTGCGAGTAAAATGGTGAGCGTAGTAAAAAATGAAAAGCTGGACTTACTCCACGTCCACTACGCTATACCACATGCCTCCGCTGCCTACATGGCCAAGCAGATCTTGAAAACTGAGGGCATCTATATTCCGGTAGTAACTACACTGCACGGCACTGATATCACCCTAGTTGGCAAAGACCCCTCTTACGAGCCGGTTGTTACCTTCAGCATCAATCAGTCTGATGGTGTGACATCCGTATCTGAGGATCTAAAAAAAGAAACATACGAGTTTTTTAGGATCACCCGCGACATTGAAGTGATTCCCAACTTTATCGATTTGGAAAAATTCAAAAAACAAAAGAAAGATCACTTCAAAAAGGCCATTTGCCCCAACGGAGAAGCGCTGATCGTGCACACTTCTAATTTCAGAAAAGTAAAACGCATCAAAGATGTAGTAGACATCTTTTTCAACATTCAAAAAGAGATTCCCGCCAAGTTATTGATGATTGGGGATGGCCCCGAGAGAGCAAAGGCTGAAAAACAAGCGCATGATTTAGGCATTGGCCACGATGTGCGTTTTCTGGGAAAACAAGAGGCTGTAGAAGAAGTTTTGTCGGTAGCCGATTTATTTCTGATGCCCTCAGAAAAAGAAAGCTTCGGCCTGGCAGCCTTAGAAGCGATGGCCTGTGAGGTACCGGTGATTTCATCCAATACCGGAGGATTACCAGAACTGAATGTTCAAGGCATTACCGGTTTCATGAGCAATGTAGGCGATGTAGAGGACATGACCCGAAATGCACTACATATTTTGAACAAAGACCACCTGCCAAGCTTCAAAGCAAATGCGCTGAAACGCGCCAAAGAATTTGATATTTCAAAAATTTTGCCTCTCTACGAAAACTACTACCATAAGATTCTTGAAAAATCAGCACTGAAAGAGATGGTTTAGTGATTTCTGTTTTCTAAACGAATCCGTGCACATCGAAAAATAGCAGGGCTCACAAACAAAAAAAGCTACATAAAGCAGCTTTGTAAATTCTTCAAAAAAGAAAGAATCTAAATTCTGGAAGGCTTCACCTCTTTTGTTTGAGGTGCCTTTGAATAAGTAGGGCAAGTGTAAGAACTGCAAGCAGAAACAAACAGGGTTACCACCACGACCATTAACAAAGTTGATTTTTTCATTTTGAATTTGATTAAACCGTTCACAAGTGTAGATGATCTACTAGTTAAAATATTGTCAATAACGACAAAATCCTGTCACAAGTTCCATAAACCAACTATTTTTCCAGATAAGCGGCACGGTACGAAACAAAGTTTAGCGAGATGGAAACAGAATACACAAATATTTGGTTAATTAGCCAGAGAACAGAGGGAGAAAAAAAAATTCAAGGTTAAACATTGAGATTCCCTACTTCAAATGGGAAAGCTAAAATCGTAAATCTAAAATCGTAAATCGTAAATAATAAAATGCTCGGCCATCGTTTCTCTAAATACACCCCACCTCCAGATAGCGAAAAAAGCGACTTTGAGCGATTGCTAAAAGTTTTCATGCAGTTGGTGTTGATTACAGCAGGCAATGTGGGTGAAGCACTTCAGTGGCTGACCGAAGTCGATAAGCAATATGGCCTTTCGAACGACCAATACGGCATCGGTGATTTTATTGAGGATTTGAAAAAGAACGGATACATCTCTGATGCCGGCCCGGATGGCGAATTCAAACTGAAAGCCAAGGGCGAACAAAACCTGCGACAGTCAGCTTTGGAAGAGATTTTTGGCAAATTAAAAAAGTCTAAAGGAGGAGAACACAAAACACACCATAACGGACGAGGTGATGAGGCCACCACCGACAGGCGCGACTACGAATTTGGCGATTCAGTAGAACAAATTTCAATGACCGACTCTTTGCGAAATGCCCAAATTAATCATGGCTTAGACGATTTCAGGATGACGGAAGGTGATCTGGAAGTATTGGAAAGCGAATTTAAAACACAGACCTCGACCGTATTGATGATAGACATTTCTCACTCCATGATTTTGTATGGCGAAGATCGCATCACGCCCGCCAAAAAAGTAGCTATGGCCCTCGCGGAATTGATCAAGAAAAAATACCCCAAAGACACACTGGATATTTTGGTGTTTGGCGATGATGCTTGGCAAATCGAAATAAAGGATCTACCGTATTTGCAAGTAGGCCCTTACCATACCAACACGGTAGCCGGCTTAGAACTGGCCATGGATATTCTAAGAAGAAAGAAGAATGCCAACAAACAGATTTTCATGATCACCGATGGAAAACCAACTTGCATTAAGCAAGGCATCAAGTATTACAAAAACAGTTTCGGCCTAGATCAGAAAATACTAAATCAAACATTAAGTCTTGCTTCGCAGTTGAGAAAAATAAAAGTACCTGTCACCACCTTTATGATCGCCACCGATCCTTTCCTCAAAGCCTTTGTTCGTGAATTCACAAAGGCCAATAATGGCAATGCCTATTATAGCAGCTTACAAGGTTTAGGGAACCTGGTGTTTGAGGATTTCAAAAAGAACCGTACCAAAAATCTCTAAGTAACCTTTGACTCATTCTAGATTCTTAATTCTAACTTCTGACTTCTGTTTTCAAAAAAATGAAAGACCATAAAAACATTAAAACACTCGCTCAACTAAAATCAGCAGGGTACAAGTTCAAAACGATCAAAGACGAACTACGTGCCAATTTGATCGCAAAATTGAAAAATAAAGAAAATGTATTTGAAGGCATCTGGGGCTACGAGGAAACGGTCATCCCTGATTTGGAAAGGGCCATTTTAGCAGGGCACGATGTGAATTTATTAGGTCTTCGCGGGCAAGCCAAAACACGTTTGGCGCGGCTGATGGTAAATCTGTTGGACGAGTACGTGCCGGTTATTGAAGGTTCCGAGCTAAACGATGATCCGTTGCACCCGATCTCCCGATTCGGCAAAGACAAAATAGAGGAGTCGGGTGAACAAACAACAATCACTTGGCTTCACCGCGATGAGCGCTATACCGAAAAGTTGGCAACACCTGATGTTTCGATCGCAGATTTGATCGGTGATGTAGACCCGATCAAAGCAGCCTCCTTGAAGCTACCCTACTCTGACGAGCGTGTGATACACTTTGGACTGATACCGCGCTCGCACCGTTGCATTTTTGTAATTAATGAACTACCCGATTTACAGGCACGTATTCAAGTTGCGCTCTTCAATATTCTACAAGAAGGGGACATTCAAATTCGCGGCTTCAAGCTTCGCTTGCCACTGGCCATTCAATTTGTGTTTACCGCCAACCCCGAAGATTATACAAACAGGGGCAGCATTGTTACGCCTTTGAAAGATCGAATAGATAGTCAAATCATTACACACTACCCGAAAACACTTGCAATAGGAAAGAAGATCACCCAACAAGAAGCTGACATCCGCGAAGAGCAAAGTAGGATTGTTTCAGGCGTAGAGATCACTAAAGATTTGGTGGAACAAATTGCGATTGAGGCGCGCAAGAGCGAATTTGTTGATGCGAAAAGTGGCGTTTCTGCCCGGCTCACCATCTCAGCTTATGAGAGTTTAGTGGCAGCTGCCGAGCGTAGAGCAATTATCAACCAAGAAAAAAATACCAATATTCGGATCTCTGACTTTGTTGGAGTGGTGCCATCTATCACGGGCAAAGTTGAATTAGTATATGAAGGTCAGCAAGAGGGCCCCGGTATTGTTGCTCAAAACTTAGTGGGTAAGGCGATTCGGTCTCAATTTCTCAACTACTTCCCTGATCCGGATAAATTCCGAAAGCAGAAGGAAAAGAGTCCTTATAAGAAAATCACCAATTGGTTTGGTGACGGGAATACTGTTGATCTGCTTCACGACATGGGCAATGCCGAGTACGAAAAATCGCTAAAGGCGATACCCGGTTTAGCTGATTTGATCAATGAGTTTCATAAAGGCCAAGAAGCGCCACTGAAACTATTCTTAATGGAGTTCGCGTTACATGGGTTGGCTGAATTTAGTTTGATTAGTAAACATAATTTATCTAGCGGTCTTCAATTCAAAGATTTGTTGAGCAGTATGTTCACCATGCCCAATTTTGGTAAGGAAGAGACGGATGAAGACGATGGAGAGCTTGGTGGAAAGCAGAATTGAACTCTAGATGAGCCTTGTCAATGGAAGTTCAAATCCTGGAAGCACCCTGTCTCCGGACAATGTATTGTGAAAGCCTATTATTTCTGTGACCGGCTCATTGGGCTTATAGATGTAGGATTTTTGCTCGATAGGGTCTATTAACCAAGCTAATGAACAACCATTGGAAATCCATTTTTCCATTTTGTCTATCAATTGGCTTAACTTATCTGATTTTGAAAGCAGTTCGATGATAAAGTCCGGACAAATAGGGGCAAATTTTTCCTGCGATTCTAAGGTCAATGCTTCCCATCGATCCTTTTTAATCCAGGCTGCGTCTGGCGAGCGCATCGATCGATCGGGCAAAATAAAACCACCCGATGAGTCAAAACCCACGCCCAAGTTGGAATGGGCTTCTACCCAAGCTCCAAAAATGCTGTTTAAAATAAAATTTTTATTGCTTGAAAAGCTTCCTGCGGGAGACATAATGATAAGTTGGCCAAGTTCATCTCTTTCAATTCGCAATTCTTTATTGGCTGAACAAATTCTGAATAACTCATCGTCTGTTAAGCTGTCCTCTATTGGAATAACAAGGGTAAGAGCATCCATACATCAAATTTAAAAAAATATAACTTTCTTTCAGAATAATTAGTTATCTGGGTAGTTATGAAGAATTGGGAAGCTGTAAAAACGGATGAGGATCAGCTCCTCCAATTAAAGAGATTGACGTGCCAGGGCGAAGGTTTGCAATTGGAATTTAAGCTAAAAGCAACCCATCCCGAGAAAATTGTTCGGGAAATGATTGCCTTAGCCAATACGCACGGAGGAACGGTTCTTATTGGCGTAGATGATGACGGCAGCATTTCGGGTTTAAAGTATCCTGAAGAAGAATGGATGGGTGTAGCGGCTTTGGTGTCAAACTGCAAGCCCCCCATTCCTTACCATCTCTCGCTAATAGCGCTTCCCGACCATCGTTTCATCATTCGTCTTGATATTGCCGAAAGCGACAGGCGCCCTCATCTTTACACTACCCGTGAAGGCTCTGCAGAAACATATGTTCGCGTGAGAGACATGAGCATCAAGGCTAGTGCAGAAATGGAAGAAATTATGCGAAGGCAAAAAAAGAAAAAAGATATCAAGTTCGTATATGGCGAACATGAGAAACTTTTGATGGAATATTTACGAGAACACGAATCCATTTCCCTAGAACAATTTCGTAGCTTAACAAAACTGAATCGTTTTAAAGCTTCACGGAAATTGATTTTACTTACACTTGCAAATGTGATTACAATCACGGCATCAGAGAAAGGAGACCATTATTCAAGAAAATAAAAATTCTAGACTAAATGGGACAGTGATGTGCGGCTTGTCCCAGAAGTATCTTCCTTTTTAGTCCTAAGTCGTTTGAACAACTCTTTTGTTTCAATAGAGTCGTTAAAATAGTAAATGCTGGAAAAGAAACCTTCACTTACTAGTAACAATTGACCGTTGCGCTTGTCCTTAAGCATAAGGTGGTGAAAAGAGTCGTCTGGTTTCAAGTTCTGGTATTTTTTGCAGACGCTTGTGTAAATCAATTGATTCAATTCTTTGATCGACATTATAATGGAGGAGAAATCACTTTTCACAAAAAATAACCGACCCTTAAAAAAGTGTAATTGAATAATTGTCTCTATCGACTTCGATTTTTGTTTATAGATAATCGTTTCTAAATCCTTCCAAACGCCCTTAACAACATACCTTGGCTTTCCTTTTTCCTGAATAACCTCTTCGCGCGAAACACCCAACCAACATCCAAAAGGCTTAATGAAAAGCTTTGATTCACCAGTAGATTCAAGTTTGTCAGCTATTTTGAGAATCTCATCAATTTGTGGAGGGATTGAACTGAGTGTTGCATAATACGAGTATCTGGCACTTGTCTGCGTTAGTTTTTGGCTTAGCTTAGCAATTGACCTTATCATCAGGATAGATTAACAATTATATCAACTTAACCGGAAAGGTAGTGAAAAGACAAATTCTGGCAAGGCTATGATTTTTGCTTAACAAAAAGAACATCCAAAAACTGTTGACATTATCCCTTTCGTTTCGTTATGTTTATGATATCAAAATGATGTATCGAAAAACGTTAAACCCTGTGGTGCAAGCATACAGGTATTTTTGAATTCCTTCGTATAACGTTTCTTCGTGATTTTTTGTTTTGAAGCCCCAGTTTCGAAAAATAGCATTGTATTAAACCCTTAGAACAACGTTCCCCCACTTGCACATGAGTAAAATAAAGAAAGACAAGGACTTGCCTGTCGTTAAGGCAGGAAAAAAGATTTTCGTTCTCGACACTTCTGTTATCATTTTCGAACACAATAGCATCCTCAACTTTGATGAACATGATATTGGTATTCCCATAACGGTTTTAGAAGAATTGGACAACTTCAAAAAGGGAAACGATACCAAGAATTTTGAAGCCAGGGAGTTTATCCGTCTCATTGATAAGTTGGCGAAGGACCAAATGCTGCACCAGTGGAATCCGATCAATGGAAAGGGAAAAGGAAACTTTAAAGTGGTGATGGATACAGGCGGCACGGGCTCGCTAGACGCCAACAAAGTATTTAATGAAGACAAGCCTGATCATAGAATATTAAATGCAGCCCTTGTATTACAAAAAGAAGAAAAGGGGCGCAAGGTAATTCTAGTTTCAAAAGACATTAACCTCCGGCTAAAGGCAAAAGCGCTTGGGTTGACAGCGGAGGATTACACCACCGGTAAAATTCAGAATATCAGTTCGCTCCACACAGGGCGCACCACGCTGGACAATGCTACCTCTGAAGCGATTGATCTTATTTATGAAAAAGGTTATTGCCCCCCGGACGAAGTGTTGGGGAAGCAAAAGCCGCTGAAAAACCATTACTATATTTTACGCAACGGAAAAAAATCAGTGCTGGCATTCTACAACTCTGCCAACGGGATGGTCGAGCAAGTGGAAAAGAGAACAGCGTATGGAGTGAAGCCGAGAAATGCTGAACAAGCATTCGCTATTCACGCGGTTCTAAAACCAGAGATCAAGTTAGTTTCGATACAAGGTGTAGCGGGTACAGGGAAAACACTGATCGCGTTGGCTGCAGCACTCGAGCAAAAAAGAGAATACAAGCAAATCTACCTGGCCCGCCCGATCGTGCCACTTAGCAACAAGGACATTGGCTACTTACCCGGAGATATCAAATCGAAGTTGAATCCCTACATGGAGCCGTTGTGGGATAATTTAAAGTTTATTCAAAATCAATACAGTGAAAGCGATAAAGAATACGCCAAGATTACCGAGATGGTGCAAAATGAAAAGCTGGTAATCACGCCATTGGCCTATATTCGAGGCAGAAGTCTTTCCAACATCATTTTCATTGTAGACGAGGCTCAAAACCTGACTCCGCACGAAGTAAAAACCATCATCACTCGGGCGGGTGAAAACACAAAGATTATTTTCACAGGTGACATCCATCAAATTGATACGCCTTATCTTGATTCGCAGAGTAATGGGCTGTCTTACATCATCGACCGACTCAAAGACCATGAGTTGTATGCCCACATTACCCTTGAGAAAGGTGAGCGTTCAGAACTGGCCAATTTGGCTAATGAGCTATTGTGACAAGGAGCATAACTTGACTCACTAGTCAATTTATGCATGCTCGCAATATTTCCGGATAAATGAACCAAATCGAAGCGCAGAACCCGCTTTCTGAAGTAATTCAACACGTTGACTGATTCTGGGACCAAGTAAGATTATCAGCGTTTGAAGCATTAATAAATGCCCACGCTATTAATCGGGCATAGAACTAAGCCGCTGTTCAAACCGTCCATTTTTCAAACCCAGTCACACCCACTTTCTTTGCCGTATAAACGGAAAAAGCAAATCACTTTATGTTCTTCAAACTCTTCTTTAAACACCTGTCTGAGTCCAAAAAACTAAACTATGTGCGGGAGCACGGTGTGATGATTGGGACAAGAATGCGCGATGAACAAAAATTATTCTTGTGTATGATCAAGGACTTCATTGTGGAAGTGGTTTATAAAGACGACAATATGGATGATGTTGCCGAGTGCCTCGGCACATTCAATAGCCCAAACGGCTAGAATCGTTACTTGGAAAGAGAGTTTAAAACTGCCTTTTAAAACCCGTACTCTTTTGCAAAGTAGAGTTAACGCTATTTTGCAAAACTCAACACATGCTGTCCAGCTATTGATTCTGCGCGGCCACCTCCAATAGTTGCCTTCGTCCAATTGAAACTTAGCTTAAGAGAGGTATCGGTTACTTCTACGGTCATCTCCGTTCCATCTTCACGCTTAATCTTCTTGCCCTCTGTATCTACAAAAGACCAACTGCCCGATGCGGGCCATAGGCCTTTGCCATTGGTGGTAGTGTAACCAGAAGAACTGAAAGTGACAGACAAGCCCGAATAGGTGGCCGTTTTATCTACACCATCTACTTGTGCGGTTTGCATATTCCATTTACCTGATGTCAGTTTTGCCTTCACTCCATCTTGTGCCGATGGAGGAGTAGGCGCAGGATCACCCCCTCCTACACAGGCCGCAAGTTGAACGAGCAAAATCAGGGTGGCTAAACTCGCCATCAAAGTAGGGAATGCAGTAGTGTATATTCGTTTTTTCATGGTGCTTGTATTCATGGATGTTATCATTGCTTCTATTTCTTTACAAACTTGATCTGATGAATTTGGTCTCCCTGCTGCACTCGCAACACATACATTCCTTGGCGCAGATGCTGAACAGATGCGGTATACGTAGAAGTTTGCTTGTCAAGAACTATCCCGACTGAACGACCCGTCATGTCGAAAAGTTGATAGTTTTTCAGTTGACCAACAATGCCCCGCAATTCAAGTTCATCATCCACTGGGTTAGGCAAAACATAAATACCCGATTGTGTGGTGGGCACATCACCCGTAACGATGATGGGGTAATCAGTCGAGAACTCGCTCAAGCAATCATCTGCTTTTGCTTGTACTTTGTACACGCCCAGTGTGGTAACAGTAAGCGTTGAGTTAGTAGCATTAGCTATCGCGGTGCCATCTTTAAACCATTGGTTGCCTGCCGTGGCACTGGAAGTAAGGGTAATGGTTTCCGTATTTACGCCACTGGCTGTGATGATCGGCTTGGCTGGCTTGATGCAGAAATTTCTCTCTACACCAGGTGCTGGATTGAATGATGCATTGCCAGCCTGATTAGCTGTAATAGCAGCACGACCCGCTTTGACCAACGTCACCTGACTACCGCTGATAGTAATTTTATCTGATGTGGTTGAATAGCTCACCGCTAAAGAAGAGGAGGCCGCGGCCGTCAGTGTGAACACAGCATCTCCCAAGGTTCGGTCTGGCAGTGTATTGAATGTAATGGTCTGATTTTGTTTAACACTAATTACGTTCAATGGCTGCGGTACATCGGGAGCCGCATTATAGTTTGTATTTCCGGCCTGGCTTGCTGTTAGGGTGGTTGTACCTGCACCCACTATCGTTACCGTGTTCCCACTGAGGGTGGCTACTGACGTATTGCTACTCGAATAGCTGACCGCTAAGCCGGAAGAGGCAGTAGCAGATAAAGTAAACGGTGCGTCACCAAAATTTTTGTTGGCAAGCGCTGCAAAGGTAATGGTCTGGCTCGCCTGATTCACCGTAAGGGTTTGCGGCACACTGGCAGCAGCTGCAAAATTTGTGTTGCCTGCTTGACTGGCCGTGATCGTGGTAGTTCCTGCGCCTACAATCGTCACAGTGTCGCCGCTCACCGTGGCAACAGATGTATTGCTGCTTGCATAGCCAACGGTTAAACCCGAAGAGGCTGTGGCCGATAACGTAAACGATGCATCACCGAAAGTTTTATTCGCAAGTGCTGCGAACGTAATGGTCTGGCTCGCCTGATTCACCGTAAGGGTTTGCGGC
>JADBYK010000120.1:0-20000 GCA_020403045.1 Cytophagales bacterium
TGTAATGTAAATCAAAAAAATTCGCGAGTTAGTTTCTGCTAAGTTAGGCGGGAAAAGTGACCCCGGCAGGAATCGAACCTGCATCTTCAGAATCCCCGCCTGAACGATGTCAGTCGGGCAGGGGAATCTGAAATACTATCCCCGTCCTCAAGTATCGTTAACACGTGAGAAAACTGTAATGTAAATCAAAAAAATTCGCGAGTTAGTTTCTGCTAAGTTAGGCGGGAAAAGTGACCCCGGCAGGAATCGAACCTGCATCTTCAGAATCGGAATCTGAAATACTATCCATTGTACTACGGAGCCAATTTACTTTTCAAATATCTTCTGCCAGCTGCAGACTTAAAATACTTTTCTCGTTTGATTGCTTCAGGTCTCGTCTCGAATTGCTCGTGATATATCAAATCAAAGGGAATGTAGCTCTTTATCGATTTTGTCTGCCCAGCGTTGTGTTGTTTTAATCTTTCTTTTAAATCCTGACAATGGCCTTTATACAAGAACTCAAAATTGCGGCTTTTAATAACATAAACAAAAAACATACTCTGAAATTCTATCCCTGCCCGACTGGCGTCAGTCAGGCGTGCCCGACTGAAATTTCCGGGCGGGCATTGTACTACAGAGCCAGATACAACCAGCTGCAAAAATAGAACAAATCAACTGGCTTTGAAAGCCTTATTGAATAACGGCCACTACTTCGATTTCAATCAAAAAATCAGGATCAACCAGCGAAGTAACACCTACCAGTGTACTGGCTGGCGGTTGACTTGTTGATAAATAAGATTTTCTTACTTCACGGAAAATGGCCACGTCTTTAGGCTGGCAATTGACTATATACGTGTTGACCTTAACCACATCCGCGAAAGTAGCACCTGCTTGAGCCAGCACGCGTTGAATATTCTCAAATACCTGAATGGTTTGAGCCTTCAAATCGCCCTTGCCAACTACTGCACCAGCCGCATTCAAAGGCACTTGCCCGGAAATATAAATCGTCCTTCCTCCAATCACCACTGTGGCATCGCTATACCCTACCGGCTTCGGATTAATAAATTCTTTCTTTTGCGCCATAGCTGATACACTTATTGCAATACAAAAAAACAATACTGTCTTTTTCATTTTTTTTAAGAAACAACTCTTTACTGGACTTACGAATAAGATTGCTATTGCCACAAATAACACGAATGTACACGAATATCTTCTTGAATTGATTCGTGCTTATCGGTGCATTTGCGGCTACACTCCCAACCACTAGCTGCATCAATTCTTAAATATGCTCTTTTTTATTCTTCACCAGATCGAACAACAACTCGCGCGCGCGATGGAGCTGCGCTTTTACCGTACCAAGAGGTGCTTCTAGTTCTGCGGCAATTTCTTCGTAGCTCAATTCATGAAAGTAGCGCAAGCGAACCAATTTTTGATATTTGGGGGGCAGCATGTTTACAAACACCTGCATCAACTCTTCCTTTTGAAGACGGATAGCCTCTTCCTGGGGATCTAGATTTCCTTTATCCTGAATATCAATAGACACCGAACCTCCATCGTCATCCGTAAAGGTGTTTTCAATACTGAGTGTATTTAACTTCTTCTTTCGTATGAAATCAATCGTGTTGTTCGTGGCAATGCGAAACAACCAAGTACTAAATGTAAAATCCTTTTTAAATCGATGCAGGCTTCGAAATGCTTTTGAAAACGACTCCATCATCAGGTCCTCCGCGTCATCTACGTTGCGAACCATCTTTAAAATCACGTGGTAAACAGGACGCTTATACCTTTGCAAAAGCTTAGCATACGCCTTGTCATCGCCACCAACCGCCATATCGATCAGTCGAAAATCTTCGAGTGCTTTTGACGAAAACCTACCCTCTTCTAATTCCTCTTCCATCGTATTTTTTTTGAAGCCAACGCTACAGCCCCGGCAACAAGATAATAAAAGGCATAAATAAAATCTAAGATCGGTACTTTCCAGGCTTCAAATGGGTCGCCTAACTTGCGCGAAGCCAAATGAGCCAAACCGGTTAAAAGCAGCGAGCGCAGCGAAAAAAAGCCGATCAACCACCAAGCAAAAGAACTAAAAAATGATGCCGGAATGACCAAAAAACAGCTAATCAGCCACGTTATCGCGAAAAGACCTAAAATAAATCTGTCTGAAAATTTATAGCGTTTGCCTACCGACAAATGCCTCAACTTCTGATGATAGAATTCCCCCCAGCTTGTTTTAGGTTTGGAGAATGTGAGAGCTTCTCGCCCAAATTGCACCATGGTATTCTTGGCGGTAGCGTGTTGATTTACAAAGAGATCATCATCGCCCCCAACCACGGCTAAATGCCTATTGAAGCCTTTGTTGTCCAAAAAAAGCGCCTTTGCATAAGCCAGATTTCGGCCTACACCCATGTAGGGTTTTCCGAGCAGCGCCAACCCAATGAATTGGATGCCTGTCACAAAAGACTCGAATCGTATGAACGAATTTAAAAGACCGGCTCTCCTAAAATAAGGCGAAAATCCAATCACCAGGCGCGTTTCTGAATGATATTTCTCGGTCATTCGCCTTAGCCAAAGATCACTCTCCGGTCGGCAGTCTGCATCGGTCAATAATACCCAGTCGTGCTTTGCCGCTTTGATTCCCAATGTCAAGCCAAACTTCTTTCCACTAATGTGCTCGGGTTTGTTTGTTACGCGCACCATTTTCAGTGCCGCGTGTTGCTTGGTCGCTTGCAATAGGTAGTCATAGGTTCCATCGTTGCACCTGTCCTCCACTACAATGACTTCAAAATGAGGATGATCTTGTTTTAAAAGTAAGGGCACGAGCTCACGCAAATTCTGCTCCTCGTCATGCGCACAAACGATCACCGAAACTGCGTGTGGCTCAGCAACAATGTCTTTGCGTTTTCCTCCAAATGCAAAAAAGAATAAAATCAAGTAAATGAGCTGTACGCCTAGTGCTACAAAGCAAATAATAGTCAGAAGAAGCAATCAAATCTGTTTAGAAGTGAAAAAACGGTCAAAGATAATAAGAGGTAGGAATTATAGACGGGAAATCATCTGCCAAACTCGTTTTCTTTCGCTACACATCTTACCTTTTATCATCTTACCTTTGAAGCAAATATGCTGTTCAAATTACAATCGAAAGACAAATACTCAAAAGCTCGCGCAGGTCTGATCTCTACCGATCATGGCGACATTCCAACTCCCATTTTCATGCCGGTAGGCACGGCTGGTTCGGTGAAAGCCGTGCATCAACGTGAGTTAAAGGAAGACATCAATGCTAAGATCATTCTAGGAAACACCTATCATCTTTATTTGCGGCCGGGGCTGGAGTTAATTCAAAAGGCTGGCGGGCTTCATCAATTCAATGGCTGGGATAGAGCCCTTTTAACAGATAGTGGCGGCTACCAAGTGTATTCGCTTGGCGCGAATAGAAAGATCACAGAAGAAGGAGTGATTTTTAAGTCGCACATCGATGGATCAAAGCATACGTTTACACCGGAAGGTGTGATGGACATTCAACGAATCATCGGGGCCGATATCATCATGGCTTTTGACGAATGTACGCCATACCCCTGCGAGTACGGTTATGCCAAAAAATCAATGGACTTGACCCATCGCTGGCTTACGCGCTGCATTGAGCGAGTGAATTCAACTTCGCCCATGTACAACTACCAGCAAACTCTTTTTCCCATTGTGCAGGGAAGTGTGTACAAGGATCTTCGCATGCAATCGGCCGAGTTCATTGCCAATCAACAACAAGTGGGCAATGCCATCGGTGGCTTGTCGGTGGGCGAGCCACATGAAATGATGTACGAGATGACGGATTTGGTATGTGGCATCTTGCCACACGACAAGCCGCGTTACTTAATGGGCGTTGGCACGCCAGAAAATATTTTAGAATGTATTTCCTTAGGCATAGATATGTTCGATTGTGTGATGCCTACGAGAAACGCGCGAAACGGCATGCTTTTCACCACCCAAGGCATTATCAATATCCGAAATGAAAAGTGGAAAGACGATCTGGCACCCATTGATGCTGAGTTAGGCGGTCATGTGAGTACGTTCTATTCCAAAGCTTACCTGCGCCACCTGATTATCTCTAAAGAAATTTTAGGCGCGCAAATTGCTTCTATCCATAATCTTACCTTCTATCTTTGGCTGGTGCAGCAGGCACGTCAAAAAATAGAAGAAGGCGTTTTTTTAGAATGGAAAAATAAAATGGTGAAAATAGTTTCTACGCGATTGTAAGTTCAGTCGATAGTCTACAGTCCATTGTCGATAGTTAAATCGGCCATCGTCTATGGACTATCGACCATCGACCTTTTGACCACCGACCAAAAAATGAAAATCCTCGATAAATACATCCTCAAAAAAATCCTTTCCACTTTTTTCTTTGTGGTGCTGATTTTGGTGGCGATTATTTGCATCATCGACCTTACCGAAAAGATCGACAAGTTTATCCTTTTCAAGTTAACGCGATGGGAAATCTTAAATTACTATTTCGATTTTATCGTTTGGATTGCCGGATTCCTTTCCCCGATCACCATATTTATTGCTGTTATCTATGTGACCTCTCGCATGGCGGGGCAAACGGAGATTGTTGCCATTCTCAGTAGTGGGATTAGTTTTCGCAGATTCCTTTTTCCGTACTTTCTGGCAGCGACCATCGTGGCGTTGATGAGTTTCGTGCTGAATGGGTGGGTGATACCTAAAGCAAATTATGATCGGTTGATTTTTGAAATGCGCTATTTTCAGAATAAGTTCTATTTTGAAAAGCGTAATGTACACATGCAGGTGGCTCCCAATGTGTATCTGTTTATTCAGAATTTTAACAACCAGGCAAATACGGGATACCAGTTTTCACTTGAACGCTTTGATCAAGACCGTCTGGTGGAAAAACTTTCTGCCGAAAACATCCAGTGGGACTCCACCAAACATAAGTGGACATTGAAACTCTGGAAACGAAAAATGGTCGACAGTCTGTTTCGAATAGAAGCAAATGGAAACATCCCAACAACCGAAAAAGGCGACAATCTTGACACCACGCTGGTGATTACACCAAAAGATTTTGAAAACGATAGTAAGATGTATGCCGGCATGACCATCCCGGAGCTGACAGAGAAGATAGAAACACTAAAATTCAGAGGCTCTACAGGCGTGGAAGCCTATCAGGTAGAGAAAGACATTCGTTTCTCTTCACCCTTTTATATCTACGTATTGGTCTTTATGGGTGCTATTGTATCGGCCAAAAAAAGCAGAGGAGGCACGGGCTTTCAAATTGCACTTGGCTTCTTGATGGCCTTTATCTTTATCTTATTTTTTACCATCACTAGTACCTTTGCTCAAACTGGCTCTATTTCACCGTTGTTGGCAGCCTGGTTGCCCAATATTATTTTCGGTATGATTGCGTTGGCCATGTATAAATACGTTCCGCGTTGATCCTTGCACTACGTAGCTAAACCAAAAAAATAATTAATGAGCGAAGTAGTAGCTACAACAAAAGATTATGTCAAGCTACACTTTGTAGTTTTACTTTTTGGTTTTACGGCCATCCTTGGAAAGCTCGTAACGATTCCGTCTGTCGAAATGGTTTTCTATCGAACACTATTGGCAGCAGCTGGAATGGGAGTTCTAATTCTTGCAACCAGTGGAACGTATAAAGTAAGCCGTACTGATTTTTTCAAAATCGTTTTAACAGGTAGTATTGTGGCCGTTCACTGGCTCACCTTCTTTGCCTCAGGCCGTGTTTCCAACCCTTCTACCAGCTTGGTTGGTTTCGCAACCTGCTCTTTTTGGGCGGCCTTTATCGAACCTATTGCAAAGCGAAAAAAAATTCAAGGATTGGAAGTAGCGCTGGGAGTCGTTGTGATACTAGGACTCATTCTTATTTTTTCTTTTAATTTCGATTATGCTCTGGGACTATTTTTGGGCGTTGCATCTGGATTGACCGCTGCGCTATTCAGCGTGATCAACTCAAAATTAGCAGCGAGAGTGAGTGCCTATACGATTACTTTCTACGAAATGATAGGCGCCTGCATTACCGTAGTTGTCTTCTTTCCTCTCTATCAAACCTTCTTCACCGATGATCAACAACTTCATCTTACACCAGCCACTATGGACTGGTTCTATATTGGAATCATGGCCTTGGCCTGTTCCGTGTATGCTTATTCCGTTATGATTAATTTAAGTAAAAAGCTCTCTGTGTTTTTTCTCAACCTGGCACTAAACTTAGAACCTGTCTATGGTATTCTGATTGCGCTGGTGGTATTCGGGCAACAAGAAGTAATGGGCTGGAATTTTTACTTGGGTACGCTCGTCATCTTGAGTGCTGTCGCTTTTTATCCTTTTTTAAAGGCGCGTTCAGAAAAAAACAGATGGGGCAGTTAAACCTTCGAATCAAGGAGCTAACCGCAATACAATGCCATCAATCTCTTCAGTAATTCTTATTTGACATCCTAATCTACTATTGTCTTTTACATGAAATGCCTGATCGAGCATGGCCAATTCAGAATCTCCTTGTTCAGGCAAAGCTGTATCAGATTCTAAATAAACCTGACAGGAAGCACAAAGCGCCATACCACCACAAATTCCCTCTACAGGCAACTCATGTGCCTTGCAAATTTCCATGATGTTCATGTTCATGTCCGTAGGTGCATCTAACAAATGCGTTTGCCCTTGACGGTCGATGATATTTACTTTGATCATGTTTTCCATATTCTCTGATGAAAGGTTGCAAGCTTCAGGCTAAAAGCCGCAAGCCTGTGGCCTGACGCTTATGGCTTGAAGCTAAATTCAAAACCCGCTTACCCCATTTACCGTAGTGTATTTCAACACATTCTTTTTATTGGGGAAAATTCTAGCAAAAGCAGACTGAACCGCTAGCGTACCCTCATGGAATCCACACAAAATCAATTTCAACTTACCGGAATAGGTATTGATATCGCCTATGGCATAAACCCCTTTACGATTGGTAGAATAGTCTAACGTATCAACCTTGATAGCATTCTTCTCTATTTCAAGACCCCAGTTGGCTACAGGACCCAAGCTAGGTGTAAGTCCAAACAAAGGAACAAAATGATCTGTTGGCTTTTCAATGTTGCCCATTGTTGAATGATTGATGGTCACCGATTCTACCTTTCCATTTCCACTCAAACCCGTCACCTCAGCATCGGTGATTAAGTTTATTTTTCCGGCAGCGGCCATATCCATCACTTTTTGAACGGAGTCCAAATGACCTCGAAAAGAAGTCCTGCGATGCACGAGCGACAACTCGCTGGCAATTTTGTTTTCCACTAAATAGATCGACCAATCTAAAGCAGAGTCTCCCCCACCTGAAACAACCACTCTTTTCCCTTTGTAAAACTCCGGATCTCGAATAATGTATTCTACCCCCTTATCTTCATATTGATCCAAATTAGGAATAGGCGGCTTTCGTGGTTCGAATACACCCAGTCCACCGGCAATCATTACAATAGGTGCCTTGTGTTTGGTTCCCTTCACAGTAGTAACAATAAACTTCCCGTCTTCCGTTTCTTCTAATTCGGTTGCCGACTCACCTAAGGTAAATCCGGGTTTGAAAACAGCACCCTGCTGCATCAACTTTTCCACTAACTCACCCGCGTTTACAATCGGATAGCCGGGGATGTCATAAATGGGCTTTTTAGGATAAATTTCTATGAGCTGCCCCCCGGGAGCCGGCAAAGAATCTATCAGATGACACCTCAACTTTAAAAGTCCAGCTTCAAATACGGTGAAAAGGCCAACCGGCCCTGCACCGATGATAATGATATCGGTTTCAATCATAACGAAAAAGAGGGGCAAAAATAGTTAATAATTGGCCATTGTTCATAGGGGGCAGCAAACGGGGTGTACGACAGTTTTGCATTTCTCCGTGACCCTTGTGGTTTCTTTGTGTTCCCTGTGGTAAAAATGCAAACTACTAAGCACTCAAAGGTTGCACAAATTGCACTATTGAGCTAGCCTCGTTAAGCAAAACTGTAGTACACACAATAAACGGGTTAAGCTAATCCGGAGCATAGTTTTTCTAGCCTTTATAAACTAATAAATCTAACTTTGTGTTTTCCGAATCTATGAGCGATAACATCCTTCATGAGTGTGGCATAGCCCTCATCCGATTACGAAAACCCTTATCCTACTACATCGAAAAATACGGGTCAACGTATGCCTTGAATAAGATGTACATTCTTATGGAAAAACAGCACAACCGTGGACAAGATGGCGCTGGAATTGCAAACATTAAAATCGATCAAAAACCGGGTTTCCGTTTCTTTAGCCGCTACCGCTCCGTAAAGCCTTCGCCAGTAGCTCATCTCTTCAAAAAAATCGGAAAAAAGTATAAAAAAGCGCAAAAAGACGGCAAAGAGAATTTTAAAAACGAAGATTGGCTAAAAGAGAACCTGGCATTTTCAGGAGAGCTCTGGCTGGGCCACCTGCGCTACGGAACACACGGGTTGAATAGCATTGAAAACGTGCACCCATTCTTGCGTCAAAACAACTGGAGGAGTCGCAATCTGGTTATGGCGGGCAATTTCAACATGACCAACGTAGAAGAACTTTTTGATGTTTTGGTAGATCTAGGCCAACACCCCAAAGACAAAGTAGATACAGTAACCGTAATGGAGAAGATTGGTCACTTTCTTGATGAAGAGGTGCAATCTCTTTTTCAGAAATACAAAGACCAGTTTACTAACAAAGAAGTTTCAGACATCATCGAGAATGAGTTGAATCTGCAAAATGTGTTGCGGAGAGCCTGCAAAGATTTTGACGGAGGATATACCATGGCTGGGCTGACCGGTTCAGGTTCAGCCTTTGTGGTGAGAGATCCCTCTGGAATTCGTCCTGCGTATTTTTATGCAGACGAAGAAATCGTGGTGGTGGCGTCCGAAAAACCGGCCATCAAAACAGCATTCAATATCAACTACGAACAAATACAGGAGGTAAAGCCAGGTCACGCGCTTGTCATTAACAAAGACGGCTCCTTTGCACAGCACCAGGTGATTACTCCGCTAGAAAAAACATCTTGTAGCTTTGAGCGTGTTTATTTCTCTCGTGGCACCGATCCCGAAATTTATCAGGAAAGAAAAAGACTTGGTAAATTGTTAGTGCCTCAAATCTTAAAGGCTATCAATTTTGATTTAAAGAATACCATCTTTTCGTATATACCCAATACGGCTGAAACAGCTTTTTTGGGTATGATGGCTGGTATTGAAGATTATCTTATAAGCAAACAAAAAGACTTTATCCTTGACGGGAAACCAACCGTAGATTCACTGGAAGACATTCTCTCCTTCCGGCCACGGATGGAGAAAATTGTAATTAAGGACGTGAAGTTGCGCACGTTCATCACAGATGATGACCATCGTGATGAGATGGTGGCACACGTCTACGACACCACCTACGAAGTGGTGAATAAAGGAAAAGATACGCTAGTTGTGATTGATGATTCAATTGTGCGCGGCACCACTCTTGAAAAAAGTATTTTGAAAATGCTCGATCGACTGGGGCCTAAGAAAATCGTAGTTGTTTCTTCTGCACCACAAATCCGCTTTCCCGATTGCTATGGAATTGATATGAGCAAGATGGGCGATTTTGTCGCTTTTCGAGCGGTGATCAAATTGTTGAAAGAACAAGGGAAAGATTATCTGTTAGGTGAAGTATATGAGCAGTGTCAACGCGCCAGAGCAGAAGGCATCCCCATCAATTTTGTAAAGCGTTTGTATGAGGAATTTGAATATGAACAGGTCTCCGACAAGATCGCTGACATCGTGCGCCCAGAGGGAATGAAGGCTGAATTGCAAGTAGTTTATCAAACAGTCGAGAATTTGCACAAGGCGATCCCCAACCATTCAGGTGACTGGTATTTTACCGGCAATTTCCCTACACCCGGTGGAATGAAGGTAGCCAACAAATCATACATGAACTATATGGATGGGAAGTTGGTGAGAGCATATTGATTTTGGATTTTAGAATTACGATTTACGATTTAAGAATCAATTCATAAATAAAGAATCTAAAATCGTAAATCAAGAATCACTCCTTCGATCCATACGCTTCAATTATATCTCTAACCAACTTGTGGCGCACCACATCACGACCACTCAGTTCTACAAAGCCAATTCCGTTTACCTGATTTAATATCCTCACCGCTTCTTTAAGGCCAGAACTTTGATTTTTCGGAAGATCAATCTGTGAAGTGTCACCCGTTACAATCATCTTCGACTCGGGCCCCATGCGTGTAAGGAACATTTTCATTTGCATCGCAGTGGTGTTTTGCGCTTCATCCAAGAGGATAAATGCGTGGTGGAGCGTTCTTCCACGCATATAAGCGAGTGGGGCAATCTCTATAATCTCGCGTTCCAGGTAATACTTTAATTTTTCAAATGGCACCATGTCATTGAGCGCATCGTAAATAGGTCTCAAATAAGGATCTATTTTCTCTTTCAAATCGCCAGGTAGAAATCCAAGATTCTCACCTGCTTCAACCGCTGGCCGTGTGATGATAATTTTCTTAACCTGCTTATTCTTCAACGCGCGTACAGCGAGTGCCACAGATACAAATGTTTTGCCCGTGCCTGCCGGGCCCAGTGCAAACACCAAATCATTGTCTTTGACCGCCTGAACCAGTTTTTGTTGATTTACTGTCTTGGGTTTGATAGGCGAGCCCTTTGTCCCATAAAGAATAATTCCGTCTATTGAATCTTCCGGCAAATAATCTGAGCGCTCCTGAGAAATGTAGCCGCGAACATTCTCCTCGGTAATGCGACCAAACTGGTTAAAATGTTCTTGCAGCGATTGCAGTATCTCGGTAATCTGTAGAATGTCTGGGGTCTCCCCCTTCACAAGGATCTCATTGCCGCGCGAAATGATACGGCTCTTGGGGAAAGCTTGAGCAAGTTCGTTTATGTTCTTGTTTTCAACTCCCAGAAAATCTAGCAGCGGAATGCTATCGAGCGTAATGGTTTTTTCGATCAAATGAAAAAATGGTTTAAATGAAGTAATTTTATCCCTGTAAATTTACGAAAATCCAACCTTGTAAGAACACGAGTGTTGGTAGAAAGTTCACCCATGGCCATAGTTACTCTTCTTACTGATAGCGGTGAAAGTGATCATTACGTGGCGGCCATAAAAGCCAAAATTCTAAGTGTAAACCCCGGTTTAACTTTGGTTGACATTAGCCACCACATTGCCCCTTGCGATATCGCACATGGAGCATTTGTGTTAAAATCGGTTTTTCGTGATTTCCCCGTTGGAACCGTACACCTTACTGGTGTCGATTCTGCGGGAAATAAAGACGATGCCTACATCGCTTTGCAGTTGGAGGACCACTTCTTTGTCGGGGTTGACAACGGTATGTTGGGACTGATTAGCGACAAAAATCATCAACAAGTAGTTCAATTAAATTCTATAAATCCAATCCGGACAACCTTTCCGGAAAAAGATATCTTCGCACCTTCAGCCGCCAAACTAGCCAGCGGAGTGGCCATCACTACTCTTGGAAAGCCAATGTCGACATTCAAGAAAATGACTGATCGCCATGTAAAAGCAAACAAAAGAATTATTGCAGGCAATGTCATACGGGTGGATGGTTATGGAAACTTGATCACCAATATTGCTAAAGACACTTTTGAGGTTTTAAGTGCAGGAAAAACATTCACAATTCAGTTTGGAGGAGAGAAGTTCAGGCGTATTCATAAAAACTATTTTGAAGCAGAACCTGGCGATTGCGTCTTGATATTTAATAGTTTGGGGCTTCTTGAAATTGGCATGTACAAAGGACACGCGAGTGAATTGCTAGGATTGAAGCATGATAGCCCTGTAAATATTACTTTTGATGAATTGTAAAACACGCCAGTATCAAGACATAAGTAGTAAGATTGAATTGTGCCCTATGTCTCAATACTTATGTCTTGATACTAATAACTGACTATGATCATCCGAATCGTTCGCATGCATTTTACACCACCAAACGTTGATGTTTTCTTGGGGATTTTTAACCAGCATAAAGAAGCCATCAGGCACTTCCCGGGCTGCCACCACCTTCTACTTCTAAAAGACGCCAGAGACCCTTTGTGTTTTACAACACTCAGTCACTGGGACGAATTAGAAAGTTTAGACAAATACCGAAACTCCGAACTCTTTTCTTCTGTCTGGAATCGGGTAAAACCCCTTTTTTCAAAGAGAACAGAGGCCTTTTCGTTGGAGAAATTTATTGAACTGTGATTTGGTTCGCTTTTAAACTTTGGGCATATTTGCAACCCAATTAGCAAAAAAGCCTGAGTGGCGGAATTGGTAGACGCGCACGACTCAAAATCGTGTGCCTTCGGGCGTGCCGGTTCGATTCCGGCCTTAGGTACTTTACTATAGGTTGTCTGTAAAAGGCAACCTATTTTTTATTTTTAATAACGAAAGAAGATGCAAATCACTAAACACAAAGTAGCCTCCATCCACTACACACTCACTGACAACGATGGTAAAATTCTCGATTCCAGTAGTGGCAGAGAGCCTCTAACTTATATTCAAGGAATTGGCAACCTGATTCCCGGCATGGAAGAAGGTTTGGAAGGAAAATCAAAAGGCGAAAAACTAAGCCTTAAGATAAGCCCCGAAAAGGGCTATGGAGTAAAAGATGAAGCTTTGACCCAACGCGTGCCACGCACTGCATTTGGTGGCCAAGAGGTGAAAGTAGGTATGCAATTTCAAACCAACCAAGGCGGTGTTGTCACTGTTACTCATGTCGGTCTTTCTGAAATTACAGTGGATGCCAACCATCCGTTGGCCGGTGTAGAGCTCAATTTTGCAGTAGAGATAATGGACATCCGGCCTGCCACTGAAGATGAAATTGCACATGGCCACGTACATGGTCCTGGCGGGCATCATCATTAATTAAGAAATAAAAAATACGAATAACAATTTGCTGCCTCGCATCAAATCATACTTCGTATTTCTTAAATCCTAAATCTCAATTCGCTTCTAGAATCTTAAACAACTCATCCAAATTAGGCGTCACAATAATTTCTGTGCGCCTATTTTTTTGCTTGTTCTGGGCATTGTCATTTGGCGCAAGAGGAGCGTACTCTCCTTTACCCGCTGCCGTAATCTGGTTAGGAGATAGACCAGCCCCTGTTAGAATTTTTGTGATTGATGTAGCACGCATCACACTCAAATCCCAGTTGTCATTCATGTAGGCTGACTTCTTAGAAATAGGCACGTTGTCCGTATGCCCTTCAATCATCACTTGTATATCTTTTTGATCATTTAATGCTTTGGCCAACTGCTGCAATGCTCCAACACCCTTCACATCCACTTCAATGCTTCCCGACCCAAATAGCAACTGTTCGGCCAATGAAACATACACTTTCCCGTTTTTCACTTCAACGGTCAAATCATTTTCTTTAAAGTTTAACAGGGCGTTACTAATCTTATTCTTCAAGGTCTGAACGGCCTTATCCTTATTGGCCATTATCAATTCGAGTTCCTTCACTTTTTTCTCGCGTTCCTGCAAACTGTAGCTCAGTGAATCGTTCTGCTTCCGTGTCTTGTCTAAGTTGTCCTGGATTGCCAACAATTGGTCGCGCTGCTGCGCAACATCACGGTTAAGTTTGCCGCTATTAGTCAACAAATTCTTGTAGTTGCCATTTAGTTGTTCGTACTCTTTATTCAGACTCGCTAATTTTTTTTGATTGGCCCGGTAGGTTACATTCAGATTTGCCGTGTCCTGCTGCATCTTCTTAAGCGTCTCAGCCAGTTCTTGGAGTGATCCATTTGCCTTGTCCAATTCTTTGTTCCGATCAGAAAGGTCACCTTCAGCTTTTACTTTCTGAGCTAGCATATCATCAAACTTCTTTTTGGAGACGATGCACGAAGAAAAAGTAAAAAGCAGAAGAATAAAAAAATAGGTTGTTCTCATAGTTTAAAAAATTAATAGACAAATATCTTAAATTAAATACAATTGCTACTTTACACCTTCATAAAATCAGGAATGTATGGAAGGCATGTTTAAACCAGGTGCATTTAAAGGCAAAACCATTGTAATCACAGGCGGTGGCACGGGGCTTGGCAAATCGATGGGTAAGTACCTGCTGGAGTTGGGTGCCAACTTGGTGATTACCAGTCGTAAAAAAGAGGTGTTGGAAAAAACTGCTGCTGAGCTACAACTCCAGACAGGGGGGCAAGTATTGGCAGTGGCTTGTGACGTGCGCAAATATGAAGAAATTGAAAAAGTGTTGCGTGAAACTGAGAGCCGTTTCGGTCAAATCCACGGTGTAGTGAACAACGCAGCCGGAAATTTTATAAGCCCGACAGAGCGACTCTCGCATCGCGCATTTGATATCGTTGTTGACATTGTTTTGAAAGGCACCTACTATATGACATTAGCGGCTGGCAAACATTGGATTGCAAAAAAACAACCTGGCACTTTTTTAAATATTGTTACCACGTACGCCTGGACTGGCTCAGGATATGTTGTGCCTTCGGCTTGCAGCAAAGCGGGTGTGTTAGCGCTCACCAGATCACTCGCAGTAGAATGGGCCAAGTATAAAATTAGAAGCAATGCGATCGCACCCGGACCTTTCCCAACCGAAGGAGCATGGAGTCGTCTTCTTCCGGGTGATCTTGTAAAGAAATTTGATCCGGCAGTTCGCATCCCTTTAAAACGAGTGGGTGCTCACCAGGAGTTGGCCAATTTGGCCGCCTATCTTTTGTCAGATTACTCTGCGTACATAAATGGCGAAGTGGTAACAATAGATGGTGGCGAATGGCTACGCAATGGTGGCGAGTTCAGCCATCTTGAAGAAATTCCATCAGAAATGTGGGACATACTCGAGAAGACAAGAGGAAAGGGAGCATAACGATGGGACTAGATGACTGGATGGATGCGGCTTTGAAAGAACGCGCGGCTCAGGGGGGCTTACGCGAGCTTTCTCTGGTCAAAAACAAAATTGATTTTGTTTCAAACGACTATCTTGGATTGGCAAGATCGGCACAGCTTAGCCAAAAAATTCATGAGCATTATAGCTCACTAAAAAATCCTTCCAATGGATCAACCGGCTCTCGTCTGCTGGCTGGAAATAGCGAGCTTGCCCAAGAGGTTGAAGCTAAGCTTGCAACCATTTTCCGCTCAGAGCAAGCACTGCTTTTTGGTTCAGGTTATATGGCAAACCTTGCGGCTTTGTCTTGCCTTCCTCAAAAGGGCGACACCATTTTGTATGACGAACTTGTTCACGCATGCATGCACGATGGCGCAAGACTTAGTAAAGCGGATCGTCATAGTTTTAAACACAACAATCTATTCGATTTAGAGAACAAGCTAAAACAGGCAAAAGGAAAAACATTTATAGCCATCGAATCGATCTATTCCATGGATGGTGATGAAAGCCCACTGAAAGAAATCGTAGGATTAGCAAATCGATATCAAGCGCATGTTATACTGGATGAAGCTCATAGTACTGGGGTGTATGGGAAAAACGGTTCGGGGTACGCAGCGATGTTGGGACTTGAATCAGAAATTGCAATTCGAATCTACACCTTTGGCAAAGCAATGGGCGTACACGGTGCTTGTATTGTTGGCTCTAAGGCGTTGATCTCGTACTTAGTCAACTTTGCAAGACCATTCATTTTCTCAACAGCTATGTCTCCGCATAGTTTAGTTTCTATTCAATGCGCTTTTGAATTTCTCCAAAGCAAGGAGCAACTGCAAGAACAACTCCGTTCGAATATTAACTTCTTTTTAGAACAATACAAAAAGGTAAATCATCCAAAAGTTCAAAGCAACAGTTCAATTCAGTCTATTCTAGTGAAGGGAAACAATGAAGTAAAAAAGCTCGCCAATTACTTACAGCTGCATGACTTGGATTGCCGCGCAATTCGTTCGCCCTCCGTAAAGCCTGGCTCGGAGCGCGTTCGCATCTGCCTACACTCATTCAATACCGAAGCTGATATTCAAAAATTGATAAAGGCACTAACAGAATTTGGGTAATCTTTGGGGCGGCAGCCGGGCTCTTCACTGCAATCTTTTTGCCGATGCTGCTTTCGTTCAAGAGGGCAAAAAGGATTTCCGTTTCTATCCCTGCCGCAACTTCGTCTCCGCGAAAAATCTAATTGTTAACTCTTACCTTTAGTGTTTCTATTTTGAACGTCAAAAAAATGAACTACTTCGTAACAGCCATAGGCACAGACTCAGGTAAAACCTTAGTTTCTGCCATCTTATGTAAAGCGCTCAATGCTGACTATTGGAAACCAGTTCAAGCTGGCTTTCCGCGAGATGCGGATACAATCAAAGGCCTGATTCCAGATTGTACGATTCACCCAGAATCCTATTTGTTGAATACACCCGCTTCGCCACATGCAGCGGCTAAAATTGACGGCATCGAGATTAGCTTGGAAAAAATGTTCTTGCCGAAGACAAACAAATCACTAATAATAGAGGGGGCGGGCGGGTGTTTGGTACCACTAAATGATAAGGACTTTGTAATTGACATTGCTCAGAAATTCAATAGCCCAATCATTCTCGTTGCCAACCTTTACTTAGGAAGTATCAACCATACGTTATTAACAGTTGAATTACTAAAGCAACGTAAACTTCCTGTGGCCGGAATCATTTTCAATGGAAAATCAAACCCTGAAAGTGAAAGAATCATTTTGAAGCATTCTGGATATAAAACAATCTGGCACGTCAAAGAAGAGCCTGAAATAAATTCGGAAACAATTGCAAACTATGCAGAAAAAATAAAACAAAAAATCGCGTGACTCTTCTCGAAAAAGATAAAAACTACATCTGGCACCCTTTTACACCTCTGGAAGTCGAAGAGGATCCAATTGTCATCGAGTCAGCGCAAGGTGTTTATCTGTATACTGCTGACGGAAAAAAAATCATTGATGCGGTTTCATCCTGGTGGGTAAATCTTCACGGACATAGTAATCCGGTTATTGCCAAAGCTATTTCGGAGCAAGCTAGAAAGTTAGAGCATGTTATTTTTGCTGGCTTTACCCACGAACCCGCGATTACACTTGCTGAAAATCTTTTAAGCGTTCTCCCAAAAAATCAATCTAAAATCTTCTTCTCTGATGATGGCAGCACGGCAGTAGAAGTTGGATTAAAAATGGCAATGCAGTATTGGCATAATAAAGGTATACAGACTAAAACAAAAATTATTGCATTAGAGGGAGCCTACCATGGCGATACATTTGGTGCTATGTCTGTGGGGGCAAGGGATGTATTTAACCAAGCGTTTAATCGATATCTTTTTAATGTCGATTTCATCGATTTCCCAAACAATCAAAATGAAGAAAAAATACTAAGCGACTTTCGGAAGTTGGTAAGTAGAGAAGACGTAGCTGCATTTATATTCGAACCATTGGTTCAAGGGGCAGCAGGAATGAGAATGTATTCTCCCCACATACTTGATCAACTTATTTCTATTGCAAATGAATACGAGGTGATATGTATAGCGGATGAAGTGTTCACAGGCTTTGGAAGAACTGGGAGATTTTTTGCGTGCGACTATCTTAAAAATAGACCGGACATTTTCGCTCTATCAAAAGGCATCACAGGCGGGAGTTTACCTTTGGGAGCTACGAGCTGTTCGTCAAAAGTTGCATCTGCATTTCAGTCTTCTGAGAGTTCAAGGACTCTGTACCATGGTCATTCTTACACAGCGAATCCTATTGCATGTGCTGCGGCTAATGCAAGCTTTAAACTATTGATATCAGTGGAGTGTAAATCAGCCATTGAAACAATAAACAAATCTCTTGAAAACTTTAAGGCCAACGTTTCTGGTTTTTCTGTCATTAAAGACGTGCGTGTTTGCGGGACGATTTTGGCTATCGAGTTAATGACTAACGACACCAGTTCTTATTATAATCCTATCAGAAAGAAGATCTATTCCCATTTTCTCTCTAAGGGAATCTTGGTGAGGCCTCTGGGAAACGTCATGTATATTGTTCCACCATATATTATTTCAATGGAAGAGCTTCAGCTTATCCAATCAGAAATTGTACAGTTCATAAGCCTTATCTCGGGGAAAAAAAGTTCATAAAAAAACCCCTATAGGTTGTTGCTATAGGGGTTTGATATAATAAAAAAGGCAACGACCTACTCTCCCGGATTTTACTCTAGTACCATCGGCGCTGGCGGGCTTAACTTCTCTGTTCGGAATGGGAAGAGGTGGACCCCGCCGCCAAAGTCACCTCAAGACCTTTGACATGCGTATGGCGAAAAAACAACAAAAGCATTTGCACAGGACAGGCAAACTCATGCACGCCTGAAGCGTACGGGCAATTAGTACCGCTCGGCTTTGGCATTACTGCCTTTACACCTGCGGCCTATCAACGTCATAATCTCTGACGACCCTTAAAGGAAGTCTCATCTCGGGGCGGGTTTCGCGCTTAGATGCTTTCAGCGCTTATCCCTACCCAACATGGCTACCCGGCGGTGCAGCTGGCGCTACAACCGGTACACCAGAGGTTGGTCCAGCCCGGTCCTCTCGTACTAAGGCCAGATCCCCTCAAACTTCCAACGCCCATCACAGATAGGGACCGAACTGTCTCACGACGTTCTGAACCCAGCTCGCGTGCCACTTTAATGGGCGAACAGCCCAACCCTTGGGACCTTCTCCAGCCCCAGGATGTGACGAGCCGACATCGAGGTGCCAAACCTCCCCGTCGATATGAGCTCTTGGGGGAGATCAGCCTGTTATCCCCGGCGTACCTTTTATCCTTTGAGCGATGGCCCTTCCATGCAGAACCACCGGATCACTATATCCAACTTTCGTCCCTGCTCGACTTGTCAGTCTCACAGTCAAGCACCCTTATGCTATTGCACTCCACGTACGATTACCAACCGTACTGAGGGTACCTTTGAAAGCCTCCGATACACTTTCGGAGGCGACCACCCCAGTCAAACTACCCACCACGCAATGTCCCTTGTAAAAGGTTAGGCACCAAGGAGATAAAGGGCGGTATTTCACCGTTGACTCCCCTAGACCTAGCGGCCCAGGATCAAAGCCTCCCGCCTATCCTACACATCATCCCCCCAGTACCAATGCGAAGCTATAGTAAAGGTGCACGGGGTCTTTCCGTCCCGTGACGGGTACACGGCATCTTCACCGTGACTACAATTTCACCGAGCTCATGGCCGAGACAGCGCCCAGATCGTTACACCATTCGTGCAGGTCGGAACTTACCCGACAAGGAATTTCGCTACCTTAGGACCGTTATAGTTACGGCCGCCGTTTACTGGGGCTTCAGTTCAGCGCTTCGCAATTGCTCGCTAACGCCCCCCCTTAACCTTCCAGCACCGGGCAGGTGTCAGGCCTTATACTTCATCTTTCGATTTCGCAAAGCCATGTGTTTTTGTTAAACAGTCGCCTGGGCCATTTCTCTGCGACCTCCATTGCTGGAGGCACCCCTTCTCCCGAAGTTACAGGGTTAATTTGCCGAGTTCCTTAGCCATGATTCACTCGAGCACCTCAGGATATTCTCCTTGACTACCTGTGTCGGTTTGCGGTACGGGTACCATATCAATATGCTTAGAGGGTTTTCTTGGAAGTCTGTTTACACTGTCTATCTCTTCAGCCGAAGCCTCTGAGTACTGTTGGGTTCGACAAAAAATGCGGATTTGCCTGCATCTCCTATATCTACACCTTTCAACGCCCTATTCCGTCAGGGCGCGCAGCTTTCACTCCTCCTTCACCTCATCGCTCAATACGGTAGTACTGGAATATTAACCAGTGATCCATCGAATACGCCTTTCGGCTTTTCCTTAGGCCCCGACTTACCCGCGGATGATTAGCATTGCCGCGGAAACCTTAGTCTATCGGTGGGCAGGTTTCTCACCTGCCTTATCGTTACTTATGCCTACATTTGCTTTTCCAACCGCTCCACCAAGAGTTATCTCTCAGCTTCTCCGCTGTTGGAATGCTCCCCTACCACTATCCGCCAAAGGCGGATAATCCTAAGCTTCGGTACTACATTTTATGCCCGATCATTATCGATGCCCTGTCGCT
>JADBYK010000121.1 GCA_020403045.1 Cytophagales bacterium
GCTCTGCAAGAGGAAATTGAAGTATTGATTGAATAAGGTTCCGTGGCCGAGTGCCCCGATTGTTATCGGGGTGAGCTCTGCAAGAGGAAATTGAAGTATTGATTGAATAAGGTTCCGTGGCTGAGTGCCCCGATTGTTATCGGGGTGAGCTCTGAAAAAGTGAATCTAGGTATTAATTGAATAAGGTTCCGTGGCCGAGTGCCCCGATTTTTATCGGGGTGAGCTCTGCAAGAGGAAATTGAAGTATTGATTGAATAAGGTTCCGTGGCCGAGTGGCTAGGCTGAGCTCTGCAAAAGCTCCTACAGCGGTTCGAATCCGCTCGGAACCTCGCTAACCCTTGAATTAGAAATAATTCAAGGGTTTTTTTATTTTCGTGTGTAACAAATTGTGTAACATTTTCTCCCCTTGTTATCAAAATTGAAACTTCATTTCACATGAAATTCCAGTGATCAACATATTGGTGAGGATTTTCAAATGAGTTAGTTTAAATCGGCTATTGAATATCCATACAAAAACAACAACCAAACAAGCGTTAATAATTCGTCTTTTTATGAATACATATTTTTCGATCAAATCAACACTTAAGGAATTTGGATTGAGGCTTTATCGTGGAAGAAGTTTGGAGAATGTTGACTATGTGATCCCGTACGAAATTGATGAGGATTTGGTTGGTAGATATTCGACCAAGAATTTTACGGGGTTGTACTTTCCAAAGCCACCAGGCGAGTTTGAGGTTTTACGGGCTTATAATTTTTCTTTGAGGCACAGAGATTTACGGTATATACAATTTATTGACGGATTGTATAAGCAGGCTTTGCCACACAATAAACTTAGGTTTTTGTATTGGGTAAGAGAGCATATGCAACTTTACGTAGCAGATATGAAGTTTATAGGCTGGATGTACTCTACAGGATCTAATTCTAGAATAAAAAGTATTCTTAAACATGTTGATCTTAGAATTCAAAATCACATAGCCAATGATTTGGCAGTTAAAATTCAGTATCAACTAGTTAATGATAAATCAGAAAAAGCTGGCAATGTCCAGAAATTGGTTGAAATAGGTTTGCAGATAAAGGACGTGCTATTGTTTGAGCAAAGTATTAAAAGCGAAAGGGATTTTGTAATCTGGTTTGGAAAATCAATGGGAATAGATATTTCTGGAAGTTTCACGACAACTAAGCAACGAATCAATGCACGAACAAGCCTAGATGAGTTTGTAGGCCACGAATTCGCAAGAAAATCTATTGAAAAACGAAATTTGATAAGCGGTCTACCAGAAACCGGGGGAATAAAAAGGAAAGCCAAAAAATGAATTCCATTTTTTTAATCTGATTATCAATTAGTTAAAAAAAATTATTGTGTTGTACACAAATTGATCATGCCGTTGACCCTAGGATTGTGCCTTTAATCACACGATCCTATGCAACACTTACAAATCCAGTTCCCTGATCAGAATGACGTAAAGTCATTATTAAAAGAGGTTAAGCTTGAGTTATTAAAGGAAGTTCAAGCTTTAGAAATTTCAAAAGAACCTAAGGTCGAGTACTTGACCCGGCAAGAGATTGCGAACAAATATCGAATCTCGCTCCCCACTCTGCATAAGCATACAACAAGTGGGTTGCCATCCATTAAAATAGGCAAACGTAGAATTTACGATCCTGTTGAAGTTGCAAAATATTTCAAAGAGAAGAACTTGAAATAAAAAACCACGGCAGGTGCCGTGGTTAAAATTTTTGAACGGTTAAGAATTGCAGCCCTTAACGAGTTCAAAGATAATGGTTTCTTTTTTTTAATCAATCAAACCAATCATCAATGGACAATTTTAATCCTAATAATTCATACGACCGTATGCAAGAACTTGCCGTTTACGGAAAGACACTTAAACCTCTCAAACAGGTTTTTGGAAAATACATTTTCGAAAAAGCATTGACCCATTTTCCATCTGAACGTGGTACTGGGAAAACATATTTAATGCTTCAGCTATGTCTGTGCGTGGCAAACAATGTGCCTTCATTTTGCAACGAGACAATCGAACTTCATGGCAACACCCTCTATATTAATTGTGAATTGAGTAGAGATTTGATGGCCAGGAGACTTAATACTCTCTATTCAACTTCGCCATTTAATCTCAATTCTAATCATCATGAATCATATGTCTACACAACTAGGCAAAGCTTTTCGACCGACCGAGCATTGATTGTTGAAAAGATAAATTCGTTAAAGCCTGTTCTTGTTGTATTAGATAACTGGAAAACAGCCTATCAGGATATTGATAATAATAAAAACAAGGACGCAACCCTTGCAGTAATTGATCTATTAAACTTGAAGGACGCTTTTGGGTTTGCGCTTGTTGTAACTGACCATACTAGGAAGGGTACTAAACTTCAATTATCAGATTCAGATTTGCAAAGTGGTTCTGGTGCCAAGTCAGACCTTGCAGATCAGGATTTTTTCTTACGCAAGAGCACCCAAAGTCCAAATTTTAGAATTCTAAAGCGTTCAAAAAGTAGAATCTGTGAGGATGCTGCTCATGCAAAGTTACTTCGATTAAATACGGAAACACTCTGGTTTGAAGTAGAGCAAGAAGATGTTAATGAAGCTGATCACCTAAATGGAGAGTTATTAGCCGGTCTTGATGAAGAAGCTTTTGAGTTGGCAAAGGCTATGAAAGAGAAAGGAGCATCACTGAGAGATATTTCAAAAGTAACAGGTATTTCAAAATCAGCACTACACAGAAAACTTAACAAATAAAATCATTGTCCCATTTATCCCATTTGTTTTATACATCCCGTTTTTCCCATATGTCCCCTGCTTGTGCGGGACATATGGGAAAAGCTAAATGGGACGGGACAATACAACTAAAATTTAACAGATATGAATTGTAACAAAGTGAATGAGATTTCGATTGTTTCTTTTCTTCAATCGCAAGGAATTGAACCAGCTCGTGTTAGTACCAATGAGGCCTGGTACCTCTCGCCAATTCGAGTTGAAAATACACCATCGTTCAAAGTTGATGTCCATCTCAATCGGTGGTATGATCACGGCCTTGGTCAAGGCGGAAAGCTTGTAGACTTGGGTATTCGAATCCTTGGTATTTCTGTCAAGGAATTTCTTCTAATAATGGCAAGAAATCACCTGGGTGAAACTGGTACTTCTAAATCCCATAGATCGACTGAGCCTCGCATAGTACTGGAAAAAGTGAAAGAAATAGAGCACGCAGCGTTATTGAAATATCTGATATTTCGCAACATTACTCTTCCAGTTGCGATGTCTTATTGTTCTGAAGTCCATTATTCAATAGATGAAAGGCGATTCTTTGGCATAGGATTCAAGAATGATTACGGTGGTATGGAAATTAGGAATCCATATTTCAAGGGATGTATTGGTTCAAAAGCAATAGCCTCCATCCATAGAGACACATCATGTTTCTCAATGTTTGAAGGGATTTTTGATCTTCTCTCTGCTGTTCAGCTAGGGTTAGTTTCAGAATCTGAATCAATAATCGTTTTAAACTCTGTGAACCAATTGACAGCCGCGCTAACTCTTTTGAGCCGGGTTTCACCAAAATCAATCAAGGCATATTTTGACAATGATAATGCTGGCAGGAGTTGTTTTTCTTCTCTGAGGCACGAGTTCCCTTTTGCTGAAGATCAGTCATTCTGCTATTCCAACTTCAAAGACTTAAATGAAATGATTGCTAAGACAGAAAATTAAACAAAGACTATATGACACACATAATATCAATTCTTAATCACAAGGGGGGAACCGGAAAAACAACAACAACATTGAACTTGGGGAAGGCATTAAATCTACTAGGGCAACGAGTTCTTTTAATTGATCTAGATGCCCAGGCCAATTTGTCTCAATCACTTGGCGTAGAGGATGAGGCTTTGACTGTTTCTGATTCTTTTTCAAGTAGGATTGAACAGTTACCAATTAAAGAATTAAGTGAATCTTTTCACCTTGTACCAGCCTCACTGGATCTCTCTGCAATAGAGCCTGGTCTATATGCAAACATCAACAGCTACTTTCGATTAAAGACTTTGCTTCATCCCATTAAAGAGGCATATGATATTATACTAATTGATTGTCCACCTTCTCTTGGCATATTTACACAGAACGCTTTGATAGCATCAAGTAGCGTACTAATTACTGTACAAGCTCAATACCTAGCTTTAAAAGGTCTGAACACTGTCAAAGAGTTAGTTGCAACCATTAAAGACAAACTTAATCCATTGATTAATATCCAGGGGCTTGTAGTTACGCAAACAAATCATACCAAATTAAGTAAGGACATATTATCTACCCTAAGGAACAGTTTCCAACAGAAAGTCTATACGACAACAATCCGGCAGAACGTTGCCATTGCAGAAGCAAGTGCACATCGAAAGGATGTATTTAGCTACAATCCAGAGAGCTTTGGTGCAATCGATTATATGAACCTTGCAAAAGAAATAATGCTATGAAAAAGAGTTTTGAAAATTTATTGGGTAATGCCATTGCTGGAATGGATCAAAGTGATAAATCAATCAAGAGCCAGATAAAAATTAGGGATGATTTCAAAGCATTGATTCCACCACTTTCGGAAGATGAGTTTAAAGTTTTAGAAGAAAATATTTTAATGGAGGGAGTTAGGGATTCATTGACAGTTTGGTCATTTGGGTCAGAGTATATATTGATCGATGGTCACAATCGATTTTCTATTTCTCAAAAGCATGGCCTTGAATTTCAGTTTAGGACTGTTTCGTTTAAAGATGAAGAAGAAGTCCGAGACTGGATGATTCGAAATCAACTTGGACGAAGAAATCTTTCTCCGGAACAGCAAAGCTATTTACGAGGCTTGCGTTACAATCGTGAAAAAGTACAAGGCAAAAGAACAGATTTAACTTTAGATCAAAATGATCCAAAGTCAGGCCAATCCACTGCTGCTTTATTAGCTAAAGAATTTAATGTTAGTGAAGCTACCATTAAACGTGACGGAATTTTCGCTGAAGGTATTGATGTAATTGGTAAAGACAATCCAGAATTAAGACATCAAATTTTAAGTGGTGACGCCAAGCTTTCAAAGAAGGAAATTAGTTCCATCGCTAAAGAACAACCTTCGGAAAAGAGTAGTGGTGTTATCCAAAAACAGCTTAAAGTTCCTGTTAGTGAGATTATCGGAATAGCCTTCGAATATGTCCAGACAGAAAGGAGATCAATTGAACAGATCTATTCTGCACTGGGCAAAGAGCCGGGTAGTTTAAAGCCTCAAGAGTATTTTCTTTTATGGAAAGCACTAAACCAAGATGCTAACAGATGAACTGTTTAGAGGTACTAGCAAGACGTGTTTTGAGACCACGAAAACTTCGTAATCGTGGCTCAAAACATTCTTGATTTTTTCTTAACGCTTTGCTAAAAAAATGGCGAGACCGCGGAAGACCATAGTTAGATCTGAAGTAGTAAAGGTTCGGTATACAAGTATGGAAAAAAGATTGCTTCGTTCATTTTCTGATAGTGTTGGCATAACGGTATCAGAATACATCAGGTCTAAGTCATTGGATTATAAACTAACAACAAGATTGACCCAAGAGGAGGTGGCTTATTTAAGAGTATTAATCGGAATGGCTACGAACTTAAATCAAATAGCGAAGAAGGTCAATATGGGCGAGGCAACTAACATGTTGGTATCCGAGACACTGATAACTATCAATAATCAAATCCGAAAATTCAAATGATAAGTAAGGTTATTATAGGCTCGACCTTTAAAGGCTGTTGTAGATATGTGATGCTCAAGCCAGGTGCTGAGGTATTGTTTGCTTCAGGGGTCAGGGCTGATAAAGTATTGAATACCATTACCGACTTTGATGCAATTCGAAGCCTTAGACCTGGATTAAAGAAAGCGGTCATCCATACCTCCATAAGCTTTGCTTATGAAGACAAAAGTAAACTTACCGATGAAATCATGATACAAGTCGCTCAAGCCTTTTTAAAGAAGATAGGACTACACGAAAACCAGGCGGTTTGTGTAAAGCACACCGATGCTAAACATCATGATCACGAGCATTTTCATATAAATTCCAGCCGTGTTGGATATGATGGCAGAGTAGTTTCAGATAAGTTCATCAAGAACAGGGCTGCAAAGGCTTGTGATGAATTAGAGGCCGAATTCAAATTGACTGTTGCGCGTGGCCATGGGTTAGGCTCTGGGAAAGTATATCGATCACAAAACCAAAATAAAGTAAAAGATGAAATACGAACAGCTATCAATAGTGGTCTTTCGGATGGAGTCACAGACTTTGATGAGCTGACAAGATATCTCACAAATAAAGGTATTGAAATGAAAGTTCAATATCAGTCTACGGGCAGGGTGAATGGCATTAGTTTTCGCAAGGATGATATTGCCTTCAAAGGTTCTTCAATTGATAAGAGCCTGTCCTACCGAAAATTGATATCACACCTTGCAAATCAGCGTGGAATAGGCCACATCGAAAATGGATTCAATAAAAATAAACAAATAGATTATGAAAAATGATGATTTAGAAATCCTGTTAGAAGGATTAGCTGGTGATATATCAGCGATCCTAAAAAAGCTAAATGGCGCAAAAGTTGGTGGGGACTACCCAGACATAGCACCCCTGCACTTGGAACTTAAAAAGATCAACACGGAACTTCAAACACTAAACGCTCAAGGTAGGCAACCCACAACGTCAAGCGAAACAATTGTTGATCAACAACGATTAATTGATCTCAAGATTCAGTTAGATCGAATCGCATTAAAGCTAAGCCGGGAAGATAATCTGATAGATTATTATTTCTCGCCATTTAAAACGTTTCTCAAGACAATAACCCTATTGCTCTTTGCCATCTTCTTGGGGATGTTTATTGACAGGCTATATGCGAATTATCAAAATAAGCAAGCAAACAAAATTGAAAACAATGAATGACGTTATTGAAAAATTATTGGCGCAATTAACTTTCTATGAGAAATTGGGTATAGCTTCTCTTATTGTATTCGGCTTTATCATCGCGTTTCTTTTTAAATCAACATTGAGAGTACCGGGTGGCAGGGGATTTAAACACATCTCTCTACCCAGGCTTTCTGGTAGTTCGTTGCAATCCGCATTGCGGTTTCCCGATCTAGTTCGTGGAATGTTAGTGATCGGAGGAGCAGGGTCAGGAAAGACAAAATCGCTCATTGAGCCGCTTATCAAACAGGCGGTACACGAAAGATATACCGGTATAATTTACGACTTTAAGTTTCCTGTTTTGTCCGGTGTTCTTTATACGGAAACGCTTTTGTCAGCTGACGCGAAAATTAATTATTACTATGTAAACTTCACGGATTTAAACAGGTCCCATCGATTTAATGTATTTAAGCGAATCGAGAATGGTTCGTACGCCCAAGAGTATGCAACTGCATTCATGATGAATTTGCTGCCAGAGAGCATTAAGAATGCCGACTTTTTTTTAAGGACAGCAACATCATTATTCGCAGCTTCTATTTTGTTCTTTAGTAGAATGAACAAGGACATTTGTACACTACCGCATATCATGAGCTTTTTGTTAAATCCAGATATCTCCAAAATAGTAAAGACAATAAGTCAAGAACCGGAAGCAGCGGATATGGTTGCATCGGTAAGGTCTGGGCTAGCAAGTGAGAAGCAAACCGCTGGTGTTGTTTCAACTTTGCAAAATTCTCTTTCATTGTGCGCCAATCCAAATGTGTTTTGGGTGTTGTCTGGTGATGACTTTGATTTGGATTTGAATAATCCTGAAAGCCCCAGACTCCTAAGCATTGGAAATAGTGCTTTATTGATTGATTCAATTTCTCCTTTAGCCTCATTGATTATTACGGTAGCAAGTAAACAGATGAATCAGCCAGAGAAGGAGAAGAGCATGCTCTTGTTGGACGAGGGGCCGACTCTTTTTATCCCCAATTTTGATTCAATTCCGGCTACCGGTAGAGAAAACAAAATAGCTACTATTTATTGTGGGCAGGATATTTCTCAAATGCAAGAACGCTATGGCGAAAAGAAAGCTGAAGTACTGATCGCCAATTTGTCGAATCAGTTTTATGGCAAGATTTCAAATACTCAAACGGCAGAAAAAGTGGTTCGCTTGTTTGGTAAAGAGGAAGTGGAAATCGAGAGTAAGTCTTCCAATCGTTCTTCACGCATGGGGGATACTTCAACAGGAAGCTCGAGATCACTCCAACAACGCGATAGAATATCGATCACCCAAGTTCGTGAGTTAAAAGCAGGTGAGTTTGTGGCGTCTACGATTAAGCGTGGCGATTTTAAAATTCGGTGTGATGCGGATACTTCCGAAAAATTTCCACTTCCAGAAATCACCTACGTCAACGATGCGATGGTACAAGAGAACTATTTGAGAATTAAACGAGAAGTATTAGAGCTTTTTGAAGAGGAAAAGGTTAAGTGATACATTTTTCCTGCAAAGTTCCTATCAAGTACATGACTGCCGCCAAAAGACTACGGCATAAACGGCACCTGCCTACGGCCTGCCCTCCATTTATTCCGTTTCCTTTTGGCTTTACGCACAAATCATCCCGCATGCTGGTCATGACTTGATAGGGTGGGAGTGAGCATAAAAAATGTTTCACATAAACCCAACTAACATGACAGGTTCGATTAACATCTCACACATCGCAGAAGTAGAATTAGTTTACAAAACCAACGTACGCCCGAGCGACCGCCTTAAGGTTACAACTTCTAGAGACGCTTACGATGTCCTACTACAATCCTGGGATCCAAACACACTGGAGCTTTGCGAAGAGTTCAAAATCCTATTCTTGAACAGAGCCAATAAAATCCTGGGCTTATTCAAGCTTTCCAAAGGCGGGGTATCCGGCACCGTAGCCGATCCCAAACTGATTTTTGCCGCAGCATTAAAAGCAAATGCGAGCAGTATTATTCTAGCTCACAACCATCCATCCGGAAACCTCCAGCCTAGCCAATCTGATCTTGATCTTACAAAGAAGTGTAAGGAGGCTGGTAAATTCCTAGAAATTCAGGTTTTAGACCACTTGATATTGACTTCTGAACGATACTATTCAATGGCTGATGAAGGAATTATTTGAATTCCATCATTATTAAAAAGGCCAAATTTGGCCTTTTTAAGCTATTTATATCCAGTAATCAAAATTTGTAGATTTTATACTGAACCTTTTATTGATTGTTATCGTATATTTGTAGAATTATTACAAGAATATAAAATTGAAAAATAGATTAGATAATATAGCCACCATCCAAACTGGGATTTTCGCAAAGACGGTCTCCAAGGGTGATATTGTGTACCTACAGGTGAAGCATTTTGATGAGTCTGGGGCATTAGGTTCTGTACTGCATCCAGATTTAGAATATGATAGCGTTACGCAAAAGCATTTGCTCAAACCTGGAGATGTCTTATTTGCAGCTAAGGGTACTAAAAATTTCGCAGCAGTCTACGAGAGCCACAACCCGCAAGCCGTAGCGTCAACAACTTTCTTTGTGATCAGGCTAAAGGTTGATAACGTACTTCCTGAGTATCTGGCTTGGAAACTGAATCATCCGATTACCCAAAACTTCCTTAAACGCAACGCCATTGGTTCTGCTATAGTTTCTATTTCAAAAGCTGTGTTGGATGAACTCGAAATATCAATACCCGATTTATCAACCCAACGAACTATTTTGAAAATTGCCGAACTTAGAAAAAAAGAAAAGCAGTTGAAACAACAAATTGAAACACTCAAAGAAAATCAAATCCAGCATCAAATCTTAAATGCATTAAAATAAATATCATGGCTAAAATAACTCAGAAAGACATCAACGATGCAGTTTGGAAAGCTTGCGACACCTTTAGAGGTAGCATTGACCCAAGCGTTTACAAAGACTATGTACTTACCATGCTTTTCCTAAAATATCTCAGCGATGTGCATGACGATAAAATGGAAGGCTACCTAGCTAAATACAACGGTGATGTGGAACGTGCTAAACGTGCCATGCAGCACGAACGTTTTATTGTGCCTGACCACAGCCATTTTAAATTCCTATACGATTCTCGCAACGAAGCCAACATTGGTGAACTCATCAATATTGCCTTGGCAGATTTGGAAGAAGCCAACCGTGAGAAATTGTACAGTGAAGACGGTGCAGGAATTTTCCAAAACATTGACTTTAACAATAGCAAGTTGGGTGAACCAAAAGACAAAAACACCCGACTAAAAAACCTTCTGCTCGATTTCAATAAAGAGGCATTGAACCTTCGTCCTTCGCATTTGGATGGAAACGATATTATTGGTGGGGCGTACATGTTCCTGATCGAAAATTTTGCCAGTGACGCGGGGAAAAAGGCTGGAGAATTTTTCACGCCAAAAGAAGTATCAACGCTCATTGCCAAACTTACTAAATCAAAACCCGGTTCACGCATTAGTGACCCAACTTGCGGGTCGGCTTCTCTCTTAATTAAAGCAGGTGAAGAAGTGGGCTCAGATAATTTTTCTCTTTACGGACAAGAGGCCAACGGCAGTACCTGGGCTTTGGCTGTGATGAACATGTTTTTACATGGCTTCGATAATGCTACCATTCGCTGGGGCGATACAATCCGCAACCCGAAACTGAAAGAAGGCGACCAACTCATGAAGTTCGACACCGTGGTTGCCAATCCGCCATTCTCCTTAGACAAATGGGGAAAGGTAGAAGACAAAGAAGGCGACAAAACTACCATCAGCTACGACCCTGAAACCGATAAATACAATCGTTTTTGGAGAGGCGTACCGCCCAAGAGCAAAGGCGACTGGGCATTTATCAGCCACATGATTGAAACACTTAACGAGCATGGCAAAGCAGGTGTGGTTGTGCCACATGGTGTATTGTTTCGTGGCAGCAGCGAGGGCCGCATACGCCAACGCACCATTGAAGAAAACTTACTAGAAGCGGTGATTGGCTTACCCGCTAACTTGTTTTTTGGCACGGGAATTCCCGCAGCCATTCTCATTTTTAACAAACAAAAAAGTGTCAGTTCGAGCGGAGTCGAGAACAACAACTTTTTATTTATAGATGCAAGCAAGCATTACGAAAGTGCAAAAAACCAAAACAAGCTACGGGCAATTGATATTGAACTCATTGTAAACACCTATAACGATTTTGTAACTGGAAAATTGAAACCTGGAGTGGTGGAAGACAAGTTTAGCTATGTGGCCACTTCCGCAGAAATACAGGAAAACGATTTTAATCTGAACATACCCCGTTATGTGGACACTTTTGAAGAGGAAGCTGAAGTTAATATAGCAGCCGTTCAAATGGAGATAGAGAAACTAGAAGGGGAATTAAAAACTGTTCAAAGGGAAATGGATAAATACCTTAAACAATTAAATGCTATTTAAGATATGTTAACAAATGATCAAAAGCAACAATTCAGCGATATCCTAGAAGAGCTAGGAAAGACGCTTGACATTTCAGAAACACAGTATGAAGCAGCTGTGAAGAGTTATGAAGCCGTTGGAACTTGGCTTGCAAAAGAAGATTCTACACTTGCACCTTACTTACCTGAAATTTTGCCGCAAGGTTCATTCATGCTGGGTACAATGGTTAAACCAATCAACGATAAAGATGATTTGGATATTGACCTTGTATGCCAACTAAAAGGTAAAAATCCTGAGTGGACCCAAGCAGATTTAAAGCATAAAGTAGGTGACCGACTAAAGGCCCACGCAACCTACAAAGAAATGCTTGATGAAGAAGGCAGACGTTGTTGGACTCTAGTATACTCTGATGATGCAAATTATCACATGGATATTCTTCCTTCTATAGTAGACAAAGGTTACAGAGTAATATTAGAAAAGGCATTTTCAGATACAGAACTAAAAGATATTGAACAGTTGGGTATACGAATTACTGATAATCTAACAGACAACTACAAATGGGAAACAAATCATTTGGAATGGCTGAAAAGTAATCCTTTTGGTTATGGTCGGTGGTTTTTTCAGCAAGCTACACTTGATTTTATGAAGGCTTTTTCTCTCAGCGAATCAATTGCTCCAGTTCCGAAATACAAAAAAGAAAAATTACCGTTGCAACGTGTGGTTCAAATTCTAAAACGCCACAGAGATATGTTCTTTGATGGAAATGGGCATAAACCGATATCAATAATCATTACAACGCTTGCTTCTAAGGCTTACAAAAAGGAGACGGACATCATTGAAGCATTAGTTAATGTTGTGGACAATATGCACAACTATATCGAAGAACGTTGGTCAGACCAGCATGGAAGAGTCATTAAGTGGATTTCAAACCCTGTAAACGATGAAGAAAACTTTGCGGATAAATGGGTTGAGTTTCCTGAACGTGAAACGAATTTCTATAACTGGTTAAGTGGGGTTAAGAGGGACTTGAATAATATTTTAGAGCAAAGAAGTAAGGGCCTGCAGTTTATTAGTGAATCAATGGTGAAGCCTTTTGGAAGAGATGCTGTCACGAAAGCATTTAGCAACTATGGAGCAACGCAATTGAAAATTAGAGAGAGCGGTGCAATGAAAATGGCTTCTGGAACAGGCACACTAGGTTCATTAGGTAGAACGAGCGTACCTCAACATAAACCCTTTGGCAGCAATGAGTAGGATTTCGCTGATGGTGCAGGAAGGAACACTAAAATCTTTCTTCCCGGGAACTAAGGTAACACGCAAAGGAGAAACCGAGCTGACTTGGGTTGGAAGTGTAACACCTACACCATTGAGTCCATCGTATACTTTGCGCTTGAACTACAAATATAAAAAGGGAGCAGAAGTTTTTGTGATTGATCCAAGTCCATTGAAGTTAGCGGAAGGTAAAGTTGTTTTGCCCCACGTTTATAGTACTCCTAAGCAACAACTTTGCTTGTATTACCCGCAAGAAAATGAATGGGATACGAGTATGTTATATGTAAAGACTCTCATTCCTTGGGCTTGCGAGTGGCTATTCCACTATGAACTCTGGGTATGTACAGGAACATGGCATGGAGGAGGCATACACCATGAAGCGGAAGCAGAAAAACAAGCCAACAAACAAAAAGAAAAAATTGATGAAGCAAGCGGAAATAAAAAATAGAATTCCTCCTGATTGGATAGAGATTGAATTAGGGAAATTAGTTGATGAAAAGAGACCAGTTTCCTATGGCATTGTTCAAACAGGTGAGCTAGTTGAAGGCGGAATACCTTGTATCAGAGTTACCGACATAACTAATGGTAAAATTGACACTTCCAATTTGATTACGACCTCACAGAAAATTAGCGATGGTTACAAAAGAACGCTGCTCAAAAAAGGTGACTTAGTAATGGCTTTACGTGGAAAAATTGGGCAGATTGCGAAAATAGATGACGAATTGGTTGGTGCTAATCTCACAAGAGGCGTTGCACTAATTGCTTTAAAGGATGACTATTGCAGTGATTTTGTTTTGCAGCAAATTTCATCAGACCGCACTATAAAAGTGTTTGAAAGAAGTTTAAATGGATCGGCACTTCAAGAGCTATCTATAGGAATTGTAAGAAAAATACCAATAATACTACCTAAGTCATTAACTGAACAACAATCAATTGCAAGAATTTTAAAGTCATGCGATCAAGTTATTGAGACCACAGAGAAACTTATAGCTCAAAAGGAACTTCGCAAAAAATGGCTCATGCAGCAATTGCTATCAGGTCAAAGAAGATTGCCTGGATTTAAAGGTGATCGCAACCTAAAAGTAATAGGCGTGTACCTACGGGAAGTATCTGAAAGAAATAAGGATTTAAAAGTGTCAAGGGTATTATCTGTAACTAATTCAAGGGGTTTTATTAACCAATCTGAACAATTTGATAGGTCGGTTGCAAGTGAAGACGCAACAAATTACAAAATAGTCAGAAAGGGACAGTTTGCATACAATCCATCAAGAGTTAATGTTGGTTCGCTTGATCTATTAAGAGATTTTGAAGAAGGAATCTTAAGTCCAATGTACATTGTGTTTTCTACAGATGAAAAATATCTGCTTTCTAGTTTCCTTTATTTTCAATTAAAAACAAAATGGTTTTACGGACATATACCTATGTTCGTTCAGGGCAGTGTTAGGGATAGTTTGTCATTTGATGGACTATGCTCAATTAAATTTTTTATTCCTTCAATAGAAGAACAAAAAGCGATTGCTCAAGTATTACAATCTGCAAATTTTGAAATTTTTCTATTAAAAATGAAAGTTGAAAAACTGAAAGAAAAGAAAAAAGGGCTTATGCAACAACTACTATCAGGTAATATTAGAATCAAATAATATGGCAGAATCGTTCAAGATATTATCAATAGATGGTGGCGGAATTCGGGGTGTATTCCCCGCAATGTTTCTTGTGGATTTAGAAGCTAAGCTAAAAGCGGACGGAAGAGAAAAGTGGCAGGTTTATCAAAATTTTGATTTAATCTGTGGCACCTCTACTGGGGGTATCATCGCAATTGCATTAGCATTGGGTATACCAGCAAAAGAAATCTATGATTTGTATTTGGATAATGCAGGTAAAATATTTGGAAGTAAGAAGGGGTGGTTTGATCAATTATTCTACTCGGCCCATTCAAGGGATGCTCTAGAAAAATTGATTAAAGAGAAATTCAGCAAAGCAAATAATGGAAAGGACCCCATTTTAAAAGATTGCAAAACCAATATCTGCATTCCGGTTTTTGATTTACTGGAAGGTAAACCTTCGGTTTTAAAAAGGGATCATCACCCAAGGTTCACAAGAGATTTTCACATTCCAGCCTATAAAGCAGCTTTAGCAACATCGGCAGCACCTGTTTACTTTGATCCCTATTCATCAGAATACACTGATTTGGCTGGAAATGTTAAGCCATTTAAAAATAAAGTGGATGGCGGTGTCTTTGCTAGTAATCCAACTTTGCTAGGTATCATTGAAGCTGAAGTAGCCCTATACCAAAAGAGGGAAGACTTAAGAGTGCTATCGCTTGGAACTGGCTATCAGAAATTTTCTGATGGCGCGGCAAGAGAAAAGTGGGGCATTACTTATTGGATCAATCCCAAACGGAAGAGGATAATCGATTTGTTCATGCAAGCACAGTCGCAACAAGTGGAGCATCTTGTTCAATTGTTACAAAATGGTATTGATAAAGAGAAGAAGGATTCTCCCAATTTCATTTATCACAGGATCAATGCTGAGCTTGACCATACACTCAATTTAGAAATGGACGAAACAGATAAGCAAAAGTTAAAAGCCTTGGCACAAAAAGCGTCATATCAATTTCACGAACATGCTTCCGATATTATTAAGAGTTATTGCAGTTAGTCTTGGAGCCCTTTTAGTGAAGGAACTCTTTAGTGACTCAAAAATTGATTATGCGAAAGGATGCAATTCGCATGACCAATTTTTACGTTTTGCATCCAATGTTTCTGTTCCTGAATTCAAAATGCCAAGATTAATTAGTTCTAGAAAAGCAATAGAAAGGCGCATCACCACTTTCTTTAGAACAAAGAAGAATGTTTCAATACCGAAGTTCTATATACAAGGTTCGTATAAAATGGAGACGATGGTTTTAGAAAGAGACGGAACGTATGATGTAGACTTAGGGGTTTACTTTTTGAAAAAACCATCGGTTGAGCCATCAACATTGCAGTTGTGGGTTTTAGAGTCCATCAATGACCATACCTATACAGGCGCGCGTCATAAGGAAAAGTGCGTACGCGTTAGGTACCAAGCTGAGTTTGACATTGACCTTCCAGTTTATTACAAGACGGAATCAGATCCACATCCATTCTTAGCTACAAAATACAAATGGGTGGAGAGTGATCCGAAGGAATTGTGTGATTGGTTTGATGATAGAAAGGATGAAAACGGCCAATTGGTAAGACTTGTGAAGTATTTTAAAACATGGGCTAAAAATAGACCTCACAAAATGCCGAGTGGTATTGCTTTTACCGTATGGGTTGCAAAAAACTATAAAACAAACGTAAGGGATGATGTTGCATTTTACGAAACGGCCATGGCCATTGATGATTCATTCGCCTGGAGTGTGAGCTGTGAAAATCCAGCCACTCCTGGAGACGATTTAGTGGAAAAATTGAATAGTAGCCAGAAGGAAGCATTCAAGAACGAACTTGGAAACCTAATTGAGGCCGCAAAAAAAACGCTTCAATTGGCTGATCCCAAAAAGGCAACTAGTAGTTGGAGAATGCTATTAGGAAAAAGATTTCCAACACTAGAAGATATTAAGGATTCAAATAATAGACTTTAAAATGAACTCAAATGGCATATAGAATTCCAGTACTCCCTTTTGATTTGGATTTAGAAACCAAAGCGATTATGAAAAAAACAGTTTCGGCCCGCGGTGCTTTGGCCGAGATGAAAGGGGCTGCCCTGAGTATTCCTAACGAGAGTATTCTTATTAATACGCTATCGTTACAGGAAGCTAAGGATCATGAGTAAAAAATATCATATTCTACTCATGATAACCTGCTCATGCGTAGAAAACAGATAAAAAATACCTGCAATAAGGCTTTCATGTAAAGGAAATGCCAAAAACTATACACGACAAACCTAACACCTATAGAAAACAGCACTTTTCTATACATGACACAAACGAAATGAAAAAGTAATGGAAACGCCAAGTTTTAAAGAAGACCATATCAGTCAAATACCGGCATTGCAAATGTTGGTGAATTTGGGTTGTATGAGTGTAATAAACCAAAATCTGCTCAATAAAGTGGTTGGCTTTATTGTGCAAAAAGTCAAAATATAAAGTTTATGACTGTATCAGAATTAAAACATATTCTCGACTCACTTTGCAATCTCACTGCTGAGAATGAAATTGTGGAGTTTAAAGAGGCTAAATCAGGTTATGACTTCAATAAACTTGGCAAATATTTTTCTGCCCTTAGTAACGAAGCCAATTTAAAAGGAAAGCCTTATGCGTGGCTGGTTTTTGGGGTGGAGAATATGAAGCACAGGATTGTTGGTAGTCATTTTCGTCCGCAACGTAAAGACCTGGATAGTATTAAAAGTGAGCTTGCCAATAAAACTACCAACAGGATTACTTTCATTGAAATTTATGAATTGAATGAGCCCGAAGGGCGTGTAGTGATGTTTCAAATACCTGCAGCACCCAAAGGATTTCCGATAGCTTTTGATGGACATTATTATGGCAGGGATGATGAGGAACTTTCTCCATTGAATTTAGAAGAAATAGAAAGAATACGAGCACAGGCCACCACTGAAGACTGGAGTGCTGCTATAATCCCTGATGCTAAAGTAGAAGATTTAGACGAAGAGGCGATTGCTTTAGCACGGAGGAATTTCAAAAACAAATTCCCTGAAAGGACCGCAGAAGTTGAGGCCTGGGATGATAGCACTTTTTTGAATAAAGCTAAGATTACCATCAAAGGAAAACTTACCCGTACTGCAATTATTCTTTTAGGTAAAGAAGAGTCAGAACATTTCATCAATCCTGCCGAAGCAAAAATCCGTTGGCTGTTGAAAGATGTCAATGGAAATGATAAAGATTATGCAATCATTGGTTGTCCTATGATATTGGCTGTAGATAAAGTATATGCAAAAATTCGCAACTTAAAATATAGGTACATCAAGGAAGGTACTTTGTTTCCGGATGAAGTGAATCAATATGAGCCTTATTCCATTCGTGAAGCGTTAAACAACTGCATAGCCCATCAGGACTATACCAAGCATGGTCGTATTAATGTTGTGGAAATGGACGACCAATTAATTTTTACAAACTATGGTTCATTTATTCCAGGAAGTGTGGAGAAGGTTGTAAAGGAAGATGCTCCAGAAGAACATTACCGCAATCGGTTTTTAGCAGCTGCGATGTTTAACCTCAAAATGGTGGATACAGCAGGAGGTGGAATCAAAAAGATTTTCAATTTTCAGCGAGAACGTTTTTTTCCAATGCCAGACTACGATCTTTCTGGTGGCAAGGTAAAAGTGACCATTTCCGGGAAAGTACTGGATATAGAATATGCCCGATTATTAGCTCGGAACAAAGACTTGACATTGGAAGAAATAATTATGCTGGATAAGGTGCAGAAAAAACAGATTTTACCTGAGTTTGAGGAAAAGCACCTCAAAACCAAGAAATTAATTGAGGGAAGAAAACCCAATTATTTCATAGGACTGAAAGTGGTCGCAAAAACAGGGCAGAAAGCTGCTTATTCTAAAAACAAGGCTTTTGATAAAGCCTACTATTTGGATTTAATAGAGAAGTCAATTAGAGAACATATTAGTTTAGAAAGAAGTGATGTAGATGAATTGCTATGGAATAAGTTACCAGAATGGATGGATGAGAAACAGAAGAAGATAAAGATAAACAACTTGCTATCTGAGCTGAGGAAGAACAATAAGATAGAAAATAAAGGAACACTCAAAATGCCAAAGTGGGTTCTAATTAACAAGACTAATTAAAAGAATTATTAAAAGAATTATTAAAAGAATTATTAAAAGAATTATTAAAAGAAATGAATAACGAGCTAATTTTTTATATCAGGATAATGATTCTCTGTATGAAAAAGATAAAACAGCTAAAGAAGGTGCTGAAACAGATGGTGCGATTCTTTGTATTGCAGCTACTAGAGATAGTGCTAGAAACAAGCAAATGCTTAAAGATACTGAATATCAACATGTTAGAACGCTATTTGCTCGAGTTTCAATTCTCTGTATCGGCATCCGGATTCTCTGTATTGGTTCCGGCACCGGGCAAATTCAATCCTTTTTATCGGGCATCCGGTTTTCTAAAATTTAAAAATAATGGAAACACCAAGTTTTAAAGAAGACCATATCAGCCAGATTCCGGCATTGCAAATGCTGGTGAATTTGGGCTATACCTATTTAAGTCCGGCAGAGGCAGACAGACAAAGAGGAGGTAAAACATCCAATGTGTTGCTGGAAGATGTATTGCGGAAGCAGTTGAAGGAAATTAACAGCATACGGGTAAGTGCTACCAAAACCAGCATTTTCACTGATGACAATATTGAACGGGGCATACTGGCATTGAAGAACTTGCCCATGAACGAAGGCTACATTGCAGCCAGCGAAAAAGCGTATAACCTGCTCACCTTGGGGCAGGCCCTGGAGCAAAGTGTAGACGGTGATAAGAAGAGCTTCACACTGCAATACATCGACTGGAAAAACATTAGCAACAATGTATTTCATGTAAGCGAAGAATTCAGCGTAATGCGAAGCACCAGTAAAGAGCATTATCGCCCCGATTTGGTTTTGTTTGTCAACGGCATTCCGCTTTGTATTATTGAATGCAAAAGACCTGATATGAAAGAGCCATTGAAACAGGCTATCAGTCAGCATCTACGCAATCAACAGGAAGATGGAATCAGGAGTTTGTATGTGTATTCACAATTAACATTAAGCATTGCCACACAGGAAGCTGCTTATGCCACCAATGCCACACCAGAAAAATTTTGGGCTAAATGGCACGAGAAATTCAACTCAGATGAAGAAGAACGCAACTTCAAAAGCAAATTACAGGAACTAAAAAATCAATCACTTTCAACTGCAGTCAAAGAACAATTATTTTCTGATCGCTTTAAATACGTTCGTCAATATTTTGATGCATTAGAAGGAGAGAAAATTCTGCCAACCGAACAAGATAATTATTTGTTTGGCTTATGCCGACCTGAGCGATTAATGGACATTGTTTTCAATTTTGTTTTGTTCGACAATGGAGAAAAGAAAGTAGCCCGTTATCAGCAGTTTTTCGCCATTAAGAAATCCATGCAGCGAATTAAGCATGTTGAAAACCTACCTGACGGCAAGGCAGGCGGTAAACGCAGAGGCGGTGTAATCTGGCACACGCAAGGAAGTGGAAAATCATTAACGATGGTGATGTTGGCGCAAGCCATTGCCATGGAACCAAGTATTCGCAATCCTAAAATTGTTTTAGTTACCGACCGTACCGATTTGGACAATCAGATTACTGGCACTTTCCGCAAGTGTGGCAGATTTGTAGAAAATGCCACAACTGGCCAGCGATTGGTTGAGCTTTTGGAAAACAAAAGTGATGCAGTAGTTACGACCATCATCAACAAATTTGTGGCAGCTGTAAAGAAAATAGATAAACCTTTAGAGAGTCACGATATTTTTGTTTTGGTAGATGAAGGTCACCGAACGCAGCATGGAACGTTTAATATTGACATGCAAAAGACCTTGCCGAATGCCTGTTTTATTGCCATGACGGGAACTCCGTTATTCAAAAAAGACAAAAGCACAGCAGAAAAATTTGGTGGAATGATAGATGCCTACACGGTTGACCAAGCGGTAAAAGACAAAGCGGTAGTTCCACTACTCTATGAGGGAAGATTGGCCTTGCAGAATGTAAATGCCAGCCCGATTGATACTTTTTTTGAAATGGTTTCAGAGCCATTGACAGATTATCAAAAAGCAGATATTAAAAAGAAGTTCGCCCGATACGATCACTTGAATTCAGCCGAGCAGAAAATGCGAATGATCGCCTGGGATATCAGTTATCATTTTCGTGACAACTGGCAGGGCAGAACACCGTTTAAAGGTCAGCTGGTTTGCGATAAGAAAGTAAATGCCATCAAATACAAAGAATACCTGGATGAAATTGGAATTGTTAGCAGTGAAGTATTGATTTCATCTATTGACGAAAGAGAAGGCGAAGAAAGTGCCTATGAAAAGTCAACCGAAAAAGAAAATCAATTTTGGAAGAAAATGATGGACGAACATGGCAATTCAAAAAGCTACGAAAAGAACATCATCAGCCGTTTCAAAAATCAGAAAGACCCGGAAATCATAATAGTGGTTGATAAACTCCTAACTGGGTTTGATGAACCAAAGAACACCGTTTTATATCTCACAAGGAATTTACAAAGCCACAAACTCTTACAAGCCATTGCAAGGGTAAACCGCATTTATCCAGACAAAGAATTTGGTTATATCATTGACTATTATGGTGTAATTGAAAACCTGGATGATGCCTTACAATTGTATTCATCTTTTGAAGATTTTGATGATGTAGATTTGGCGGGTACACTCACCAATATTTCGGATGAAATTAAGAAACTGCCCCAAAAGCATTCAGACCTTTGGGGTATTTTCAAGACCATTGCCAACAAACGCGATGCAGAAGCCTATCAGCAATTATTGAAGGATGAAGCGATACGGGTTTTGTTCTACGATAAGCTAGCAGCCTTTGCCAAAAGTTTGAAACTGGCTTTATCTTCCATTCAATTCCACAGAGACGTTGAAGAAAAAACCATCAGCCGCTACAAAGAAGATTTGACTATGTTCTTAAAACTTCGTTTAGCAGTTGTTGAGAGATACAGCGATGAAATTGACTACAAGCAGTACGAAGGGCAGATTCAAAAACTGATTGATACTCACATCACCACGGAGAAAATTGAAACCATCACGGAACTGGTGAACATCTTCGATAAGGATAAATTTCAGAAAGAAGTAGAAAACACCACAGGTAAAGCAGCCAAAGCCGATAAGATTGCCAGCCGAACAGCAAAGCACATCACAGAGAAAATGGATGAAGACCCTGCTTTCTACAAGAAGTTTTCGCAAATGCTGAAGGAAACTATCGCAGACTATGAAGCCAAACGAATCACTGAGGCGCAATACCTAAGCAGAGTACAAGACATCATGAATAACGTGTTGGCCCATACCGACAATGATATTCCAGAGCAATTAAAAGAAAGAGATGTTGCCAAAGCGTTTTATGGTTTGACAGTTGAGGCATTATCTCAAAAGATTCAGGACAATGTAATTCGCAAAGAGATTTCAACGCAAACGGCTTTACAAATTGACGACCTGATTCAAGATTCTGTATTGGACAACGGCAAACCCATTATTGACTGGCAATACAAAACAAACATCACAGGCAAATTGCTGATTGAAATTGGCGACTACCTGATTGATGAAGTGCGGGACAAATATAACGTGGATTTGTCTTTCAAGGATATGGATAAAATTGCAGAAGACTGTATTGAAGTTGCTAAAATCCGTTACAAGTAATGACGGGATCCATACAGTTCGGAAGTAAAACAATTGATTTCCGTTTAGAATATTCTGGCAGAAGATCACTTGGCATTACAGTTACTCCCGAAATGGAGGTGTTGGTAAGGGCTCCGACAGACACTTCAATAGAAAAGATAAAAGAAAAGATAAGGAAGAAAGCTCCCTGGATAATTAAACAACAAAGCTTTTTTCTTTCCTTTCAACCTAAAACGCCACAACGGAAATATGTAAGCGGAGAAACGCATTTGTATTTAGGCAGACAATACCGTTTACAAATAAAAATTGGAAAAGAAGAATCAGTAAGATTAAAAGGTAAATTCATTGTCGTTACTGTTGCCGAAAAATCAAGAACCAAAGATTTATTAAGTAGCTGGTATCTAGAGCATGCACGTTTAAAGTTTCATTCAGTTGCAGCACCGCTGATTGATAAATTCAAAAAGCATAAAGTAGAGCCAAGTTCTATTGTATTGCGAGAAATGCCAACACGTTGGGGAAGCTGCACTCCGAAAGGGAAAATCATTTTAAATCCTGAATTGATTAAGGCACCCAAAGGTTGTATTGAATATGTTATTATACATGAACTCTGCCATTTAGTTCATCACGACCACACACAGAGATTTTTGGATTTACAAACCAAGCAAATGAACGACTGGGAAAAGTGGAAAATGAAATTGGAGAAGCTTTTGGCTTAGCGAAGCTAGTACAGAACTTATGATTGTATAGATCGTCCTTTAAAGGTAACAAACTTTATTCGTTTAACTCATATAGTTTTCTGTTCGCGAACAGAACAATAGGCCGGAGTTCTTTGTAGATGGCATCCAAGGAATCTTGTTGAATTTTTAGTGTATCAAAATTGAGGATCCCGAGCCATGCCCTAAAGCCCATTTCAATTGGGTACTTAAATTCTTTATTCTGAAATTTAGTAAGTAAACCCTCCCTGTCTTCAAACCCAATACCTAAACTTGAGGCGATATGACTATACTGGTGCTCAACAAGTTTAATATTTGAAAAAAATCTGTATGAAGCATCGCTGAAATATTTCTTAAGTTCTTCTTCTTCATATTTCTCATAACTATGGGTATAATCTCTAAAGAAATTATGAAGACAGTTGATTAATTCCTTAAGGTCATTGACTGAGTTAATTGATTCGAACGTAGTGGACTTCAGAAAACATCCAAGTCTTTCTTTACCTAGATTTATTAAAGGCATAATTTATTTGGTTTGATTTTTAAGCAATTCTTAATGTAGTCCAACTATCATCTTTGAAGAATTTGGAATCAGCAGCTTGTATAGCAAAATCTTTGCCGTCAAGTTTGAGCTATCGAAGAAATGAAGATTCGGATTTGTGACCGGTGCATTTCATTATTTGATAAACATCCATAGTTCTTGACAAGTATGCATTGGTTGCAAAAGATCTTCGAGCAGTGTGGGTTGTGATTAATTCTGCCTTTTCGATGGTCTGTCCGCCAATATTTACAAGCCCAAGTTCCGCCTTTCGACAAATCACTTTTAGTGCTTCATTAAATTTTTGGTTGGTAATAACCTTTGGCATAATGCCATTGTACTTATCAAAAATCATTTTAACCGCAGAGTGGATGGGGACGTGCGTGATTTCACGTGTTTTTGTTTGGTTAATTCGAAGCATTTGTTTTCCACTCTCTGAAATACTATTCATTTTGGAGATTTGATGCCAATCACTATGTCTTGCACCTACGTAACAAGCCACAACAAAAATATCCCTAAGCTTTTCTTGAGCCGGACTTAGCTTCAAATTGAAAATCTTTTTTATTTCATCATCATTTAAATACACATTATCAGTCTGAGCATGGAGTACTCTAAAACTCTTCTTTTCGAAAGCCATATTAACAGGGATATCTCTATCGTAGGCCTCTCGCAGAACTGCCTTTATTTCTTTAAAATGTTTGCCTCTCGTGTTGACGTTCAGTCCTTTTTTGGTCATGAAGGCATCGAAAGAGTGATAGAAGTTTAAGTCGATTAGGTTGAATGAAGCTTGCTGGTTTTTACTTTTAAAGAAGTCAGTAATCAAATTTAGTGTTTGTGTTTTGGATCTCTTTGTGCCTTCAGTTATAACAACGCCTGTTTTGACGTTTCTTGTGGTTTCTATCAGATTCTCCCAAATGGATATAAATGTTTTATCCTCTTCCTTTGAAATAGAGAGGTTTTCTATTTTATTTTTGATATGCTCACTTAGATCGGATTTAGTCAAATGAATTTCACCATATCTATTGCCGAGAAAATCTTTTGCTGCATTTTCTATCAAATCTAAGTGCTTGTTTATCTTGATCAACATGGCCTCGTTTGAAGAGCCGGGAGATAGTTTTGGACGGTTCTTTCTTTTATCCCAGTTATGTCGGTCTATTGAAAGTGAAGTTGAATAGACAAATTTTCGGGCATTGAATCTAGGATCAAATACGAATAAAATTATCTTAGGATTTCGGTCTCCTGTACCTCTAAGTTTGAATTGAATATTCATAACACACGGTTTCATTCAAAGATAATGTGTAACAAATTGTGTAACAAACTTCTTTATCTGGCTATTCCAAACTATACTAAACTTTACTCTCAGAAATTAGAAATAGCTTTAAAATCATAAAAAAGGCATATTTAGGTTAATTATAGACTAGTATGATAAATATAGTTCGAATCCGCTCGGAACCTCTGAAACCTTGAGCCTTTGCTCAAGGTTTTTTTTTGCTAAAAATGAAATTTAGGAAATTTGTATTTTTAGGCCGTGTTTAAAAAGCGGGAGTAGCTCAGTTGGTAGAGCGACAGCTTCCCAAGCTGTAGGTCGCGAGTTCGAGCCTCGTTTCCCGCTCTTTTCAATTTTCATAGCCCCTTTAACCCAGATTATGCAATGCTGACGGTACTGTCAGCATTGCATAATTGACGAATGAAAATCAACGATTTAGCCCCAAGTAAGAAAACCAAGTTGGTGATTTTCATTGTCAGGTCAGACGATAAATGTCTGACTCTGAC
>JADBYK010000122.1 GCA_020403045.1 Cytophagales bacterium
CCCAGATTATGCAATGCTGACGGTACTGTCAGCATTGCATAATTGACGAATGAAAATCAACGATTTAGCCCCAAGTAAGAAAACCAAGTTGGTGATTTTCATTGTCAGGTCAGACGATAAATGTCTGACTCTGACCGAAAGCGTCACGAGGTTTAACCTTGACATCCGCCTCAGGCGGATCGTCAACCCCCCTGGGCAAACTATGCATTCCTAATGCATAGTTTGGGTTTAACGTTGTTTAGACTTTTCAAACAACAAAAAAGAGAGGCACCCTTTACAGGCGCCTCTCTTTTTGCTATCAGAAGAACTACAGTGCTAGATCTTCTTTTCCAATGCGGTAATCTTTGCTTGCGCTTCTTGCTTGCCTAGAGAAAGTGCTTTCTTGTACAACTCAATAGCTTCTTTGTAAGTATCTTTCTTCTTGCGGGGGGCAAGCTTCGTACGATTAGCCGCTTCTTCGATGGCCTGGCCTCTGGCAAAATAAGAATCCGCTTCACTCATCTTACTTTGAACCATCATTTCCTGAATCCGAGCTTCGATCAATGCTAACTCTTGTTGTTTTGCTACGATCTGCGACTCCTTATCAGTAAGCTCTGCTTCCTGCAAGCCAACCGTGGTAATCAAATTTTGATTTTCGTTTTTCAATAGGTCTACCTGCTCATTTAACGCAGCAATCTCTTTATTGCGTTCTTCTAGGTCAGCTTTCAATTTTTTGATTGTAGCAGCAAAAGCATTTGCGTTGCCTTTTGATTTCTTTAATGATTTTTCAAGATCAGAAATTTTGTTTTGAGTATCCTTGACGTAGTTATTGATATCCTTCATTCTGCTCTTGTAATTGTCATAGGTAGTTCCTTCTACCATATTTACACGCAGTAATTGGCGGTTCGCATCAATAGAGTCCATCAATACCCCAACCTCTTGAAGTGTAGTTGCAAATTGTTGGCTGGTCTGAAGTTCTGTTCTCAGGGAATCAACTTGTGATTGGAGCTTCTCAGAGTTTCCTCCACAGCTTGCCATGATAACACCGATTGAGGCAACGAATAATAATCTTTTTAGCATACAGTTGTTAGTTTAGAACACAAAATTACACCCTTGTTGTAGTGTTTTGTGCAAGAACAAAATATTTTTTCAAATAGCCTTAAATCCATCGACAACGCGTAAATTGCGGGCGTTAAAGGCAAAGATTATCCGTTAAATGCCCAAATTAATTACCACGCGAACGCGTATTGAAGACCTGGGCAAACCTCGAGTAATTGTAATAGGAGGAGGATTTGGGGGTCTGGAAGTGATCAAGAAGCTTAGGGGAGCAAAACTTCAGACCGTCTTATTTGACAAAAACAATCATCACACGTTTCAACCGCTCCTGTATCAAGTGGCTACATCTGGGCTTGAAACCAACTCAATTGTGGCTCCCTTTCGTAAATTATTCGGTAACTACCGGGATTTTTATTTCCGGTTGGCAGAAGTCAAGAACATTAAACCGGAAGAAAACTACATCGAGACCTCCATTGGAGGGGTCAAGTACGATTATTTGGTTATTGCCTCAGGTGCTGTAACCAATTTTTATGGTATGGAAGAAGTGCAAAAAAATGCCATTTCCATGAAGAATATCGTAGACGCGACCAAACTGCGTAATAAAATTATTCGGCAGATGGAATATGCGCTACTGACCGAAGATCGAGAAGTGATGAACTCACTAATGGACTTTGTAGTAGTGGGTGGTGGCCCGACTGGTGTTGAACTTTGTGGTGCATTAAGCGAATTGAAGAAAAATGTTTTCCCAAAAGACTACAAGGAGTTGGATATGCGCGAGATGGATGTCCATCTGGTAGAAGCCTCTCCTCGTTTGTTGAATGGAATGTCTGAGCAAGCAGGTGCCAAAGCGCTTGACTTTCTTACTGAAATGGGGGTAAAAGTGCATTTGGGTGCAGCTGTAAAATCATATGACGGAGTCGAAGTTGTTTTGAATACGGGTGAAAAACTGATATCAAGATCATTGATTTGGGCAGCGGGAGTAAAGGGTAATCCAATCGGTGGCTTAAATGGCGAATTGATTACGAGAGGAAACAGATTATTAGTGGATGAGTTCAATCGAGTGAAGGGCTACGACAATATTTTCGCTATTGGCGATGTAGCGCTCATGGAGAGCGACAAATATTTCCCAAAGGGACATCCGCAAATGGCACCGCCCGCGCAACAACAGGGCAGATTGGTCGCAAAAAATATTAAAAGCTTACTAAAAAATAAACCCTTAAAGCCGTTTCACTATTTCGACAAAGGATCGATGGCAACGGTAGGAAGACACAAAGCAGTTGTTGACATGAAAGGAATCCGCTTCCAAGGAATTTTTGCCTGGTATGTATGGATGTTTGTTCACTTGATGTCGATTGTTGGATGGAAAAATAGAGTATTTACTTTTTTTAGTTGGATGTGGAATTACTTTTCTTTTGATCGGAGTAATCGACTGATCATTGGAAGAGGAGAAGAAAAGTTTAACTCCGAAGAAGCAAAAGCAGCGTAAACACTTCGCCACTTTTGGGCGAACAACACTATGGACTCTCACTCACGAAAACATACTCTCTCAGCAGCCGGAGTTTTGGTAGCCATGGGGATAATTTACGGTGACATTGGCACCTCCCCCATTTACACACTACGTTTTATTGTTGGTCATCGAGTTGTTTCGGAAGAACTAATACTAGGTGGGCTTTCGCTGGTGTTTTGGACGCTCACTATTATTACCACCGTAAAATACGTTTACCTGGCTCTTAGCGCAGACAATAAAGGAGAGGGTGGAATCTTTGCTCTCTATGCCTTGGTTAGAAAATACCGGGCAAGTTGGGTAATCTTTCCTGCCATTATTGGCTGTTGCACGTTGATTGCTGACGGGTTCATGACACCTGCCATGAGCGTTACCTCTGCAGTGGAAGGAATAAAAACGCTCATGCCTTCAATCACGGATGAGACTATTATCACTATTGTAATTATTATTCTCGTAGCTCTTTTTGTATTTCAGCAATTCGGTAGCAGCGTGGTCGGAAAAACGTTTGGCCCCGTGATGGTGGTATGGTTTGTTTTCATCGGGGCGATTGGCGCTTATCACTTGTCATTCAATTTTACCGTGTTAAAAGCAATCAACCCAAGTTACGGTATCAATTTGCTTATTCAATACCCGGGAGGGTTCTGGATTCTAGGGGCGATTTTTTTATGTACAACGGGGGCTGAAGCGATGTACTCAGATCTTGGACACTGCGGAAAATCAAACATTCGGTTAGGGTGGGGATTTGTAAAAGTCTGTTTGTTACTTAGTTATTTCGGACAAGGCGCCTGGCTATTATCTTCATTCGAAGGGAAACCACTAGGCGAAACTATCCCATTCTTTTCCATGATGCCTGGTTGGTTGTTGATTTTTGGAGTGATCGTTGCCACTATGGCAACTGTAATCGCCAGCCAAGCATTGATTTCGGGTACTTTTACGCTAGTCAACGAAGCGATGAAATTAAAGCTTTGGCCAGCCACACGAGTTCGCTATCCCAGTCAGATGAAGGGGCAAATCTATATTCCTGCCATCAACTGGATTTTGATGTTTGGCTGCATTTTGGTAGTGCTGTATTTTAAAGCTTCTGACAGAATGCAGTCAGCCTACGGCTTGGCCATCACGTTCGACATGTTGATGACCACCTCGTTGTTAGTTTACTATTTTTCAACCGTAAAAAAGTCCACCATCCGATCTACGGTGTTGGCTGTCGTATTTTTTACTGTTGAGATTGCTTTCTTGATTTCTAACTTGAGTAAGTTTTCTCACGGTGGCTGGTTCTCGTTTTCAATCGCGTTAATTTTCTTCTTGATGATGTTCATCCTGCTGCGAGCTCGGGAACTGAGAGACCGGCACACTGAGTTTGTTGACTTGAAACATTATGTGCCTATGATTCAAGATCTTCAGGCCGATGCATCGATTCCAAGAGAAGCTACCAATCTGGTGTATATGGCAGTTGCAGATAGTAAGCGATACATTGACTCTAATATCATTTACTCCATCTTTAAAAAACGGCCAAAGAAAGCAGATGTATATTGGTTTGTACATGTGGACACAGTGGACAGCCCTTATTCTTCTAAGTATTCCGTTGATACGATCGTTCCGAAAAAATGCTTTTTTGTTCGCATCAAACTTGGGTTCAAAGCAGATCATAGGGTGAATTTACTGTTTGCAAAAATCCTGCACGATATGGCTGAAAATGCGGAGATCGACTTGGTGAGTCATTATGATTCGCTGCGAAAACACAGCATGCCAGCCGACTTTAAATTTGTGATGTTGCATTCGTTGGCATCCGTAGATAGTGAAATATCATCATTCGATAACGTGATTATTCAAGGGTACCGCTTCATCAAAAGACACAGTCTTTCAACGGAAGAAATGTACGGCCTTGAGTTAGCCAATGTAGAAGTCGAGACCGTACCGATCATGGTAGGACCGGCTGCAAAAGTGCGGATCAAGCGCGAAAAAGAAGAGCTGGAAAGGGAGAAAGAGCTCAAGTACCACGGTCATATCAACTGACCTATTGTGGACGTATTCGTTCATATTTGATCTCCGGGCAGGCTGAAAAATGAGATTTTCATCCAATTTTACCGCAAAAATCCTTGGCATTGATTTGGGAACAGGTTGCGCGAACCAACTTCAAAAGATATTCCGCAACTATGTCCAAATCACTTTCAGAAGCCTTCTTAAAAATCAAGTCTACTCCTTTATCAGTATTGGCGGCCTAGCCATCGGACTTGCGGCAAGTATCATTATTTTTAGTGGGTTGCTGATGAGAACGCCTATGACAAGTTTAAACCCAGATTATGCAATGCTGACGGTACTGTCAGCATTGCATAATTGACGAATGAAAATCAACGATTTAGCCCCAAGTAAGAAAACCAAGTTGGTGATTTTCATTGTCAGGTCAGACGATAA
>JADBYK010000123.1 GCA_020403045.1 Cytophagales bacterium
AATACTGACGGTACCGTCAGTATTGTCAAGGTTAAACCCTGACAATGAAAATCACCAACTTGGTTTTCTTACTTGGGGCTAAATCGTTGATTTTCATTCGTCAATTATGCAATAGAATTTCTATTGCATAATCTGGGTTCATTCTACAGACTCATTTTTTTTAGGGAATTTATCCCCATCTCTGCAGGTAGAAAATGAACTAAACCCCTTTTGGTTTCCGATTGTACGGATGTAGGATTTGGTATTATTCCATCAAAATAGTAACAGGCCAGACGCTGACATTTGTTCCCATTAACCCCGAGGAACATGGAACAGCCAGTAAACGTCAATCTTAGAAGCAGAGTTAAGCAGCTATTGGTATTAGCAGCCCTAATTCTTGCTGGTATTGTGATCTCTCAATCGGTAAATGCAAAGGGTTTCCATAAGTCGAAGGCTAAGCATTTCAAAAGCAAATACAAATCACAGATAAAAAAAATAAACAGTAAGGTCTGTTTTATCTTGGCCAAGAAAAGAACCCAAGGATCAAAGCAGCCATTTTTTGCTTTTCTCCAAGGAAAGGCAAAGCCAGCAAAGTATAAACCACAGGCTGAGGTCGATCCTCCTTCCTACGTTCGAATCAATTATAAGCCTTTTTTAGTTGCCCAGTCGGACAACCAACAGTCGGGGTTAGTATAAGAATATTAAAGATTGGGTGTTTAGTGTGAGCCTCGATGAGTAAAATCATCGGGGCTTTTTTTATTCATTTACTTTTTCACAACTTGAAGAGTAGATTTACCGGATGGATTATAGTGAGGACATATTTTTTAAGAAGCTAGCACCTACTTCTCCGCACCCCTTTTTAATTTCTGTTGAACGAGCAGAGGGGGTATACATTTATAGCCACACCGGCAAGAAGTACATCGATATGATTTCGGGTATTGCCGTCAGCAGTGTGGGGCATCGTCATCCAAGAATAGTAAACGCAATAAAAGACCAAGTCGACAAGTATTTGCACGTGATGGTATACGGTGAGTACATACAATCACCTTCCAATTTGCTTGCTGAAAAATTGACGAGCCTTCTTCCGGCCAATTTGAATTGCTGCTATTTTGTGAATTCCGGTACGGAAGCCAATGAAGCAGCTCTGAAGTTAGCTAAGCGAGTGACCGGCAGAACGGAAATGATTGCGTGCCGAAAGAGTTATCATGGTAGTACCCATGGCTCGTTGAGCGTCTCTGGGAACGAAGCAAAGAAACGATCTTTTCGCCCCTTGCTTCCGGATGTAAAATTTATTGATTTTAACAATCATGCTGATTTGGATCACATCACAGAGAGAACGGCTTGCCTGATCATGGAGACGATACAAGGAGACGCAGGAGTACGTATTCCCAGCAAAGAATACCTGCAAGCGGTTAGAAAGAAATGCACCGACACAGGGGCGATGTTGATCTTTGATGAAATACAGTGTGGCATGGGCCGAACGGGAAAGTTGTTTGCGTTTGAGCATTTTGATGTAGTGCCCGATATCTTAACACTAGCTAAATCATTTGGGGGAGGTTTGCCAATTGGAACTTTTATTTCAAGTTTTGAAAATATGCAAGCACTTGCCTCAAAGCCTATGCTTGGCCATATTACTACTTTTGGCGGAAACCCCGTATGCTGTGCATCAGCATTGGCTGTATTAGAAATTATTGGCGAAGAAAATCTACTGGCAACGGTAGAGGCAAAGGGTCAACTGATCGAAAATTTATTGCGCCATTCTAAAGTAAAGGAAGTAAGAAGGTTTGGCTTACTCTTCGCATTTGATTTTGATTCAGAAGACCGAGTAAATCGAATTGTGCAATATGCAAAGGAGCACGGAGTGATCTGCTATTGGTTTCTCTCGCATCCTAATAGTTTCCGTATTGCACCTCCTCTCACTATTACAGAACTTGAAATCAGGGAAGCTTGCGCAGTCATTTTACAGGCTATCGAAAATTCTTAAAAGCAGAAAAAATGGAAGTAACTCAAAACAAATTGGATAGGATTTATAAAACATTGATGGTGGTTGCCCTGGCCATCGCAGGCCTTATTTTCGCTAAGGATATTATGATGCCGATTGCTTTTGGCGCGCTCTTTTCAATGGTGTTGCTTCCACTGGCGAAGCGATTTGAAAAGAAGACAGGTCGGGTTTTTTCTATTGTACTTGTTTTGTTGGTTGCGTTCCTGGTCATGTTGCTGATCTCTTGGTTTGTGATTGCTCAGATTACAAGTCTTTCTAACAGCCTTCCCGATTTAGAGGGCCGGTTTATGACGTTGATCAATTCAACCAGTGAGCAGGTAAATACTATGTTTCAAATTGACACACATGAGCAAAGTCAGTTATTGAAAGGCGGCTTGAAGAACTTTTCGTCCTATTTTGGATCGCTGTTACTTTCCACATCTTATTTCGCCTACTTCTTTGTTCAGGTACCGATTTATATTTTTCTGTTTTTGCTATACCGCGAGCGATTCAATGATTTTTTGCTGGCCGTTTGGCCTACCTCAAGTTTGTCATGGAAGTCGGAAATTCAGGCTGTCATTCGCGGCTATATCTCAGGACTGACGCTGGTTACTTTGATAGCAGCGGTACTAAACAGCATTGGACTATTACTATTAGGTATTGAACATGCCATTTTCTTTGGGTTTCTCTCAGGCACGTTGACGATGATCCCTTATGTGGGTATTACCATAGGCGCTGCTCTGCCCACATTGGTAGCCTTGGTTACCAAAGACAGTGGGTGGTATGCGGTTGGTGTGATCGCTGTACATAGTGTTGTGCAGTTTTTAGAGGGAAATTTCATTACGCCCAAAATCACAGGTTCAAAAATCAGCATCAATGCACTGGCAGCTATTGTGGCATTGCTGGTGGGAGGAAAGATCTGGGGTATTGCGGGAATGATTCTAGCTGTACCGGCTGTCGGAATTTTGAAAATTTTACTTTCTTATTCACCTTCACTTAAGCCGTTTGTTATACTATTAGAAGATAAGCATTCTTTACCAGAAGAGCTGCCACCAACAGATCAGTTGTGATGTCTTTTATTGAATTTTAGAGTTTGGCTGATCTCGATTTGCAGCCGTTTTGAAAGATCTAGTTTGAGTTATTTTTTTTGGTTGAACTGGTTCATGAAATCAACTAATACATTAAACCTATTTTTGTCCTTTCTACTCTTGAATTCTTGATTCAGCTGAGGGTCAGCTTCTTTCAAAATTGAGCTCAAGGTGACGTGGTCTAAGATAAAAGGTTCCCCGGTTTCATCCGCCATATAAATGACCCAGCCTGGATTTTCATTGGCATTTCTCCCCCCAAAACCATAAGCCATAGCTCCGACCAGTGCTCCACCTATTGCACCGCCCATAACGGCAACTCCACTCATTTCATTGGCAAATGCATTTTTTTTACCGCGTTTATCCTCAAAGTAGATTATTTTTCCAAGTGCTAAAATTCTTACGAAATAGTTTCCCTGACCGTATGTTCTTGCATTCAAGTACAAATAAGTCCCATCACAAAACCCATAAACGTTCTTGATTTTCTTGTTCGTTGTTGACAGCAACTTGTATCGATCAAATTTGCTGCTATCAGCCTCTACCCGAAATTCATTGGTCGTTGAGGGTGAATTATCCCTGAATTCTTTGAATGAAGAATAGATTCCCTTGCGAAATTTTTTAGTTGAAAGAATATTGTTGGTGACAGAGTCTTGTGAGTTAGCAAGAATTGGAAAACAGAAAAGACAGATGAAGAACCAGTTTTTCATCCAAAATCTAGATTTTCTCAATCACTAAATTATGATTGGTATAAACGCAAATGTCAGCGGCAATGGTCAGGCTTTCTCGCACCATTTCTTCGGCTGTCAAATGAGGAGCATGTTTTTTTAGCGCCAAGGCAGCAGATTGCGCATACATGGAACCTGAACCAATAGCCGCCACCTGATGATCGGGCTCCAACACGTCTCCTGTTCCGGATATAACCAGAATTTCATCTTTGTTCACCGCAATCAACATGGCTTCCAGTCTTCTAAGGAAGCGATCAGTGCGCCAGTCTTTGGCTAGCTCAATAGCTGCACGCTTCATGTTGCCGCTATACGCGTTTAGTTTCTCGTCAAATCGATCGAGTAGTGTAAACGCATCCGCAGTGGAACCTGCAAAACCGGTGAGCACTTTACCATCTTGCAGCCTCCGAATTTTTTTTACGTTGCTCTTGGCAATCGTGTTACCCATGGTTGCCTGCCCATCTCCTCCAATGGCAACTTGGCCATTGTGCTGAACAGCAAGAATGGTGGTAGCGTGTATTTTTTGCATCTTAGGGTATAGGAATTTCAATTCCTGTTTTTAAAATCTCATCAATCAAAAATGGACTATTCCCCTGATAGTCCTTCCAGGTGAATAGGTGTGGCTCTATACGATGATATTTAATTGTGGCCAATCCAACTTTTTTCCAATTTTCTAACGGATTCTCTGAGAAGTCTTTTGAAATGATGGCTAAATCAATATCCGAGTATTGTTTTTGCGAATTATTGGAATAAGAGCCAAATAGAATGGCCTTCTCAACTTTAACATTGAGGGTTTTAGTCATCAACAGATATTTTTGTGCGTACCTTATCGCAGCATCTTTAGTGCGCATAGCTTTAGTTCTTTCGTTTTTACAAATAAATCCTTTGTGTAAGCAGCCCCTGCTATTCTATGAATTTTCTTGGCGTGTTCAGGGTAACGCCCTTCCATTTGAAAAAAGTTTAATTCATTCATCAGTAAGAGTTGATCGTCATTTGCCTTGAAAGATGTTTGTGAGAAAAGCGTAATGAGAATGTGGATTCGTGGAGGATAATCAGTTCCGTGTTCTTTTATCCACAAAGCTTTCGCCAATTTTTCAATGCTTAAATGCAAGCAGAAAAGGGCAAAGGCATAATCTTTTAGTTTCAACAATGACTCAGCTCTTTTCCAATCATTCTTGGATGTAGTAACCCAATATTTAATGTGATCTTCCTTCGTCATTATCGAGTATTATTATTCACAATAGCTGTAGAGTGCATTTCAGTCATTTAATGAAGTTCAGTATGTTCGTAGATGTCACGTAATGGTAAGGCCACGTTCAAGGCTTCAATCACAAGGCTTTGTTCGATTGATTTGTATTCTTCCAATTCCCAATGATTGACTGAATTTAATCTAAAAATCTCTACACTGATAGATTCTGAATCAACAAGAACGTATTCTTTTAAGGAAGGGATATCGCGATACAATTTGAATTTTCCGCCTCGGTCATAGTTTTTTGTGCTTGGTGATAAGATTTCAATGAGAACTGTTGGCATTAGGGATGTGTTTTCGTTCTTTTCGAATTTCTTTTTTTCACCACAATAAATCGAGATATCGGGATAAGTGAAAAGAGTATTCTCAGGAATGTGAAGGCGTTTGTCACTACCGTAAGGGCGACAGCCTTTTCCTTTTAGTTGGCTTCCAAGTTCAAGAAATAAATTTGAGAAAATCTCATTATGAGGGTCTCCTGCCCCAGCCATCGCAAATACCTCTCCTTGAAAATACTCATGTTTTTCCTCAGAAGATTCTTCGAAGTCTAAGTACTCCTCAATGGTAAGGTGTTTTTTATTGTAAGCTACAATTGGTTCTCTAACCTCCATAGATTTGCGCTTAAATGCAATAAATCACTATTGTCCGACTAAAATTTTAAAAGGGCGTCCTTTTTAAGGTCGCCCTTTATGGTTACGTTTAGTTACCACACTTCACATAGCCATGAATAAAGGTAAAAAATTTGTCGGACAGCCGATTCTTTCTCAAATACT
>JADBYK010000124.1 GCA_020403045.1 Cytophagales bacterium
AGCAGCAGGCATGAACTTCAAACGGATGATCAACAAGTGGAAAATAAATCCAAGCGTCTTTTTGACCCAACTTTTTGAAACACTTTTCTTAGCCTTCAAAAATCAACCTCTACTCAAAATGAGTTTTTAAGGGACGACTAGTTAAAGTCGACAAATCGAACGCAGCCACTAGTTACACCACGTTTGCCAGTGGTTGGTTAGATGAAGCTACGCAAAAAGTCTGGGGACGACCTGTGGATATTTTGCTGCTACCCGATGGGTCAATGTTGGTAAGCGATGACTATGCGGGGGTGATTTACAGAATAAGTTATAAAGGTTAACTACTAAATAGGCCTAGAGGTCATCGGCAATTTGTTCGATTTTCTTTCCGGTAGTAACAATCAGCGATTATGCAACAGTCTATTCAATTGCATAATTTCGGTTAAACGTAGTCTTAGCTGTACAAGATAAAAGCACTTACTTCTGCTCAAATTAACCCAAACTATGCATTAGGAATGCATAGTTTGCCCAGGGGGTTGACGATCCGCCTGAGGCGGATGTCAAGGTTAAACCTCGTGACGCTTTCGGGCAGAGTCAGACATTTATCGTCTGACCTGACAATGAAAATCACCAACTTGGTTTTCTTACTTGGGGCTAAATCGTTGATTTTCATTCGTCAATTATGCAATGCTGACAGTACCGTCAGCATTGCATAATCTGGGATTAATCTTTAGGAAAAAACCTATCGCTTTAATTTCCCCTTGTATGTTTTCTTAAACAATTCGTATCGGGGAATAGACACTCCCATTACGTACGGACTATATGGGTTGTGCTCAATGTAATCCTGATGATAGTCTTCCGCTTTGTAGAAAGCGGTGAGTGGCTTTATCTCTGACACAATTGGTTTTTTGAATTTTGGGGCATAGGCAGCCTTGGCCTTCTCTGCCAACTCTTTTTCTTCTGGTGTGCTGTAAAATAGAATGGAGCGATACGAGTTACCGCGATCAGGTCCTTGTTGGTTGGGCGTGGTGGGATCTTGTGATGTAAAAAAAACGTTGAGCAACTCAGCATAGCTCACTTTCTTTGGATCATAATATACCAGCACTGTTTCTGCGTGACCGGTCGTTTCGGTATTTACCAATTCATAGGTCGGATTTATTGTGTTGCCACCCGCATAGCCTGATATCGCAGCATCTACACCGTCAACTGCTTCGAAAATATGTTCCGAGCACCAAAAGCATCCTTCCGCGAAGGCAGCTACTGCCATGCCTGTAGGCGGGGTTAGGTTCATTTTTAAATCAGCCTGCTGTTTTTTGCTTGATTGTGCATTGCAGGAAAAGAGAACAAAAGATACGGATAAGGTAACTAGTAATGATGATGGGTTTTTCATAGTGCTTATTGGTGTTGGCAAATATACGAGTCATAGTTGTTTTTGGTTGGAGACAACCTGTGATTATGTCGTATCCGCCTCAAAAAGTGTTGACTGACAAAGGAATTTTTTTTCGCCATGTAATAGCGGCCGATAACTATTTGCCTTCACCTATTTCTTCGAATAGGCAAACTTGAAATAGATCAGAAGCATACTCAAGCAAAAAATAATTCCATTGGCCAAGATGACCGGCCATAGCATGAGTGCAATACCGTAGATTAACCAGATCAAAGTGCTAGATGATATGATTAGGAGCATTGCTAAGCTCAAGTCACCCACACTCTTCGTTTTCCAGACTTTATAAACTTGTGGAATAAACGTGATGCTGCTTAAGAATGCACCAACATGCCCAGCTATTTGAATCCAATCCATAGATGTTAGGTATTAAAAAAATTCATTGTTCGTTCTGCCCCAATCGTACAAAAGGAGAGGATCATTTCACCCGCTTTATCCATGATTGTTGGCAGCTCTGTAAACTGTTCTTGGCTAAAGTTACTCAGTACATAGTCTACTTGTTGCCCCTTAGCGAAATCATTTCCAACCCCCATACGCAATCTGCTGTAATCTTGCCCACCCAATAGTTGTTCAATATTTTTCAAACCATTGTGACCTGCCGCGCTTCCCTTTGTACGCATCCGTAAACTCCCAAAAGGCAAGGCAAGTTCATCAACTACCACTAATAAATTTTCTTTCGGGATTTTCAAGTCTTGCAGCCAATAAGCAATCGCTTTTCCGCTCAAGTTCATAAACGTGTTGGGCTTGATGAGGTGCAATTGTCTTCCCTTATACTTCAGTTCTGCTTTATTCGCCAATCGATCGGTCGTAAAATGAATTTTGTGGAGATCAGCGAATCTATCCAATGTTAAAAAACCAATGTTATGCCTTGTAAGTTCATATTCCGGGCCAATATTTCCCAAGCCGGCAATCAGATACTTCATAATAGCGATGCAAATTAGATCCCTTGCAAAATACATAAATAAAAAATCCCGCCATGGGCAGGATTTTTTATTTCAATTATCGAAAGTTGATTACTTCTTCTTCTCATCTTTCTTTGGTGCTTCGGCTTTCTTCGCATCAGCAGCAGGCGCAGCAGCTCCAGCAGCAGGCGCAGCAGCGGCTCCAGCAGCAGGTGTAGCAGCAGGAGCTTCTTCAGCTAACTTAGCAGCGCGTGGCACTTCAACAGAGGCAATGGCCGCCATTTTAGGGTCGAGGAATTCAAGATTAGCCATTTTCATGTCTCCGACTTTTACCGCGTGGTGAAAATCAAGAGATGAACAATCAACATCAACATGGTCAGGCATGTCTTTCGCAAAACCATAAATCTTTAGCGATGCACGCTTACGTACGAGCGCGCCTCCTTTGGCAACACCAGGTGCTTGTCCAACTAAGCGAACGGGTATGTCCATTTTAATTTTGCGTGCGTCTGTAATGCGTAAAAAGTCCACATGAAGAATAATCTCACTTACCGGGTGAAATTGAATTTCTTGCATGATGGCTTGGCACTCTTCTCCCTCAATATTCAAGTGTACAAAGTGCGCCTCATTGGTGTACACTAAGTCACGGAATAAAATCACTGGCGAGTAGAAATGAATCTGGTCATTACCTCCGTAAAGTACACATGGCACATTGCCTTCTTCACGGATTTTTTGAGAGTCAGTCTTGCCGAGATTTGCTCTGCGATACCCTATAATCTCGATGGTTTTCATAATTTTTTATTGTTTTAGTTTAAATTGTTTACAAACGGATAAATAATGAACTGATTGATTCATGATCATGAATTTTGCGAATCGCTTTTGCGAAAAGATCCGAGACACTCAATACTTTAATTTTTGAAGTTTGCTGTTTCAACGGAATTGTGTCAGAAACGACCAACTCTTCCAGTACTGATCCTTGAATATTCTCATATGCCTTTCCAGATAGGACGGCATGGGTGCAAATGGCGCGAACTGAACTGGCGCCTTTTTCTTTCAACAAAGCAGCTGCCTTGCAAATAGTGCCGGCCGTGTCCACCAAATCATCAATCAAAATAACGTCCTTGCCTTCTACTTCGCCAATCAATCGCATGGATTCTATTTTGTTGGCTTCTTTTCTGTACTTATCACAAACAGCAAGCTCAGCATTAAAAAATTTGGCAAAGCTCCGGGCTCTCTTAATTCCCCCTACATCGGGAGTGGCAAACATGATGTTGGGAAGATTCAGCGACTTCACGTAGGGTACAAATATGTAATTGCCATCCAGATGATCTACCGGAATGTCAAAAAATCCCTGAATTTGATCAGCATGAAGATCACACGTCATGATGCGACTTGCACCCGATGCTGATATGAGATTGGCAATAAGCTTTGCCGCAATAGCCACCCTCGGCTTGTCTTTTCTATCTTGACGTGCATACCCAAAATAAGGGATGATCACGTTTACATTAAGTGCGCTCGCTCGTTTTGCGGCATCAATTAAGAGTAAAAGTTCTAGAAAGTTATCAGCGGGCGCAAACGTTGATTGAACAATGAATACGTCATGTCCGCGAACGGACTCGCCAATCAGCGGTGACATTTCGCCATCGCTAAATTGCTGGTAGTCAACCGTACCCAAGCGCTCGCCATATGCGTTTGCAATCTTTTCTGCCAAGTATGTAGTGGCCCGCCCGGAAAATATCTTTACTGACATATTTTAAGTAAAAACCCGCACCAGTTGAGGAGGCGGGTTTTCTATTGTTGTCCTACTAGGATTCGAACCTAGAAAGGCAGAATCAAAATCTGCAGTGTTACCATTACACCATAGGACATTCTATTCCTTAAAAAGGTGTGCAAAGGTAAAACTAATTTCCAAAAGCGAAAACTGAATTTTAGTCGATTTTAAGGGTTTTTTGGCCGTAGCTAAAGTTCAGTCTCTTTTACTTCCTGACCCTCTACAAAGCCCTCGGCCCAAAAACGATATTTATCTAGAATGGAGATCACCGCATTACGGAGATGCCGTTGGTTATTAAAATCAATATTGCCATAAAGTGTGGTGGCGTATCCCTGCCAGACGGAGCGATTTTGACGCCTGTCAAAAAATTGAATGAGCAGCGTTCCGCTTTTCATATCTAGTTTTTTGGAATCGTAATTCAGATTTTCGTCTTGTCTTTTCGCCCACTCTTCAATTTCGGGCTGGTTGTAGCCGTTGAACTTCAAGCTATCCGAGTACATTTTGAAACCGACAATTAAGTGTGGCTTGCTGGCCGTTTGCCGGTATCCCAGAAATTTCATCCGAGCGATGATTGATTTTTCAATTACGGCATTGGTCATGGTTGAATCAACAACACCAATCGGCCTCATGATGCTGAATGTCCGGTATCGTTTGAAATTACCCCTGTAACTGTAATCATATTCCACCGGCAATTCCTTGTACCCCAAACAAGAACTAACTAGCAGCAATGCGATAAAATACCAAAATATTTTCTTCATAGTTGTGATATCCGAAATGAAAAGATATGCTAAATTGAAGCGAACTGCAAAGGATGGATGTGAATTATTCATCAGGTTGATGTGAATAAAAATAAAGTCGTTGTACACACATTCGAATTATGCCCAATTATGACCAGACGGTAGGTTCTCGCTATCATATCTACAATAGCTTATTTCTCAACTTGCCTTTCCGAAATGTGAGTCGCACGGGAATCTTGTTGCCGCTTTTGCAGCAATACTGTACAACCGGCTTCGCCAAAGGCAAATCGGCTGATGAAATTCTTAAGGTGTTTTTTAAAGAGCTGGTGCCCACACTTACCGAAGAAGAGCAGTTTGACTTGTTGTTTAGTTTTATTCAATACATCGAGCGACAGGTGGCACTATTTGACTCCGTAGAAGACGCAGCGTTTGAGCAAGTGCACAACCTCAATGGAAAAGGCACGGTACCGGCTTTGTTGCTTCGCACAAAAATCGAGAAGAAAGAGGCTGATCTAAAATCCCGACTCGATCAGTTTAGCCTTCGAATAGTGCTTACTGCGCACCCTACCCAGTTTTATCCGGGCAATGTGCTGGGTATCCTCACTGATTTGGAAAATGCCATTCGGGTGAGCGATGTCAATCAAATCAATTTACTGCTACAACAATTAGGGAAGACCGGGTTTATCAATCAAAACAAACCAACTCCTTATGACGAGGCGCTAAGTTTGTGTTGGTATCTGGAGAACGTTTTCTACCATTCCATTCCTGAAATTGTTAGTTCGCTTGCCGCTGGATTAGAAATACCCTTACCTGATTGGAAGAACGATCGATTGATTGTTATTGGATTTTGGCCAGGTGGCGATCGCGATGGGAATCCATTTGTAACGAGTGAGATTACTGTAAAGGTTGCATCACGGCTACAGGAATCGATATTGAAATGTTATTACAAAGATATCCGCTTGCTGCGAAGACGACTTACCTTTCATGGAATAGCAGAACGGATCACAGCTATTGAGCAAAAAGTGTATGGGTTGGTCTTCCGCCAGCAAAAAAATTATACGTCATCCGATGAGTTGTTGGTGGAACTAAATGAAGTGAGAAATCGACTCGTTGCCGAGCACGATGGTTTGTTTTTGGAACTGTTAGATGCGCTTATCATCAAAGTGAGAATTTTTGGATTCCACTTTGCGGCACTTGATATCCGGCAGGACAGCCGAAAACACGATTACGTTTGGATGTCAATCCTTGATAAATTGAGTGCTTCTAAAAAAAGTATCTCTTCAGCAGAATTCCAAAAACTGCCTTCTCACGAGCAGATTAACTATTTGCTTTCCTTAAAAGCGAATTTGGTTTTTGTTGACTTTGATGATCCATTGGTGAATGAAACGATTCAGAGTGTTTTGGCCATTAAAAAAATCCAGCAAGAAAATGGAGCAGCAGGCTGCCATCGGTATGTAATCAGCAATTGCCAAAGCGCGTTGCATCTGATGGAAGTTTTTGTACTGGCCCGGCTATTGATTGGAAAAGAAGAGGTATTGGATTTGGATATCGTTCCTTTATTTGAAACCATCGATGATCTGGCTCACGCGCCCGCTATCATGGAAGAGCTTTACGCTATTCCAGCCTATCGGGAACACCTGGCCAGGCGAAAAAATCATCAAACCATCATGCTTGGCTTCTCTGATGGAACGAAGGATGGCGGGTACTTGCGAGCAAATTGGTCCATCTTTAGAGCAAAAGAAAACCTTACAGCAGTTTCCAGACAATATGGACTAAAGGCATTATTTTTTGATGGCAGGGGAGGACCACCGGCACGTGGAGGCGGCAACACGCACGACTTTTATGCGTCATTAGGCGACACAATTGAACACGAAGAAGTGCAAGTGACCGTGCAAGGGCAAACGATTAGTTCAAATTTTGGAAAAATAGCTTCCAGTAAATACAACTTAGAGCAGTTGATTTCAGCAGGTTTGGAAGGATCTGTTTTTGCCCGAACGGAGATGCAAATGACAGACGCGGACAAAAACCTGCTTGATCATTTAGCCGACCAGGCCTACACAGCCTACCTTGATTTGAAGCATCATCCCAAGTTCGTTCCCTATCTGGAAAAAGTAACGCCCCTTTCGTTTTTTGGAGATACGAATATTGGGTCAAGACCAGTGAAGCGAAGCGCGTCCGAGGGGCTGAAGTTCGAAGATCTTCGTGCGATACCGTTCGTGGGTTCGTGGGCAATGATGAAGCAAAACATTCCGGGTTTCTATGGCGTTGGAAGTGCGCTCAATGCATTGCAGCAAGAAGGGAAAGAAAGGCAGTTGAAAGAACTCTATCAAAACTCATTATTTTTTAGAACGTTGCTGGGAAACAGCATGATGTCGCTGACGAAGACATTTTATGAGGCAACCGCCTACCTTGGCGATGATCCTGAATTCGGTGAGTTCTGGGAAAAAATGTATGCTGAATTTATTTTGTCCAAGAGCGAGACGTTGGACGTTTCAGGTCTTAGCGAATTAATGGGGAACAATCCAACGATTCGACAGTCGGTACATTTGCGAGAACAAATTGTTTTGCCGTTGATTGCGATCCAACAATCCTCACTTATGAATCTTCGAAATTTAAATGAGCACAACAAAAAGCACGAACAGCGTTATAGTAAACTGATTATTCGAAGTATGTTCGGAATCATCAATGCTGCCCGCAACTCCGCCTGATCATGGATCTATCAAAATTCGCTGGGGAGGCAAAAAAGAAGTCGGCTGAAAACCGCACGTTTTTACAGAAACTGAAAAGCAAAAATGCCAGAGCTGTTGACGATGCATTTCATCGATTGCACGAAGAGGTTTTTGAAGAGATAGACTGCCTTACCTGTGCGAATTGCTGCAAAACAACCAGCCCTATTTTTTACCAAACTGACATCGAACGAGTGGCCAAATCATTGCGCATGAAGCCGGGCGATTTTGTTGAAAAATATTTGCGAGTAGACGAAGACAAGGACTTTGTTTTAAAATCTTCTCCCTGCCCTTTCTTAGATTCGGAAAACTATTGCAGCGTTTATGAAGATAGACCGAAAGCTTGTCGCGAGTATCCACACACCAATCGAAAAAAGATGGTGCAAATTCTTGAATTGACTTTTAAAAACACATTGGTGTGTCCTGCGGTGCTGGAAATTGTGGGGCGCTTTAAGAGAATAACATAGTGCTAGTTCAGTCTTTGCGTTTTTTAGTTATATTCGATGGTTCTTGTTGCATAAAAAGTAAACCTCCGGGTTATGAAGATAGCGATTCGGTTCTTTTTTTGCGTTTTAACAATCTGCGCCAATTCCTTCTTGTTCACTTCATGTGTTCCTAAGTGTGGCTGCGGAAATCCTCCACCTCGCGACTCATGGTATGTTCACACGTATTATAAAACAAGCCAAGGGGCTAGCTTACTCAATTCAACCACCGCTAATTATTTTAAGCCAGCTGAGATTTCCGTAAGAGCAATTGTTGAAGTAAACGATATACGAACAGAAGAATATTACGGCAATGACCAGAATGCTGTTAGTGTGCAAGAAAATGGAGATGTAGAAGGCAACAGCCTAATTTTGAGATTGCCCGTTCGGTTTGGAAATAAAAAACCAATAATGACGCTTATTCGCTTGCGTGCTAATTTAACGGACACGGTGACCTACTCATTCAATGGGAGATTCGTTGATTCAGATCGAGAAATTCCGGATCAATTATTTTACAATCGAAAATTGATCTGGGATTTTGCTAAATCCGTAGGTGGAGAGCCTTTGCCAAGTAGCATCACAATTATTAAGTAAGAGCCCCAAACACATGCGGGACGCCACAGCATGAAAATAAAAAGCCAACGACTCTCATCATTGGCTAATTTTCAAATCGACTAATTTTCAAATTCTCAAGCTACCTGAGCTTGCAATTTTCCAGCTAAAACTGATTTAGGCACAGCGCCCACTTGTTTGTCTACGATTTGGCCGTTTTTGAAAACTAATAATGTCGGGATCGAGCGCACACCAAAACGAGCTGTCACTTGTGGGTTTTCGTCCACATTTAACTTCGCGATCACTGCCTTTCCTTCATAGTCATTAGCCAATTCCTCTACAACCGGGCCAATCATTTTACAAGGGCCGCACCATTCTGCCCAAAAGTCTACTAAAACAGGCTTATCGCTTTTCAGGGTCTCATCAAACGTTGCATCGGTCAATTCTAAGGTTTTTCCCATAACAATTATTTAAGATTTATAATTTTAGATTTCTGATTTGTTGAAAGCGAGATGTTCATTGTTTGTTAATCAGCTAGTTGTACACTTTGGCACCTACTTTTTGCCTATCATCAATTTACATCCAACACTTCCAACACAAAGGTAGGAGAAATTGTTCCAACCTCCGTTTTTTGGGTTAACTTTAGTGGTTGTTCTTTCAGCCACCTTACTTCTTGTTTGGATTACTATTTTTCAATTTGATGATTTGCGACCTATTGCTGGTACTGCCAACCCCGTAGTAAAAAGCAGCTTCACCAGTTCGGCTATGTTTTTTGATTTTGTTTTATGCATGATGGATTTTCGGTAGCTACTAATAGTAGATGGTGCCAGGCCAAGCTTTTCAGCAATCTCGTTGGTACCGAGTCCATCTTTCAACAGATTTGCCACCTGGAATTCTCGCGGTGAGATATCAATTTGCGCGAGGCGCTCACCATTTTTTCCAACATTCAATGCCAGCGTTTCGTGTACGAGTTCGGTAAAATATTGTCCATCTTTAATGACGGTTTCAATTGCTTTTTCCAGTTCGTTAGGGCTAGTGTTTTTTAAAAGAAAGCCGTCTGCACCCAACGCCACCACATGAACAATCAAGGCAGGCTCATCGAACTGAGTAAGAATAATCACCTTAACTTGTGGATGCAACTCTTTTATTTTCCTTAAGCAGTCAATGCCATTCAGGCTTGGCATTTGAATGTCCAACAAGACGATATCAATTTGGTCACTGTTTAGTTTGTCTAACGCCTCCAAGCCACTGCCCGCTTCAAAAAAAGTAAGGTTAATTGGAAAAATCGCTAACAAACTTACAAGCGACTTGCGAAAAAGTTGGTGATCATCAACAACCAATAGTTTAGCTTTTTTCATACAAGGTTAAACGAAACAGTCAACTGTAATAATAAGTAAAAATGCAATACCCCAATTGTGGGGTATTCGCGTATTTATTGAACTTCTTTTTTGTAACTAATATTACATACTGGCTCGTTTCGCAAAACTCCACGTGAATCGAGGAAATCAGGCTGTACTTTTGGAATAACTGTTGTTGACGGAGTTATGCGGTAAAAAGCAACGGTCAAGAACTTAAACCAATCACCCAATGAGATACGTATTATTTGTATTGCTCCACTTTTTTGTTGCCTTTTTGCAAAAGGGCAAAACAACACATTTCCAGCATCAGGAAACGTGGGAATTGGCACAACTTCACCGGCTGGAAAATTGGATATAAACCAAGCGGGGGGACAGCTACGTTTATCTGGAGGTACAATAGCCGGTGGCGTTTGGACAAGTGCTACCGGGCATTTATATCTAGCTGATTGGAGTACTGGGACAAAAGGATTAATTATTAACATGTCCTCTGGAAATGTGGGCATAGGCACCACATCACCAGATCACTTGCTTCAAATCCATAGTTCCAATAATCCAACACTCTCCGTTGGAAAGGGAAACAGCAATACCAGCGGTCAGTCCAGCCTCCTTTTTAATGCAGGAGATGGGTCTGCCTTCAATGGGTTTTGGATTAGGTATTTCAAGACTACAGCTACAGACCGCTTCGGATTTATAGATGGTGGTGGAATAGAAAGACTTTCAATTCTAAATGGTGGCAACGTAGGCGTTGGGACCATCACCCCATTATCAAAACTCCAAATTGCCGATGGCCCAGGGGGCGAGCAGTTACGTATAAGTCGCGGTAGTGGTGAAGTTAGGTTCGTTCAAGAAATGGGGCTTGATAATCTCTACTTGTACAATAAAGATGCATCAAAGCTGTATATGTTTTGGAAGGAAAATGGAAATGTAGGCATAGGTACCAATGTACCACAATCTACTTTGGATGTATCAGGCAGGATAAAAGCTGGAAAAGGCCCACTATTCGTAGATTGGACTTACGAGCAAAATTGGGGTGGTAATGCTTATAAATGGGCTGGCTATATTGGGTTCAATGCTTTCCGGAATGACAATGATCCCAAGGATTCTTACTATGGCTCTAATATCTATACTGATAAAGCCGTGTTTGAGGGGTCTGGCAATGGGTTTCGTTGGCTTTATCGAAAAACACCAATTGGTATTAACGATGCATCAAGCCAGCAAACTCTCACAGAGCTAATGCGTGTAGATAGAGATGGCAATGTAGGTATTGGAATTTCTAACCCCCAGGCAAGATTGGAGATTGCTGGAAGCAATAGGATAGCAGTTGGAACTACTTATGCAGACAATACCATTGACCAAGAAAATGGCTATACCAGAAGCAGCTTTGGTTCAAATGCATATTGGGATCCCGTCAACAACATATGGAAAGTATCACAGATTGGGGCAAATGATTTTTCAGCTATGATACATCCAAACGGAGATGGGCTTGCCTTTATTACAGCTCCTAGTACGGGGAATGTGACAAGGTCTTTAACGAACAGCCAATTTATGGCTTTTGAAAGAATGAGGATTAATTCTAACGGCAGTGTAGGCATTGGCACGACCGACCCCGGTTCTTTCAAACTTGCCGTAAATGGAAAAACTTGGAGTACTGAAGTACAAGTTGCAGTTACAAGACCTCCCGATTATGTCTTCGAGCCCACCTATGACTTAAAACCCTTATCCGAAATAGAAACCTACATCAAAGAAAACAAACACCTGCCCGAAGTGCCCTCTGCCAAAGAGATGGAAAAAAACGGTGTGCAACTGGGCGAGATGAATATGCTGCTGCTGAAGAAGGTGGAGGAGTTGACGTTGTATGTGATTGAACATCAGAAACAGATAACCGATTTGAAGAAGACAAATGATTTGTTGCTAATGAAAATTAAAAACTAAACCAGTTCATTTTATGAAATATCTATTCGTATTAATGATTTCACTCACTTCAATAAAATCAGTTGCGCAAACCAACTTAACCACTGCCAATGCCCTTTATTTCAGTTTTTCAGGCAATGCGCCAGATGGATTTCCCTGGGCAAGACTGAATGAAAACTGGGGTATAAGATTCAACTCTCCTGATCCACGGTGGGTTTTTTCGTCAAAGCCCTCTGTTCTCATCGGATATGTACCTTCTGGCCAAAATTGGGG
>JADBYK010000013.1 GCA_020403045.1 Cytophagales bacterium
AGGGGGAGACAGTCCGAATCTGCTTCGGCGGCTTTATTAATGTCCTCCTCCGTCATTGCTTCAACTTTTTCCCAATCTGTCTTGCCATGACTAACATTTTTGGGATCAAGTTTAACTCTGGTAATATTGTCGTCGTTCATTCTTATTGGCTCTCCTTGCTGAAATAATACGATATCTGCCGTTTCTTTTGGTATAGACGACAAATAAAACTACTTGATTAACTATACCGATTACTTGGATTCTAGCTTCATCATAATCACGTTTATCTTCTCTTTCCAGACGGTTGGGGTCTAGAAAAATATTTTTTGCATCTTCAAAATCAATCTTATGCTTGATCAAGTTTGAAGCAGCTTTATTATTGTCCCATTCTATCTCCATTTTATCGAGATTTTATATCTAATTAATAACATTTTGGATTATACATGATCGCACTTTTAAACCTTAATCAATCAAGATGACGGAAATAGCACTTTCAACAGCCAAAACGATCGCCCTTCTAAATCTCATCAAAACGAGATCACCATTCCCCACAAATTGACTCTCCCAAAATGCTCGCCCTTCTAAATCTCATCAAAACGGGATCGCCATTCCCCAAAAATTGACTCTCCCAAAATGCTCGCACTTTCAACAGTTACAGCGATCGCACTTTTAAAAGCCAAAATTGCACTTTCAAAAAGCAAAGCGATCGCACTTTTAAAAGCCAAAATCGCATTTTCAAAAACTAAAAAGATCGCAGTTTTAAAATTTACTCAACAAGAAGACTACAATTGTAGTTCAATCCCATTGACCCAAATTTCATACTCGCTTATATCAATTTCATCATTCCAAATGATTCCACTACCTGATGGATCTAGTTGAAAATTTTTAAAGAAAGCATAGTTTTTAAGCGGGGAAAACATTGTTTTTTCCAGTAGCTTTTCACAGTTATATTTTCTAGCTTGATGATTAGAAAAATGCACCAATAAAGTGTAATTTTCAATGATTTTGGCTGATATTATTTTGGGGTAAAGCATTATTTTATTTCAAAGGTGGTAATTTATTAAATTCTTGAGTATTCCACATTTTCAATAATTCTGGTTGATAGATTGTTGCCCATTCTACAACCATTTTTGTGGCTCTATTGGGTAAGTCGCCTTCGATGATTTCTAAGGTTTCTAGGTTAAATAGGGCGTTATAGTCTCCATAAATCGCATGAAAATGGGGAGGTGGATGATCGGCAAAAAAGAGTTTAATGATAATTCCGTAAAATCGAGTAATTTCTGGCATAAATCTATTTTTAGAGGTCTTTCTTTATGACAAGAATATTGTAACAAAGATTATTGGGTTTCGTTGCTTAATCTAAATCTACAGATGGGTGATCGCACTTTCAAAAACCAAAGTGATCGCAATTTTAAAGTTTAATCAACAAAATAATGGCGATCACACTTTCAACAGCCAAAGCGATCGCAGTTTTAAGGTTTAATCAATAAGATGAAGGCGATCGCGCTATGAAGATGGTAATACAAGATGGCCTTTCCAAATCTCATCATCACAAAAAACGATCGCTATTCCCGAAAAATTGACTCTCCCAAAACGATCGCCCCTCGTCATCACAAAAAATGATCGCTATTCCCGAAAAATTGACTCTCCCAAAATGATCGCCCCTCGTCATCACAAAAAACGATCGCCATTCCCAAAAAATTGACTCTCCCAAAATGATCGCACTTTTAAAAGCCAAAACGATCACAATTTTAAAGTTTAATCAACAAGAGAACGGCGATCGCACTTATTCTCTCGTTAAGCTTGACCCTTTTCAAACATCCTCTTAGGGTTGTTTATAAAAAACATGCACGCTGACGATGTTTTCTTCTGGTGGGAAGTCTGCAATCGCTGGTGGATTCTGCTGGTAGTCAATGCATTTGACGATGCCATGATCGTTCTTTGCTAACACAACCATGTGACCAGAGCCATTTGCCCGTGTATACGCTAGACCAAGTCCTGTTCCCAGTGGCATCTTTTGGACAATGTGCTGATCGAAATCATTTCCCCTGACGAACTGCGTGTATGTTACATTGGTAACGTTGCCTGCCGCCCATAATGCGACGATCTCGTCAGGTGTCGCTGTATCTTGCTGCATAATCTCCGTAATGCGGAAGAACTGTTCGACCGTCATATTGGAGAGCGCGGCAACTGAGCAGTAGTAGCAATTCTGGTCGAGTCCAAAGGTGTTAGCCGTTGTATGTATGTCGAGTATTGGGGTGAATGCTTGAGGCATTGTGATTTTTCCTGTTATGTTAGTGAAGTTTTGCGCTTTTCCACATAAGTTGCACCTGGAATGTCTTTAGAGAATGTTTATAAACAGAAATTAAAAAACCTCGAAATGCCTATCTAGCAAGGAATCTAAACTATCAGGGAGAATGCGGCTAAGCTTACCCATTAGGTGCTGAAACCCTTATGCAGATTTGTTTCGAGGTTTGTAAACAATCATTTACAAACACTTTCTAAAATAGGGTGTTGTAGTTAAAGAACACAACCGCTGGAGCGGCGATTGTACTTATGGAAGCGATCCCGTCAGATTCCAAACTGTTCCGGTGTCCAGGCTTTGAGTGAGCACGGAAATGACACCATTACTCACCCCTCTTTGATTTTCTAGGTTTGTTGTTCGCTGCACGGTATTCGCTATTATTGCTGCCGCTACCGTACCGCCTCCAATTTGAACCTGTAGGTTGGCATCTCCCTCTGCGGTATGACCCTGCATATCAAGGCGCGCGACACCGACGGTATACAATGTACGTGCACCACGTCCCAAGTCTGCAAAATTGACTCGTGCGATTACTTCTTGGCAATCTCTTCGTTGTGCTTGATTGGGGTTTACTCTTCCCCGAATTGCACTACCTGTGTTCGTTTTGGTTAACGGCATGGCTCGATCTCCGTGTTAAGTGTATGCTGGGTATGCTGGTCTTTTCATTAAGTTTGGCAATATTCATGGTTTACGCCAACGCTTAACGTTTCGCATAATTACAAATTCATCATGATTAAAAGCAAAAAGGCCCGTTAAGTAACGCACCTGACTTTGGCTTGATCTATTCGGAGCTTTTTCCAATGGGTTAGAATGCCAATAAATAGATAATCTACGAACTAGGAGCGTGCATGGACATAGAGACCAAGAACGATCTCATAGAAGAAATTCTCGCTGCATGGAAAGACCGAATCGGTGATGACTACTTGGGTTACAGGGGTCATGTCTATCGAATGTTCAATTTCTGTTTGGCCCTCCATTCCTGCACCGAAGAAGAAAAGACCAAGTTGGCGATCGCCGCCTGCTTTCACGATCTAGGTCTTTGGTCGGCTCATACCGTGGACTACATCCCACCTTCGGTGTCTGAAGTAAAGAGGTACTTATCCGAAACCGGGCAACAGGAATGGTCTGAGGAAATTGGACTAATGGTCGAGATGCACCACAAGGTTCGCACCTACAAGACAGACCGCTATCCGCTGGTGGAACTCTTCAGAAGGGGCGATTTAGTTGATTTCTCCCTTGGTTTCTTTAAGTTCGGCATTCCTGCCGCCTATGTGAGCGAGGTCAAAAAGGCCATTCCAAATAAGGGATTTCACCGCTTTCTCATAAAAGGCGCACGCGAGTGGTTTGCAAAACATCCCTTCAGTCCACCACCCTTTATGAAGTGGTAATGCGATCGCTGATGGCGTAGGATGGGTTAGGGATGATTAAGGCGATCCCTTGTGGGCATGGCCAAATCACCAATAACATCAGCTAAAATCACTGAACTCACGGTTCGCTCATTTCTCAAACCGAAAATTTGATAAATTGTCTCAAATGCACTCTAGCAAACGCATTGAGCGTTCTACTCGAATATTTATTAGTACAAAAAGACCATTTTGAGGTTAACGAATTGATTAGGGTTTGAGCGAGCCAATCAGCGATCGCCCTCTCAGCAATGTTATGCTTACCTTATTCGCTAAAAAGCATACAGAATAAAGGTTACAGTTTGGTAGCGACTGTCTTGATTGTCAAGGGGTAACTCAAAAAACAATCAAGGAGTTGCTGTCGAACCTAAAATCTCAAGCCAGAAAAAAGCGCAGCAAAAACTAAGTCGCTCAGGTTAAACCAAAGCAAGCGCAACCCTTGATCA
>JADBYK010000014.1 GCA_020403045.1 Cytophagales bacterium
GCTTTTGTAGAGAGCATAAAAATCTGCAAGGTTTTCGACATAAAGTTCTACTTTCTTGCAGATTTTTTCAACCAAAATCAATTCATATTCTCATTAATCTTAACCCTTTAAGCTTTTTAAGGGACAACTAATTATAGGTTAGAACTTCAGGCAGCTCAAACCAACTGGGTTTTCTCGACTTCCCTCAGCACATCTAGATGGGTCCTGTCGTTGTGCTTCTTGATGGCATACATAGAGCCAGTGAAGTCTAATTGATACAAGCACAGGTTTTGATGCTCAAACATATCCATGCATTTCAACGGATAGTTCAACAATTCACAAAGCAATATTCGCATCGCTCTCCCATGCATACAAACCAATATCGTTTTTTCATCCTCCTTTGACATGATATAGTCAAGAGCAGGTCGCTGCCGTAGCACAACGTCATTTGGACTTTCTCCACCCGTGATCCGCTCAGACGTGTTACCACTTTGCCACTCTTTCAGCATCCAGTGATAATAGGCATCCTCTTCAGGTGTAATTCGTTGACCCTCTTTTGAGCCCCAGCTAATTTCATTTAATCCCTTTAAAGACTCGTGGGAAATACCCACGTCAATAAAATACTGCACTGACTCTTTCGTTCTCTTTAGGGCAGAGGTGTATATCTTATCGAACGGCACATCTCTATACATCTCAAAAAAGGCTCTTGCCTGCGCTTGGCCAGTACTATTTAATGAGGAATCAACCCCACTTCCCTGAACAATTCCTTGTAGATTGAAATCCGTTTGGCCATGACGGATGATGTAGATTTTTTTGATGCTCAATTTCTATTAATTTGCCTGCCTTATAATCGGGCGCAAAAATAAGGAAATACTCCATACTGCCATTATTATCATTATGTCAATCTTTCAGCAGGGTGTAACCCTCCAACAAGCGAATAAAATGTGTGAAAATACGCTGGTGAGCCACTTGGGTATTGAGTTCACGAATATTGGCGAAGACTTTATCGAAGCAAAAATGCCAGTCGATTACCGAACACATCAGCCCATGGGATTGTTACATGGAGGCGCGTCTGTTGCGTTGGCGGAAACAATGGGCAGTGTGGGCGCGGTTTGTACCCTTGACATCGCAAAAAACTACTGTGTAGGCCTTGAAATCAACGCGAACCATATTAAAAGTGCCCGAAGTGGCTTTGTGTTTGGAACTGCCAGACCGATTCATCTCGGAAAAAAAACACAAGTTTGGGAAATCAAAATAACCAATGAACAACAAGAGTTAGTTTGCATCAGCCGAATAACAATGGCAATCTTAGATAAGAAATAGAATGGAGTTAGTGGCTAACCAACTGTTGTTGAATGAAGGAGTTGCTATCAGAAATGCGATCAACCAATTGTTGATGGAGGGAGGAGCTTTTACGCTCTGGCGAACGCCTGACTCTTCCGAAAAAGTACTTTTCATTTGCAACAACGGTGTGATTGAATTAGATGAGGTCACAGTTGAGGATGCAGAGCCTGGATTCGTATTTGCGCCTTTTCAACCCAATCAAAAAAAACTATTTTTAAAAGCCGAACTGGTTTTCAAATTCAAGGGAAACGGTCAGATAGAAACAGCTCACTCGATTCTTCACTCGGCTGATTTGAGTGCCACCGAAAGAAGGTCGGAAAATAGAATACATTTTTCAAAAAAAAATTCAACTTCAAAAATCCCTGTTGACTATAAGGAAGTAGTAGCGAAAGGCATCCAGCAAATTGAACATGGTATCCTCGAAAAGATTGTTCCCTCTCGTTATAAAGAGGTGGAGCTACCCGATACGTTTGATTTGATTGACGCTTTTGAAACGCTTTGTCGAAAACATCCAAAGGCATTTGTTTCCGTTTTTTCTTCTCCCCAATCCGGAACCTGGCTAGGTGCTACTCCGGAGCTATTGGTGAACGTAGATCGGGAGTCAAAATTTAGAACGCATGCATTGGCGGGTACCCTCCCCTACACACCAGCGGTTGATTTAAAGTCAGTGGCCTGGACTCAAAAAGAAATTGAAGAACAAGCGATGGTAAGTAGATATATCATTAACTGTTTTAAGAAAATAAGGGTACGTGAGTATCAGGAACAGGGTCCCAAAACGATCGTGGCTGGAAATGTGATGCACTTAAAAACCGACTACGTGGTTGATATGAAGGAAATCAACTTCCCCCAGTTGGGATCCGTGATGCTCAAATTACTACACCCTACATCGGCCGTATGCGGCATGCCATTGGCACCTTCTCTGCAATTTTTATCTGAGCACGAGGGTTATGACCGGGAGTTTTACAGCGGCTATCTTGGACCACTCAACTACCAGGGAGAAAGCAGTATTTTTGTCAACTTGCGCTGCTTACAAGTTCTGGAACATACCGTTAGATTTTATGCCGGTGCTGGAGTAACGATCGATTCAAACCCATCCAAAGAAATGGAGGAAACAGAAATGAAAATGATGAACCTCCTGACATTGTTGACAAAACATTAACCGTATTCTCGTTGCACCACTAAAATGACCCGCTTACAACCGATTTACGATATTGCTGAGCTATGTGCCCAAAAAGGTGTGTCGCAAGCGATACTCTGCCCAGGGTCACGGTGTGCACCACTTACCCTTGCTTTTACTCGGCATCCCTCCATCGCGACTAGAACAATAAGTGACGAGCGGAGTGCGGCATTTATAGCGCTCGGCATAGCTCAACAAACACAGCAACCAACTGTATTAGTTTGCACCTCTGGATCAGCCGCCTATAATTTTGCGCCCGCTATTGCTGAAGCCTTTTTTCAAGAAGTTCCTCTTGTTGTTTTTACTGCGGATCGCCCAAAAGAATGGATTGATCAATGGGATGGACAAACCATTAGACAGAACAACATTTATGGTGGTCATGTGAAAAAATCCTTTCAACTTCCGGAAGACTACGACCATAGCGATACACAATGGTATATCAATCGCTCGGTAAATGAAGCCATCAATCTCTCCAGAGAATTCCCGTGCGGACCTGTGCATATCAATGTTCCACTTCGAGAGCCATTGTACCCTGCCAAAGGTGAAAAATTTCAATTCTCAGAGACCGTTCGAATTATTTCAGAAAATATACTTACTACCTCGCTAACCAATGCTGAAAAGCAAGAATCAGCCGAGTCGTTTGTTGGATTTTCAAAAGTAATGGTTCTTGCTGGTCAGCAAGAATACAATGATGCATTAATCAAACTTGTTGAGCGATTCTCAAGAAAATATCACGTGGCAGTAGTCGGTGATGTTATCTCAAACTTCCACGGATTCGAAAACACCATTCGGTTTGCTGACTCGTTCCTCGGTCAAAGCAGTAAGACTGTCCAGGAATCACTACAGCCGGAACTTCTAATCACATTTGGCAAATCGGTCATTTCAAAAAACGTCAAACAGTTTATCAGAAATCACAAGCCACTTGAACACTGGCATATTCAGCCAGCCGGAACAGTACCGGATACATTTCAATCCTTGACAAGAGTAATCCGAAGTTCAGTCGAGAATTTTTTTGAGTCGTTACTGGCAGCAGAACCAGCAGGAAAATTCGAAAATCAAAAGAAATCAAATTACTTCCATCTATGGCAAGCGGAAGAGCATCGCACGCAGCGCTCTCACGCAGATTTTTTTCAAGAGGCATCTTTTGCGGAGATTTCTGTACTCAAAGAGATAATTCAATCGTTACCCCTGCGCTGCAACCTACATCTTTCTAATAGCATGGCGGTGCGTTATGCCAATATGATCGGCCTCACTCAACAACAAAAAGGCGTTCATGTGTTTGCCAACCGTGGAACAAGTGGAATAGATGGCTGCACGAGCACTGCCGTAGGAAATGCGTTGACCAGTGATGTACCCACCGTTTTAATCACAGGCGACATGGCCTTCTTCTACGACCGCAATGCATTCTGGCATAATTACAACCTACCGAATCTGCACATCGTAGTCGTCAACAATCAGGGAGGAATTATCTTCGAAATGATAGATGGCCCGGGTGACTTACCTGAGTCGGAAGAGTATTTTGTTACGCAACAAAAGCTCACCGCAAAAAACCTGGCCGAAGAGTTTGGTACTAGTTATATCTTACTCGACACATTGAAGAAAACAAAAAATAGTCTGAAGGATTTTTTCAACTTCGAAGGAACGGTTAAAATTCTTGAACTAAAGAGTGATCCGAACGAAGCTAAAGAAGCATTCAATAAATTTAAACTAACCATCAAAAAAGGATATGACTCTTAAATACGCCTGGAAACCCGTTATCGAATACCAAGAAATATTGTTTCACAAATACAATGGCATTGCGCGGATAAGCATCAATCGTCCTCGTGTACACAATGCGTTTACACCGCTCACCGTCAAGGAAATGATTGATGCGATGAATATCTGTCGCGAAGATCCGGAAGTGGGTGTTATCATATTAACAGGCGAGGGTGGCAAAGCCTTCTGCAGTGGAGGTGACCAAAGTGTACGTGGCCATGGAGGTTATGTGGGTGATGACACGGTTCCAAGACTAAACGTACTTGATCTGCAAAAATTGATTCGTTCCAGTTCAAAACCGGTGATCGCTGCTGTGGCAGGTTGGGCAATTGGTGGCGGGCATGTGCTGCATGTAGTTTGTGATCTAACCATTGCTGCTGAAAATGCACGCTTTGGCCAGACAGGGCCAATCGTTGGAAGTTTCGATGGGGGCTTTGGTGCATCTTATCTGGCAAGGATTGTTGGTCAAAAGAAAGCAAGAGAGATCTGGTATCTGTGTGACCAATACGATGCGAAGGAAGCACTTGACATGGGGCTGGTTAACAAAGTAGTGCCATTGGAAAAACTGGAAGAGACCTATGTAGAGTGGGCGAATAAGATCTTAAAGAAAAGCCCGCTGGCTATTCGGATGCTGAAGTGTTCTTTGAATGCAGAGCTAGACGGACAAGCTGGTATTCAAGAACTAGCAGGTAATGCTACGCTACTCTATTATTTAAGTGATGAAGCCAAAGAGGGTAAGAATGCATTCTTAGAAAAACGTGAGCCCGATTTTTCAAAATTCCCTAGGTTTCCTTAATTAATTTGAAGATTAGACAATTTGAAAATTTGAAAATGAGATGTCGGCCTTGGTTATCAATTGTTCTGTTTCTTGTATGTATCGAGAATATGAGTGTGGCTCAACAACTATCTAGCAAGTCAACCTTCTTTACCATTCGACTAAAGCCGCATCAAGACTTAAAAAAAGAATTGATGGCTTTTGCAGCGAAAGAAAAACTGAAAGCTGGATTTATTGTAACCTGTGTGGGGAGCTTAGAACAATCAAATCTTCGGTTTGCTAACCAATCAGCGGGAATCCAACGAAAAGATCATTTTGAAATTCTTTCTTTGGTGGGAACATTCTCTAATACGTCCGCCCACTTACATCTATCCATCGCAGATAGCACAGGGGCTACAATGGGTGGCCATCTACTTGACAACAACCTGATCTATACAACGGCTGAGATAGTGATTGGAGAATTGACTGACATACAGTTTGAGCGCGAGAAAGACTCTACCTATGGCTACCATGAGCTGTCCGTGAAAAAGCGAAGAAAATAGCTGCTCTTGCTAACCTAATAATATCTTCCAGGCAGCTTCCACATTTCCTTCAGCCAAAAAATGCTGGGCTAGTTGATGCTTACTTTCTGTATCCAGCGCTGAGGTTTCTGTAAACTGATTGTTAAGTTTAAATTGATTGACACTTTCCACGTCTGGTAGCTTCTCTATATTACCAAGCATTCCCAAGTCATTTCCGGTTAATATTTTACTATGCCGAATGTGTTCAGGAATCGCATCAATGCCAATTCCTATTTTTTCATTGGGCTTGGGTACTGTAAATACCGCTTCTCCACTAGCGCGAGAATAATAATCACTGCCCATGCGAGCAACTGAATCCATTTTGTTTGGATTAATGCGACCCTGTTCATCCAAGACTGCATCATCCAAGTGAATCAATAATACTTCACAAATCACTAAATTTCCGGCACCACCTTCAGTACCCAATGGAATCACCTGATTCACTTTACATTCAAAAGAGACGTGCGACTCCCCTACTCGTGGTGGTTTGACGAGCGAAGATTTCACTTCCGTAAATCCGGCTTTGAGGAATTCATTGACACCCTTGGGATACTCACAACTTGCCAATGACGTCTGCTGCACCATTTGGTAGTTTACCATGTTGATCACCACTTCTGGCACTTCTTGCACATTCTCGAGTGTATGCTTCGTTGTATTGTTCCGCACTCTTCTGGAGGGAGAAAAAACCAGAATCGGTGGATTCATGCTGAACATATTAAAAAAACTAAATGGACTCAGGTTGACATGTCCCTCCCGATCGATAGAGCTGACAAACGCAATAGGGCGTGGAGAAACCGAAGCTTGCAAATAGCTCTGTAGTTTTGGAACTGGAATTTCTTTTGGGTCAATGATCATCGATGATCTTAAATTTTAATTCGCCTGGCTTTCACATTTTTTATTTTACCATTCACCATCAATACTAGGTCACCGTTTTCAAGCGCGCGCTTTTTTACAAGCTTTTTGTAGGACAGCCTCAAGCCACGTAATACTTTATCACGAATCAGTTTGTGTTCCTTTTTGATCGTACCAGTACTTTTTTCCATATCATCTCGGAAACAGTTGTTCATGCAAATGAATTTTACAAATCTACTTTCAGCTCAATCTAAAGAGCCGGCAAGATTTTTCCTTTGCACTCTCCAAACCCAATTCGCACACCGTCCTTTTCTGCATGACCTCGCAGTACCACGGTGTCTCCGTCATTAATAAACTTTCGTTCCGTGCCATCAGCCAAGTGCATAGGACGTTGACCATTCCAGGTCAATTCTAACATCGAACCAAATGAACCGGGTGAAGGCCCGCTGATCGTACCCGAAGCATACAAATCTCCCACTTGCAAGTTGCACCCATTAACTGTGTGATGCGCCAATTGTTGATTCACATTCCAATACATAAATTTGAAATTTGACCGACTCACTGTGGTTTCGTCTGACTGCTCTGGCTTAATCAACACCTCCAACGAAATGTCAAAGTTCTTTTCGCCATTGGTTACCAGATAAGGCAGTACCTGTGGAAATTGATCGGGGCCTTTTACCCGAAAAGGTTGAAGCGCATCGAGCGTTACAATCCAGGGTGAAATGGTAGAACCAAAATTCTTACCTAAAAACGGACCGAGTGGAACGTATTCCCAATTCTGAATATCCCTGGCACTCCAGTCGTTGAATAAGACAAAACCGAAAATATGATCTTCTGCGTCTTTGGTAGCAATTGATGATCCTAGTTTCGTATCGGTACAGGTGATAAAGGCCATCTCTAATTCAAAGTCGACTTTTTGAGAAGGGCAAAACAAAGGTATTTCGCTATCGATTGGTTTTACTTGTCCTTTTGGGCGATGGATATCAGTGCCCGAAACAACAATGGAAGATGCTCTTCCATGATAGCCCACCGGCAAATGTTTCCAGTTGGGCAACAATGCATTTTTAGGATCACGGAACATCGTTCCTACATTGGTGGCGTGCTCTTCGCTGCTGTAAAAATCGGTGTAGTTAGGGATGCGAATAGGTAGCTGCATCTCCACTTCACTCATCGGTATCAACGCGATCTCACGTGCGGCTAAATTTGATTTCAACTCATCGTTGTCGTGTTGTAGTAATTCCGAAATTTGCTCACGCACTTCCCGGGTTTTCTTCTTGCCTAGCCCGATAAAATCATTCAGGTAGCGTTGATTAAAAATACCCACAGGTAGTCCTAGTCCATCCAGAAATCCATTCTCATGTAAATAGACCAAGTCAAGCACATGATCACCAATGGCCACACCCGCCACGGGCGAGAGGTATTCGGTTTTAAAAATTCCGAAAGGAAGATTTTGAATCGGAAAATCTGATCCGGCAGGTACTTCTACCCACGATTTCAGTTTTGGGTTATTGGCTTTTATAGTCATTGGATACTTTATTATGCGGGTTGAAGAAAAATACTCTCTTCGTAGAGTCTGTCGGGGTCAAAATCAATTTCATCATTCCATGCCACCGTTCCTGCAATCACCTTCACATTTCTACAAATTGATTCATCAACAAGAGTTGCATAAATAGGAAAGTGCAAGTAGGATGAAAAGTCAAACTCTTTATATTCACCGTTCTCAAAATAAATCCTGAGTCGGTAGGGACTTTTGTAGGTAACAGATTTAACGCGCGGGTTCATTACTTAAGAGGATCAATCATAAAAACTTTGTTTCCTGTCGAGGCCAATTCCCAATTTGCCATTAGTTCATCCAAATGAATTTCAATCCAGGCAGACACGAGCTTCGCCTTATTTGAAGGCAATGAACCCTCCAAGATGTTTCCTTCGGGTATCTGATAAACTGCCTCAAACTCTGCGTATTTCACATGAATGTGAGGTAGCTTATGTTTCTTTGTGTCAAGGTAGTACATCGAAACAATCAGACCATAAAACATGGATATAACAGGCATGTGACAAAGTTATCGATTTTAAATAGATACCTCAAGGTTGTTTCCGACTTGCGCAACCAATATTTTTGACCAATGCAATTTCCTGAGGCCTTTCAAAAACGAATGCAAGCTACCCTGGCCGAAGAATGGCCTGCTTTCGAAGCAATTCATCAACAGCCTTCTTTCACCAGCATTCGCCTGAATCCGGCAAAACAAAAACCCTACGACCTGACAAAGATAGCTTGGACAGACTTCGGTTACTTCTTGCCGGAAAGACCTTCTTTTACACTAGATCCAACCTTCCACGCAGGCACCTATTATGTGCAAGAAGCCAGCTCTATGTTTTTGGAACAGGCCCTAAAGCAAACAGTCGATTTGACCAAACCGCTCCGCGTACTTGATCTTTGCGCAGCTCCCGGAGGCAAATCGACACACCTGCTAAGTCTACTGAATCAAGAATCGCTGTTGGTCAGCAATGAAGTCATTCGATCGCGGGCTTCAATTCTTTCGGAGAATATTCAAAAATGGGGAAACGCCAATGTGGTGGTGACCAACAATGATCCCAAAGACTTCCAGCGGCTAAATGGATTTTTTGATGTGATGGTAGTGGATGCGCCTTGCTCGGGAGAAGGTCTGTTTCGCAAAGATCCGAAAGCAATGGAAGAATGGAGCGAAGACAATGTAGCACTTTGCGCGCAGCGACAGCAACGTATTTTGGCTGATGTGTGGCCGGCATTGAAACAAGATGGAATTTTAATCTACTGTACGTGTACGTATAATGCAAAGGAGAATGAAGAAAACATTGGATGGCTAATTCATAATTCAAAATTCAAAATTCAAAGTTTAAGGGTAGAGCACAATAATGATTGGGGTGTTGAAGAAATAATTAAGAATGGGATCTATGGGTATCGCTTTTTTCCGCACAAGGTAAAAGGCGAAGGTTTTTTTATCTCCGTCTTGCGAAAAAAAGACGAGGCGGAAGAAGTGACGATGCGTACCAAGACGCAACTACCACTGGTCTCCAAAAAAATAGCGGAGCGAGTAAACGATTGGTTGCTCCACACCCATCAATTGATTCTACTCGATGATTTGATAGTTGCATTGCCGGAGCAATTTAGCACTGAAATTAACTGGCTGGCCAATAATCTAAACGTAGTCACAAAGGGCACAGCAGTAGCTATGCTCAAGCATGAAAAATTAATACCCGAACATGCCATGGCACTTTCGCTCGAATTGAATAGAAATCAATTTACTGAAATCGAATTGTCATTAGATCAGGCACTGGCTTACCTCAGAAAAGAAACGCCTTTGATTGGTGAAGGACAAAAAGGATTTGCGCTAGTTACTTATAAAAACCATCCGCTCGGTTGGGTAAATCTCTTAGGGAACCGTATCAACAATTTATATCCGGCCAATTGGAGGGTGAGGATGGGCGGATGAAATAGTCTAGCATTAACTAACCAATAATCCATTACTTCAACTTCTTTTTTGGTTTGCCTTGTGCTATCTGCTTTGCATTCAAACTACTCACCACCTTCTCTCCCGTTTTAGTTTCGATCTCCTTTCGCGCATTTCCAGCAACTGTTCCGCCCTGCTTGGCTATTACTTTGCTTTCATCCAAGGTCTTTGGTTCCCTACTTTTCGAAATCTCGGAGGTTGTTGCTTCTGCCAACATATTCAATACTAGTTCCAAGTTGGTCATGTGATCGCGAAGGTTCTCTTTTTTTAACGTCTTGTGTTGTTTGTATTGTTTAACCGATTTTCCACTCCATGCTTTGGTAATAATGTCGGTAAGAACTGCGAAGTCCATTCCTTTTTTAACTCCTCGTTTTTCCCATTCATCAGTAAGCTCTTTCCGAACCTCAATACTTTTTAATCTTTGGTTTATCCATGATTTACTATACCCTTTGGCAAGATAAGTTTCCATTGCACGATCAAAACTTAATTCAGGGTCTTCCGTTTCTTCAATCCGTTCAGAACCTATTTTCGCCAGCCACAATTTAAATGGTTCTGCTTTTGGCGATGGGATTGACTGGATAATCCTAAACAAGCCTTCTGTAGTAGCTGCCTGTATTTTCCGCATTTTACCATCTGCCGCAATCATTTCAACCGGGGTACAAATTGTACCCCAGTTGTTGAACATTTCGGGGTCTCGGCTTCTAAGCTTCTTTATATACTGCTTTACATCTGCACTGTCAGTTAATACCTCAACCACGTCTTGAACAGAAAAGTACCAAAGCTCCTTTTCTTCGTCCCAGTGGGTTCTAACCTTCTTTGCTTCAAATAACTTTATATCACTCATAGTACTATCCTATCTTTGATCAATCAAATTTATGGTGAATTCAGTTACAAACTCTAACAAGAAGGAGTTTGTTTTTAGAAAATAAAAGACACTAACCAACGCATTGGTAGTGAAGGGAGGATTCTATTGAAAAAAAAATAGTTACACGCTTAGCAACCCACGAAATCCCCTAGCTGCATAATATGACTCCGCCCCATTGTGGTACGTAAATACCTGGCCGTAACGAAAATCACAAAATATGGCGCCCCCCAATTTCCTGATCGCAGCAGGCGTCTTCACCCAACTTGATGTCTTCGTATCAAATTTTCCTACTTTTTGAAATGCCTTATACTGTTCTTCTGTTAGAAGCTCTATGCCCATTGCTTCCGCCATCCCTACTGCGCTATCTTTCGGCTTGTTCTCCTTTCTGGATTCGAGCGCCTCACGGTCGTAACAAATACTCCTTCTGCCAGCCGGGCTTTCGCTAGAACAATCGCAAAAGATGTATTCGTTTGTCTTCTTGTCATAACTAGTGACATCTGGTTCGCCACCTGTTCGCTCCATTTCATTTAGAGACCAAAGTTTGTCGGGTGAATCTCTCAGCTTCTGCAGAATGGGTGCCCACTCCAAATCTGTATCGCGACTGCTGTTTTTGGAGAAACGATCACCCAATAGTGTTAGCAATTGATTTGTCTGTTGGGAAGATAATCTTTTCTTACTCATACATTTCAGTGTTTACAAAGCACTAAATTAATTCAAAAACAACTTCTACTTCACCTTTGGCTTCTGCGCCAGCGTCACCAAGCGTTTGGCAACATCATGCTTTTTACAAACACTGCCCACCAATCGAAAGTTGGTAAGAGGTAGAACGCCAACTGGCTGGTAACAAAAATCAAAAGACAGTAAGTAAGTGTTTTGGTTTCTCGTTTGTTCTTGAAATCAAGGTAAAGCAACATTGCCAAAATCAAATCGATCATTAGCATGGATACAAAATAGGGTGAACTACCCAGCAAACGATTTATCCCTAAGTTGATGAATATAATTCTGTCTACCGTTGGGCCCAGCAGTATCAGCGCTGTAGCCAGCATGTACCTCGCGTGCTTAGCTGATTGTTTTCTGTACCAAATTGCCAGTAGATAAAACGTTGCAAACACAAACAACGCAACAATTGTAGCCGGATTGGTAGATGCCTTCTTCAAAATCTCAAACTCATTCAAGTTATTGAGACAAGCCGAAGCTGCCTCTGTGAGTCTTGCAATCTTTCGATGATACTCACTTCTTGCCAATAACCACGCGCTCAATAAAACCAAGGGTACCAATATGTAACTCATTTTACCAAGCAATCGATGCGATCCCAATTTTTTGTACTTGATCAGAAAGGGCTGTGCTATCAACATCGAAATCCACAAACCCATTAGCAAAAAATGGATATGAATGACGGGAGGCTTGATGTCAAGCAGCTTTGTGAAGTAGGTGTGGTAAAACCCTGCAAAGGCCAAGACTATAAGAAGGAGAAACCAATAACCAAGATTGTGGTAGGTGAATTGTTTTGTTTGCATTTTGCGCTATCAGTAGATGCTTAACTATAAATCAAACTCAGAAAAGATCAGGTCGGAAGACCTAATGATACAAAAATAAAAAACTGGCTACTTTAAATTTCGTTCTTTTAACAGCCGTTCCAAGTCTTTGCTTCTTTTATTCTTTGGATCATTCACCATTTTATGAATAAAATACAAAGGGATCAAAGTGAGCATACCCCAGCTGCTTTTGATAATGCTGTAAATTATAACTCCAGCCAAGAACCCTTTAAACAAAGCATTAATAATAGAAAATGATTTCATCTTCTTTGCCTCTTCTAATAATTCCTGATCTGTTAATTTTGAAAGGTCTTCGTTTTTCATTCTTGTTTTGTTAAGTGATATTTGTTGAGCGATCGTCATACTGGAAGCTCTTTTGCTATTTTTGGTTTACGTGTCACCTTGTAAGAAACGGAGTTCAGCGTTTCAATTGGCAAATATTCTTACAAGTGCGTGCTGGCCTATTCCTTTTCCATAATAGCTTTTACTTGTTTCTGTAATAATTTTTTGTCCGGCAAATACAGTTGATATTTTGAAACAAATATTTTATTTGAAACTCCACCAGTCGCATACTCTACCAATACTTCGTCTTTGTCTGCCGAAAGAATGATGCCGATTGGTTCGTTGTCGCCCACCACACTTTCTTCGGCTTTAAAGTAATTCAAGTAAAGATTCATTTGTCCGATGTCATTGTGCTTAACCGCTTTTGTTTTAAGGTCAATCAGCACAAAGCATTTTAGAATTCGGTGATAAAACACTAGGTCAATATAGAAGTGTTTGTTCCTTAATGAAATCTTGTACTGTCTGCCAACAAATGCAAAACCTTTTCCCAACTCCAAAAGAAACAATTGCAAATTGTCTATGATCTTTTGCTCAAGGTTTTTCTCAGTAACCTTGTTGCTTTGCGGAATTCTTAAAAAGTCCAATACGTAAGGGTCTTTTATCACTTCGGTCGGGTGGTTGGTGATGTATCCCTTTTCTGAAAGTAGCATAACGCCTTTTTTGTCCCGGCTTAATGCCAGCCGTTCAAATAGAGATGAATCTATTTGCCTTTCCAGTTCCCGTTTCGACCAGTTTTCGTGAATGGCCTGTTTCTCATAAAATTTACGAGCAGTGTCGACTGAAACACCCATTAATACGATAAAATGGCTCCAGCTTAATTTGGCAGACACTGTCTGCCATTTTGGATAAGCTACATAAAATCTACGCATATCCAGCACATTCCGTCTGCCAAATCCTTTGCCATAACGCAGCTTCAAATCTTTGGAAAGCCTAGCCAATAAATCACTTCCGTACTCAGCCCGCTCATGCCCATTTTGCTCAAATTCAACAATGTGTCTGCCAATTTTCCAGTTGGCTTTCACCAATTCGGTATTTACAGCTTTAACAGCATTTAGTCTTGCCGTTTCAATGGTTTGACCGATGTTATTGAGCAGGTCGTTGTATTTGGTTATGCTTGGTTTCATTTATATCTACACATAATGTCTAAAAGGCAAAACCTAAGATTAAAAATTTTACCAGCCGTTAATGCCAAATTTACAAATCATATTAGTATGCCAATTATAAGCAGTAATTGAAAAAAAATTCAATAAGAAGAGCTGGTTTGAAGAAAAAATGGTTCGTGGGGACACGTGGGGACACGAACCAAGGCGTAGTAGTAAACGCTTAACCATAAATCAAATATAGTAAGCATCAGATAGGAAGACATGATGATACAACTATTCCTGCTTTTTCTGAGCTTCCTGCATTTGTTGCTTAGGCAATTTACCTTGTTGTTCAAGCACGATAATCCGCTCCAATTCTTGTAAACTCAATGATTCAGATTCGGTCAAAGTTTCGTGTTGATACTTTTCTTTTAATAAGATGCCATAATTTATATTGGCTATTCCATTACCAGGTGATGCGGAGATAATGTCCCATAAGTCAAATCTGTTCTTCTTAGATTTTAAACTTTCGAATAGAACTTTGTATACCTCTTCAAAATTTTTGTATTCAGACCTAGACAGTCCATTAAAGAATTGATTTATTTCATTAGTATATCCCGCAAGTCCATAGTTAACTAAAGTAGCTGTAAAATCCTGGGTTGATTTAATCATATCGTTTTCAAAAGCTGCCTCGATTCCACGTGGAATAAACCCTAGCATTTCCTTTCTTAAAATCTCATCTTTTAAGGTAAGATTTAGAAAATGCTGAAAAAAAATAACTTTATAATAGTCCTTATAATCATCATCTACATTGTCTTGTCGAGCTAATTTCATATAAGCTCGTTTAAGTTTCGGAAAATCTTCTTCTTGCAATTCTCTAGCGAGTAAACTATCACCAACATTTAGAACATCCTTTGGAATATTTATAAGTCGTTCAATTATGTGCCCGGTCTCCTCTCGCTTTATTTTTAAGTACAAGTTGTAAATATCACTTTGAATGAGTCTATTAATTTCCTCTACATCTTCTTTTATTTTTTGATTTTTTGAAAGGAGAATTTTGGCCTCGTCCCCGATTTTTACAACTTTCCTTTCAACATAGGTTACGTAAGCACCAAATCCAATTGCTGCAATAGCAAAAAGTAATCCGAATATTGTCAAATTATAAGATGCCGATTCTAACTGAAGTGAAATTCCATTGAGAATTTGTTCATTGAAAGCTTGTTGTGAAGATATTCTATTGTTAACATTCTCAATTGAGTTTTTTATCTCATCGTTATCTCTAATCTCTAAATTCTTGATTCTTTTCTCAAATCTGTTTATCGAATTTGTTATTAGGGTATCCTTCTTTTGCTGTCCATAACTTACATGAATAGCAAATAAAAATAGGAGAATCACTATTGTTTTAATCTTCATGTATCTGCGTTAGCGTTAACTCCCAAATATACAAAACTCACGCAGAGAAACTTGCGTCAATCGTTCCAAAATAGCTGGCTTTGGCCACCTGTTTAACGTACCATCTTTTGAGTGAAAAGCTAATCTACGTGCTGGCATCGGCCAGCGATAGTAGTGGAAATCCTTTTTGCCTCTAGGCCAAAGAGGCATGGGCAAAAAGATTGAAACGGATAGCGCGTTGCCCTGACACTTTCGGTCAGGGCAGGCCGCCAACAATTCAAAATACCCATCGCTCGTCCGTTGTTATTTCTTATTTTTGCCCTCTTATTTTAATCGTCAATGGCACTTGCAACCAAATACAGCCCCGCTGAAGTAGAAGACAAATGGTATCAGTACTGGATGGACAAGGGTTTCTTTCACTCGGAGCCCAACCCCAATAAAGAACCGTACTCGATTGTGATTCCGCCCCCCAATGTAACGGGTGTGCTGCACATGGGCCACATGCTCAACAACACCATTCAGGATGTACTCATTCGCAAGGCGCGCATGGAGGGCAAAGAGGCTTGCTGGGTACCGGGTACTGACCATGCATCCATTGCCACAGAGGCGCGCGTGGTGGCGATGCTCAAAGAAAAAGGAATCAAGAAATCGGACATCGGGCGCGAAGAGTTTTTGAAATATGCCTGGGAGTGGAAAGAAAAATATGGCGGCATCATTTTAGAGCAGTTGAAAAAACTGGGCGCCTCTTGCGATTGGGAACGGACGAAGTTTACGATGGATCCGCCCATGACGGATGCGGTTATAGACGTGTTCATCGACTTGTATAAAAAAGGGTACATCTACCGCGGGCTGCGCATGGTGAACTGGGACCCTGCAGGAAAAACAGCGGTGTCGGACGATGAGGTGAACTACAAAGATGTCAACTCGAAGTTGTATTATCTCAACTACGCCATTGAAGGCAGCAGTGAGTTTGTGACGATTGCCACCACACGGCCTGAGACCATTATGGCGGATAGTGCGGTTTGCATTAACCCGAACGATGAACGCTACAAACATCTGAAAGGAAAGAAGGTGTTGATTCCGTTGATCAACCGAGCCATACCGATTATTGAAGACGAATATGTAGCGATGGATTTCGGTACGGGCTGTTTGAAGGTAACGCCTGCTCATGACCTGAATGACTATGAGTTAGGTTTGAAACACAAGCTGGAAGTCATAGACATTTTGAATGATGATGGAACGCTGAATGCGCTGGCAAAAATTTATGTAGGCGAAGACCGCTTTGTTGCGCGCAAGAAAATTGGCAAGGAGCTGGAAGAGAAAGGTCTGCTAAGCAAGGTAGAAGACTACAAAAGTAATGTGGGTCACTCGGAGCGCACGGATGCGGTAATCGAACCGCGCTTGTCGTTGCAGTGGTTTGTGAAGATGAAAGACATCACACAACCTGCGCTGGAGAATGTGATGAACGACAACATTCAACTGATTCCACCTAAGTTTAAAAACACCTACAAGCATTGGATGGAGAATGTGCGCGACTGGTGCATCTCTCGGCAGTTGTGGTGGGGCCAGCGAATACCGGCCTGGTACGCACCGGATGGAAGTTTTGTAGTGGCAAAGACTCGTGAAGAGGCTTATTCGCTATTCAAAATTCAACACCTGCCTGCCGGACAGGCAGGTTCATCATTCAAAATTGAGGAACTGAGACAAGACGAAGACGTACTCGACACCTGGTTCTCAAGCTGGCTATGGCCGATTTCAGTTTTCGACCCGACTGTTTTTGGCGATAGTAAGAACAAGGGCAACGCGGATTTAAACTACTACTACCCTACCAACGATTTGATTACCGCACCGGAAATTTTGTTCTTCTGGGTGGCGCGGATGGTGATGGCGGGCTATGAATATCGCGGGGAGATGCCGTTCAAAAATGTGTACCTCACGGGCATTGTACGCGACAAGCTGGGCAGGAAAATGTCGAAGAGCTTGGGCAACTCGCCCGACCCGCTCGACTTGATTAAAACCTATGGTGCCGATGGGGTGCGCACGGGCATGTTGTTTAGTTCGCCAGCAGGAAATGATTTGTTGTTTGATGAGAAGTTGTGTGAGCAGGGAAGAAATTTTTCAAACAAGATCTGGAATGCGTTTCGGTTGGTGAAGGGATGGGAAGTAGTGAAGATCGAGCAACCGCAAGAAAACAAAATCGCCATTGAGTGGTTGGAGTCGAAGTTGAATCAATCCATTGTAGAACTGGGAGATCACTATTCGAAATTCAGAATATCGGATGCGCTGCACACCACGTACAAATTGGTGTGGGATGATTTCTGTGCCTGGTATCTGGAGATCATCAAACCGGAGTTCCTGCCTGACCGGCAGGCAGGTGGTCAGCCGATCGATTCAGTAACATATGATAAGACCGTTCAGTTTTTTGAGAGTCTGTTAAAAATTCTTCATCCATTTATGCCCTTCATCACCGAAGAACTTTGGCATGAACTGAATGAAAGAAAAGAGAAGGAGTGCATCATTGTGGAGGCGTGGCCGAAACCCGGTGTTATTCATGAGGCTATCACGAAAGACGCATTGGTAGCATTTGAGGTAGTGGCACAAGTACGAAACATACGCAATGCGAAAGGTATTTCTCCAAAAGAAGGATTGAAGTTAATCGGTAATATAGCCAGCAAGAAGCAGGTCGATTCGTTTGCCGCAGTTATAAAAAAACTAGCCAACTTAAGTGAGTTGAGTTTTGTGAATGACAAAGTAGCGAATGCGACTAATTTCCTTATCGGCACACTGGAGTTTTACATTCCGATGGAAGGTAAAATCGATGCTGCAAAAGAGCGCGAGTCTATTTTAAAAGAAATAGAATATCAAAAGGGATTCATCGTGGTGCTTGACAAAAAACTGTTGAACGAAAAGTTTATTGCCAGTGCCAAGCCGGAGGTTGTTGCATTAGAGCGAAAGAAGAAAGCAGATGCAGAGGCGAAGATTAAATCGCTGGAGGAGAGTTTGAGGAATTTGTAAGAGATGAGAGATTTGAGATTTGAGAATTGAGAATTGAGACTTATTGATACCATTGTAGTTTAGGCGAATTCTCATCTGGTGCTCGGGGGGGGTTGCTAAATATTTTATACCTTTGCAAACATGAGTGCGATTAGAAAAATAGAGATAAAAGAAAACTCAAAGGGTGCGGCCATCTTTAAAAAAATGCTTGATGATAAAAAATTCATCGAAAAACACCTTAAAGCGGGAGGAAAGATTTCTGAGTTAAAAAAGAGATTTAACTTTGTTAAACCCCTATCAACTTCAGGAAAATGACGATTACTCCTATGAGTTTGTAACTCAAGAAGGAGTAATCTATACCATGTATTTTTTGGATTACAGTGGTCTATTTTCAGACTATCCAAGCATCGCAAAACAGGTTTTTACTTTTAACATCGATGTTATCGAGGGTAGCCCCGAAAACACAATTTATGATGAAAGGATTGGCGTGACCGTTTTGCACGTCTTTAAACCCAAACTATGCATTAGGAATGCATAGTTTGCCCAGGGGGTTGACGAATACTGACGGTACCGTCAGTATTGTCAAGGTTAAACCCTGACAATGAAAATCACCAACTTGGTTTTCTTACTTGGGGCTAAATCGTTGA
>JADBYK010000015.1 GCA_020403045.1 Cytophagales bacterium
ATACTGACGGTACCGTCAGTATTGTCAAGGTTAAACCCTGACAATGAAAATCACCAACTTGGTTTTCTTACTTGGGGCTAAATCGTTGATTTTCATTCGTCAATTATGCAATAGAATTTCTATTGCATAATCTGGGTTAAAAATATTGACAAGTACATTGATTACCGTTCTCAGCGAACTTTCATTTTGAAAGGAGTTGATCAGGAAGTGAAGTCGGGAACACAATTTTTCAGAATCACGCCTGTGTATATTAGCAAAAGACAACTTTTTTGAACAATCAAGATCTTGCGAAAGAAGGCCGAGGTTCTGGTAAAGACAGATGTTTTGCGGGCTCACCAAAACTTTAAACTCGTAAAGAGAACCTACTCGGTTTCACTATCTCAGTTGGAGGCAGCAGAAATGGTATTTCGGTTGGAAACTGAACGTTATTATCTGGGTGTGACAAATTTTGTTGAATATCAAAATGCCAATCAGGTATTCGTTCAGGCGCAAGCAACAAGGCGCAGGCCGAGGTTAGATTACATCTTTCAAAAGGTGGTAGTTGCCTATGCCGCGGGCACATTAAAACCTTAAGAGTTACAATAAGCACAATTTGATATTTTTATTACCTTTGCAGCCCTTCAGTTAACTGGGGGGCTGTTTCATTGGTTTGAAGCAGCATTGTTCAACCAAATTTGTAGCAAAACAGCCCATTTGCTGCATGTAAAAAAGGGCAATTACCTGTATGGCAAAAGTAACAAGAGAAAAATCAGAAGATTTCGGCCCCAAAACAAACAAACCGGTGGTAGATGATGCCCCCCTCAAGAAAGCGGTTAAAGGCGCAGCTGCTGAGGAGTTGTTTGAAAAAGATGAGTTGACCGAGCTGAAATTAGAGAAAAAGGCGGAGGAGGAAGAAGGAATCAGCCGAATGGTGCGTGACGTTACTGTTCGCAGAGCAGCAAACACGTCTAACGTGTCATTAGAAAACTTCAATTGGGATACTTTCGAAAGCAAAGGCTTTGGAGAGGGTTATTCCAAAACAGAGCGTCAGAATTTAGATAAGTTATATGGTGGCACTGTTGCCTCTGTTAACGAAAGCGAAGTCGTGGAAGGAACCGTGGTAGGTATCAACGACCGCGATGTGATTTTAAATATTGGATTCAAGTCAGATGGTCTTGTGCCATTAGCAGAATTCAAAGACATGACCAATTTAAAGATTGGTGATGTTGTTGATTTGTTTATCGAAGAGCGTGAGAACGCGATGGGTCAATTGGTTCTTTCTCGCAGAAAGGCCAAGTTGGTAAAAGGCTGGGATTACGTACAGCGTGCCTTAGATAAAGACGAGGTAATTGAAGGTTTCGTGAAGCGCAGAACAAAAGGTGGTTTGATCGTGGATGTTTTCGGGATCGAAGCATTCTTGCCAGGATCACAAATTGATGTGAAACCTATCCGCGACTTTGATATTTATGTCAACAAGTCGATCGAGGTGAAAGTGGTGAAAATCAACAACACCAACGATAACGTGGTTGTATCTCATAAAGTGTTGATTGAAAAAGATCTGGAGCAACAGAAGGCGGTTATCCTTACCAACTTAGAAAAAGGACAAGTATTGGAAGGTGTGATTAAGAACATGACCAACTTTGGTGTGTTCATTGACTTAGGTGGTGTTGACGGATTGTTACATATCACAGATATATCATGGGGTCGCATTAGCCATCCGGAGGAGTTGTTGAAACTTGACCAGACGGTGAAAGTGGTTGTGTTGGATTTTGATGGTGACAAGAAGAGAATTTCATTAGGCATGAAGCAGTTAACGCCTCATCCCTGGGAGTCATTGAATACAGAGATCGCAATCGGCTCTAAAGTGAAGGGCAAAATTGTGAACGTGGCTGACTACGGTGCATTCCTTGAGTTGCAACCAGGTGTTGAAGGCTTGATCCACGTAAGTGAGATGAGCTGGTCACAACACCTACGCAATCCACAAGATTTTATCAAAGTGGGTGATGAGTTAGAGGCTGTGGTATTGACGATCGATCGCGAAGAGCGCAAAATGTCATTAGGCATAAAGCAACTTTCAGAAGATCCTTGGACACGTCAGGAGATTTTGAGCAAGTATGCTGTGGGCACACGCCACAAAGGTATTGTGCGTAACTTGACCAACTTTGGATTGTTCATTGAATTAGAAGAAGGTATTGATGGCTTGGTACACGTGTCTGACTTGAGCTGGACGAAGAAAATTAAGCATCCTTCCGAATTCACGAAGGTGGGAGATAGCATCGATGTTCAAGTATTGGAATTAGATTCTGCCAACAGAAGATTAGCATTGAGTCATAAGCACATGGAAGAGAATCCGTGGGATACGTTTGAAACGATCTTTACCATTGGTTCTGTTCATAAGTGTACCATCATCAGCAAGAATGACAAAGGCGCTTCATTAGAATTGCCATATGGAATTGAAGGATTCTGTTCGGCTAAGAATTTGGTGAAGGAAGACAATGGAAAAGTAGAAGCTGGTGAAGCCTACGATTTCAAAGTGCTTGAATTCTCTAAAGATGACAGGCGCATAGTACTTAGCTTGAAGGCGATGTGGTCTACCGAAGAGGCAGCTCCGAAGACAGCTGCAGCTCCTAAGAAAGCCGCAGCCCCTAAAGGAAAGACTGTTGAGAAGATCAATCAGGAAGTAGAGAAGTCTACCTTGGGCGATAACGAGGCTTTAAATGCATTGAAAGAAAAGATGAATGCAGCTAAGGCAAAAGGCGAAGGCAACTAAGCCTTGCTGTATATAAGCAGAAGAAGGTGGCTTCGGTCACCTTTTTTTTTTATGGTTGTAATACCCCGGTGTTTTTTTAGCTTTGTGTAATTAAAAATGGTTCCGTGGCCGAGTGCCCCGATTGTTATCGGGGTGAGCTCTGCAAGAGGAAATTGAAGTATTGATTGAATAAGGTTCCGTGGCCGAGTGCCCCGATTGTTATCGGGGTGAGCTCTGCAAGAGGAAATTGAAGTATTGATTGAATAAGGTTCC